>NZ_CP133777.1:319285-638571 GCF_034347385.1 Actimicrobium sp. CCC2.4 | reverse complement strand
TGCTGTTCAAGAACCGCGACCAGATGGCAAAGATCACCAGCGCTGATGTCGCCGCGGCCGCCGGCCGCTACTTCAAGCGCGACAACCGCACCACCGGCATGTTCCTGCCGGAAGACGCGCCGCAACGTGCCGAGATCCCGACCGCGCCACTGCCTGACAGCGTCATGCAAGGCTATGTCGGCAAGACCGACAGCGGCGCCGGCGAAGCTTTCGAGCCGAGCCAGGACAACATCGGCAAGCGCACCACGCTATCCACATCCGGTGGAATCCAGCTCGCGCTATTACCGAAGACCACGCGCGGCGCCACCGTGGCCACCTCGATGAGTCTGCATTGGGGCAACGAGCAAAGCCTGTTCGGCCAGCAGGCCGCGGCGACCATGGTCAGCGGCATGCTCATGCGCGGCACCAGCAAATACACGCGCGAACAACTGGCTGACGAATTCGACAAGCTCAAGTTCAGCGGCAACCTGTTCAACTTCCAGACCACGCGTGAACATTTGCCGGCAGCACTGGCGCTGGTCGCGCATGTGCTCAAGGACGCCAGCTTCCCGGCCGACCAATTCGAACAGTTGCGCAGCCAGAGTCTGGTCGGTATCGAAGCGCGCCGCAATGAACCGCAAGTGCTGGCCGGGCAAGTGATGTCGCAACATTTCAACCAGTATCCGAAAGGCGACTGGCGCGCGTTCCAGAGCATCGATGAACAGATTGCCGGACTCAAGGCCGTCACGCTCGAGCAGGTCAAGGCATACCACAAGAAGTTTTATGGCATCTCGCAAGCCGAGATCTCGGTAGTCGGTGATTTCGATGCGACCGCCATCACCAAGGTCATCGGCGATGCATTCGGTAACTGGACTAGCGGCGCACCCTACACGCGCCTGTCGCAGCGCAATTTTGCCGTGATGCCGCTGCGCCGGGACATCGATACGCCGGACAAGGAAAACGGCTTTTACACGGCCCGCCTGAACCTCGACTTGCGCGATGACGATGCCGATTATCCGGCGCTGGCAATTGCCGACTACGTCTTCGGTGGCGGTGCCGGCCTGAACTCGCGCCTCATGGAACGGTTGCGCCAGAAGGATGGCTTGTCGTATGGCGGCGGCTCGTCAGTCAGCGCCGGTTCGATCGACCGTGCCGGTGGCTTCACGATCAGCGCGATCGCCGCGCCGCAGAACCTGGCCAAAGTCGATGCCGCCGTCAAAGACGAGCTGGCGCGCGCCATCAAGGAAGGCTTTAGCGATGCCGAAGTCGCGCGCGCCAAGTCCGGCCTGCTGCAGCAACGCGTGCAGACGCGGGCGCAAGATGGCAGCGTCGCCGCCGGCTGGACCACGTATCTGTTTCTTGGCCGGACCTACGAATGGAGCAAGCAGTTCGAAGCCAGGATCAGCACGCTGACTGCCGCACAAGTCACCGCCGCGTTCCGCAAAGCCATCGATCCGGCGCAGCTGACCGTGGTGATGGCCGGTGACCAGGCGAAGATCAAGGCAGCGCAAAAATAGCGGGCGCGTTGCAAAACCGCTTTACCTATCTTTACCTGCCGCACACGCCAGCGCTACATCGGCTGGCTACAGTGTGTTCATGCAAACCGAGTCCGTGTTTGCACTCACCACACTGGAAGGATTCACCATGAACAAGCAAGCCATCACCACCGCATCATCCCGCCCCGGTCGGCGCTGGACCATCGCTGCAGCTGCCGCCATGGTCATCGCCGCCGGTTCCTGGACCGGCCTGAGCCAGGCCGCCGGCGAGAGCAAGGACGCACGTGGCGGCTATCACCAACTGCGTGGCGACATGACGCCGGAGATGTCGGCCAAGCGCATCGACAAGATGATTGAACGCTTGCTGCCGGACGGCACGCCGGAACAGAAAGCCAAGGTCAGCGCGATCGCCAAGACCGCCGCCAGCGATCTGATGCCACTGCGCAAACAGCGTCGCGAAGCCCACCAGCAAGGCATGAAACTGCTGGCGCAGCCGACCATCGATCGCGCCGCCCTCGAACAGATTCGTGCCACCGAAGTGCAGCTTAACGACCAGTCTTCCAAGCGCATGACCACCGCGCTGGCCGACATCTCGGAAGTGCTGACTCCGGCCCAGCGCGTGCGCCTGGCGGAACATTTCGCCAAGCGCGGTCAACATCATCGCGGTCACCGGGGCGACCACGACACCGCCGGCAGGAAGTAATGACCCGCACAGCCGGAGCCTGCTGAGATGGCACAGCGCCTGCTGATGATCGATGACGACCACCGTCTCGGGGCGATGGTCGTCACCTACCTGAACCAGAACGGCTACGCGGTCGATCACGTCGAAACCGCGCAGGCCGCGATGAACCAATTACGCACCGCCGAAGCCTATTCGGCGGTGCTGCTGGACCTGATGCTGCCGGATGCCGACGGCCTTGATGTCTGCCGCCGGATCCGCCAGCAACCGGCACCCGTGGGCAACCTGCCTATCCTGATGCTGACCGCCAAGGGCGACCCGATGGATCGCGTGGTCGGCCTCGAACTGGGCGCTGACGACTATCTGCCGAAACCCTTCGAGCCGCGCGAATTGCTGGCCCGCCTGCGCGCCATTTTGCGTCGTCCGCCGCTGGCGTCCGGGCACAGCGTGCTGCAGTTCGGTCGCCTCGCCATCGACCTAGACGGTCGCATCGTGCGACTCGACGGCCATGATTGCGTCCTCACTGCCTACCAGTTCGACCTGCTCGCCGCGATGGCAACCCGGGCCGGTCGCGTGCTCTCGCGCGAACAGCTGATGGACGCCGTCAGCGGCGTGCCTATCGATGCCTTCGACCGTTCTATCGATGTGCATATCGGGCGCATTCGACTGGCCATCGAAGACGATCCGAAGCAGCCCAGGCGCATACTCACCGTGCGCGGCAGCGGCTATCTGTTTGCGCGGGTGCAGGATGTTTAGCCTGACCCGGCATCTGTATGTGCGCATCTATCTGGCGCTACTGCTGGCACTCGGCCTGACCGCCGCGCTGTTTGCGGCAGCTTGGCAACTCAGCCCCGAAAACGCCCGCACCGGTGCCAACCTCGAGGCCTTTGCCGGCATCGCCAGCGCAGCCTTGCCACCGGCCAGTGCCACGGCTGCCGAGCAGCAGGCGGGCCTGGCGCGCTGGCGTCCGCGCGCCGACCTGACGCTGTATTCGACCGAACGTCGCAAGCTGGCCCAAGTCGGCGAGGCCTTGCCGCCGCTCGATCCGGCGCAAACCGGCAGCGGCTGGCTCGGTGGCAGGCCACCGGTATTTGCCCTGAAACTCGACGATGGCCGCTGGCTGGTCGGCGCCCGCAAGCACGCGTCGCGCCGGCACCTGCCGATGCCCGGACTGATCGCCGCGCTGGCGCTGATTGCACTGGCGGTCGGACTGGCGGCATTCCCGGTGGTGCGCCGCCTGACGCGCCGGCTTGAGCGCCTGCAACGCAGCGTCGAGGCGCTGGGTGCCGGACAGCTGTCGACGCGCGTGGCGGTCGAAGGCGATGATGAAGTCGCGCGCCTGGCCGGTAGTTTCAATCGCTCGGCGGCCCACATCGAAACGCTGGTGCAAGCGCAGCGCAGCCTGCTGGCCAACGCCTCGCACGAATTGCGTTCGCCTCTGGCACGGTTGCGCATGGCGGTTGAATTGCTACCCGCCGGGGCCGCTCCGGCCCTGCGCGAAGAAATGACACGCGACATCGCTGAACTCGACCAGCTGATCGGTGAAATCCTGCTGGCCAGCCGGCTCGATGCAACCAGCGGGCAAGCACCGCTGCGCGTGGCGGTCGACCTCACCGCGCTGGTGGCCGACGAAGCCCGCCGCGCCGGCGCGCAACTGGCCAGTGCCGACATCACGCTGGCCGGCGACCCGATCCTGTTGCGCCGGCTAGTGCGCAATCTGCTCGACAATGCCCGTCGTTATGGCGGCGACAGTCCGGTCGACGTGACGCTGCGCCATCTCGATGGGGCCATCCACTTGAGCATCTGCGATCGCGGCCCCGGCGTGCCGGAAGCCGAACGCGACAACATCTTCGCCGCGTTTTACCGCTTGCCGGGCGGACGCGAACGCGATGGCGGCATCGGCCTCGGACTGAGCCTGGTGCGGCAAATCGCCCGCCATCACGGTGGCGGCGTGGCATGCCTGCCGCGCGCCGGCGGCGGCAGCTGCTTCGTGGTGACGCTGCCGCAGGATTGACTGCACCGGACAATTAATCGCGCTTTTTAGCCAGCCCCAGATAGGTCTCAACCACTTTCGGATCGGTCGCCAGTTGTGCTGCCGGCCCTTCCAGCACGATCTCGCCGGTCTCCAGCACGTAAGCCTGGTCGGCCACCTGCAAGGCGGCGCGGGCATTCTGCTCGACCAGCAAAATCGCCACGCCGGTTTGCTTCAGTCGCACGATGATCTGGAAAATTTCCTTGACGATCAGCGGTGCAAGGCCAAGGCTGGGTTCGTCCAGCATCAGCAATTGCGGCTTGGCCATCAGCGCGCGACCGAGCGCCAGCATTTGCCGCTCGCCACCCGACAAGGTGCCGGCTTCCTGGCGGCGTCGTTCCAGCAGGCGCGGGAACAAGTCAAAGACCAGCGGCAACTGGTCGGCGTAATTTTTTTCATTGGCACGGTAGCGCCGGTAACTGCCCAGTAGAAGGTTATCCTCGACGCTCATCGTGGCAAACAGTTCGCGCTTTTCCGGCACCAGGCACATGCCGCGCGCGACCCGTTCCTCGATCGCCACGCGCTGCATGTCCTGCCCCAGAAACCGCACGCTGCCGTGCTGGCTGCCCGTGCCCGGCAACGCGCCGGCCAGCGCATTCAACAGCGTCGACTTGCCCGCGCCATTCGGTCCGATCACGGTCGCAATCCGGCCGGCATCGACGCGCAAAGTCGCACCATGCAGCGCCTCGACCTTGCCGTAGCCGACGTGCAAATTGTCGACTTCAAGTATTGGCACGCTTTTCGACATCTCCATCAGTCGATCCCTCCCAGATAAGCTTCCAGCACGGCAGGATCGGCTTGCACCTGCGCCGGCACGCCCTCGGCGATGCGGGTACCGAACTCCATCACCACCAGCCGGTCGGTCAGGTTCATCACGAAATCCATGTCATGTTCGACCAGCAAAATGCTCAGGCCTTCGGCTTTCAGTTTGCGCAGCAATTCCGCCAGCGCGCCTTTTTCCTGGTAACGCAAACCGGCAGCGGGTTCGTCCAGCAGCAGCAAGGTCGGGTCGCAGCACAGGGCGCGGGCGATCTCCAGAATACGTTGCTGACCCAGCGCCAGGCTGCCCGCTTCGACTTGCGCCAGATGACCAAGACCGACGCGATCGAGCTGGCGCGCGGCCTCGAACAGCAGGCGTTGTTCCTCCTTGCGATCGGCCCGCAAGATGCTGGCGAGCACACCGGCTTGACCGCGCAGATGCGCGCCTAGCGCGACGTTTTCCAGCACCGACATCGCCGGCAGCAGCCGCACATGCTGGAAGGTGCGGCCGATGCCGCGCCGCACGATCTCGCGCGACGGCAATCCGTCGATGCGCTGGCCATCGAACAGGATCTGACCCGCCGTCAGCGGCAACACGCCGGTGACGAGGTTGAACATCGTCGATTTGCCGGCACCGTTCGGTCCGATCAGGCCAAGGATCTCGCCGCCGTGGACGACGAACTCCATGTCGTTGACCGCCACCAGCCCACCGAATTGTTTGCGCGCTTGCTGCACTTGCAGCAGCACCGCACCGGCGGCGGGGCGGGTGCGCTGCGGCAGCGGCGCGGCAGTGACCGGCACCTGCACGCCGGCACTTTCCGGCAGCCAGCTACGCAGCAAAGGCCACAGTCCGCTGCGGGCGCGCTGCAACAACAGCACCATCATCACGCCGAATACGATCATTTCGAAGTTGCCGTTACTGCCCAGTAGCTTCGGCAGGATCGATTGCAACTGGTCCTTCAAGATGGTCAGCAAAGCCGAGCCGAGCAGCGCGCCCCAGACATGACCGGCACCGCCGACGACCGCCATGAACAGGTATTCGATGCCGGCGTTCAGACCGAACGGCGTCGGGTTCACCGCGCGCTGCATGTGCGCATACAGCCAGCCGGAAATGCACGCCAGCAGCGCGGCAATGACGAAGCAGACGATCTTCATCCAGGTCGTATTGACGCCCATCGCCTCGGCCATCAGCGCACTGCCGTTGAGCGCGCGCATGGCGCGACCGGAGCGTGAATCCAGCAGGTTCTGCAAGGCCAGCAACGCGACGATCACGACGGCCCAGATCAGGTAAAAAATCGCCCGCCCCGATTGCAGCGTCAGGCCGAACAGGTCGATGGCCGGGATACCGTTGAGGCCATCGTACTTACCCAGAAATTCCAGATTGCCGAACAGGTAGAACAGTGACAGGCCCCATGCGATCGTGCCGAGCGGCAGGTAATGGCCGGACAAGCGCATCGTGATCGCACCGAGTGCAAACGCTGCCAGCGCCGTGATGCCCAATCCGGCCAGCAACCCGAGCCACGGCGACAGCCCGAAGTGCGTGGTCAGATACGCGGTGGCATACGCGCCCAGTCCGACGAAGGCCGCCTGGCCGAACGAGGTCATCCCGCCTATCCCGGTCAGCAGCACCAGTCCGAGCGCGACGATGGCGTACAGGCCGATGTAATTGGCCAGCGTGATCCAGAATTCCGGCGTCGGCAGCACCGGCAGCAGCGCCAGAAAAATCACGAACAGCAGCACGGGCAGGCGGCGCATCATTGCTCGCCCTCGTCGACATGCTTGCTGCGCAGCGAACGCCACAGCAGCACCGGAATGATCAGCGTGAAGACGATCACTTCCTTGAAGGCGCTGGCCCAGAACGACGAATAGGCTTCCAGCAAGCCGACCAGCAGCGCACCGGCCGCAGCGACCGGATAACTGCCGAGGCCACCGATGATCGCGCCGACGAAACCCTTCAGGCCGATCAAAAATCCGCTGTCGTAATAGATCGTGGTCAGTGGCGCGATCAGCACGCCGCACAACGCACCGAGGCCGGCTGCCAGCGTGAACGCAGTGCGTCCGGCCTGCGTGGTACCGATGCCGACCAGTTGTGCGCCCAGCCGGTTGACAGCCGTCGCGCGTAAGGCCTTGCCGGACAGCGTGCGTTCAAAATACAGGTATAGCGCACCGATCAGCAGCGCCGAGGTCGCGAGGATCACCAGGCTCTGGCCCGACACCTGCAGCGCACCGAATTCAAAGCGCGCGTCCGAGAACGGCGTGGTACGCGAGCCTTCGGCACCGAACAGCACCAGCCCGGTCCCGAGCAGCGCGAAGTGCACGCTGACCGCAACGATCAGCAGCACCAGTGTGCTGGCTTCGGCCAGTGGCTGGAATGCGAGACGGTAAATCATCGGCCCCATCGGAATCACCAGCGCCAGCGTCAGCGCGACCTGCAGCAGCATCGGCAATTGCGCATTGCCGAACTGGCGGGTCACCCCGTACAGCGCCAGCGGCAAGGCGACAAACTTGACGAAAGCCAGCGGTGCACGGCGCAGCGAAATGACCACTTCCTGCAAGAACACCGCCACGCCCAGCCCGACCAGCAGCGTCGCCGAGTGCGGGAATTTATCGGATTGCATGGCAGCGAGCGTCAGTGCGCCGAAGGCCACGAACTCGCCCTGCGGAATGAAGATCACGCGCGTGACCGAGAACACCAACACCAGCGCGAGCGCCAGCAACGCGTAGATCGCGCCGCTGGTGATGCCATCCTGGGCCAGGATGGCGGCGATTGAAAAATCCATGCGGGGGGTGTTCCTTCAATTGAATGCGACGACGTGGTGGTTCGGTGCAATGCCCTGCGGTTATTACACCCTACGTGCTGTCGAAGGCGCGCAAGACAGTGCGCCTTCGACAAGCTCAGGGCGAACGGTTTGTGAAACGGCCAATCGGTCAGTAGGGTGCAATAACCGCAGGGCATTGCACCAAATGCACTACAACAGCGCCTACTCCACCAGCTTCCACTTCCCATCCACAATCTTCACCATCACCCGCGCACGCTGGTCAAAACCCAGATGATCAATCGGACTCATATTAAAAATCCCATGCGCACCGGCCAGGTTGCGGGTGTTTTCAATCGCATCACGCAAGCCCTTGCGGAATTCTTTGGTGCCCGGCTGGCCCTGCTTGAGCGCTTCCGGCACCGCCGCCGCCATCAGCAAACCGGCATCCCACGCATGTCCGCCAAAGGTCGAGACGGTGCCCGCGCCGTAAGCTTTTTCGTAAGCGGCCTTGTAGGTCAGCGCCGACGCGCGTACCGGGTTCGAGACGGGCAATTGCTCGGCCACCAGCAACGGGCCCGATGGCAGCAAAGTGCCTTCGCAGTCCTTGCCGCAGACGCGCAGGAAGTCATTGTTGGCCACGCCGTGGGTCTGGTAGATCACGCCCTTGTAGCCGCGTTCCTTCAAGGTCTTCTGTGGCAGCGCCGCCGGCGTGCCGGCACCGGCGATCAGCACGGCATCGGGATTGGTGGCGAGGATTTTCAGGATCTGGCCGGTCACCGAGGTGTCGGCGCGGGCAAAGCGTTCGTTGGCTGTCACCTTGATGTGGCGCAGTTCGGCCAGCTTGCTGAATTCGCGATACCAGCCTTCGCCGTAGGCGTCGCTAAAGCCGATGAAAGCGACCGACTTGATGCCGGCTTCGGCCATCCGCGCAGTGATCGCGGTCGACATGTGCGAATCGTTTTGCGGCGTCTTAAAGACCCAGGTGCGCTTGCCTTCGACCGGCTCGACGATCGAGGCCGACGCGGCCATCGAGATCATCGGCGTGCCGGCATCGGCCACCAGTTCGATCATCGCCAGCGAATTGGGCGTCGTGGTCGAGCCGATGATCAGGTCGACCTTGTCTTCGGTGAGCAGCTTGCGGGTGTTCTTGACGGCGGTGGTGGTGTCGGTCGCATCATCGAGGACGATGTACTCGACCGTCTTGCCGGCGATGATTTTGGGCAGCAGCGCGAAGGTGTTTTTTTCCGGGATGCCGAGCGAGGCGGCCGGGCCGGTGGCCGAGACGGTCACGCCGATCTTGATCTGGCCGATCGCGTTGCCGCTACAGGCCAGCGCCATCAGGGAAGGGACAAGCAATCTGCCAACGGGGAAGAGGAAGCGCATGGGGTGGGGTCTCCGGTTTTATTTGTGTTGCTGATCCGTGGCCGGACCGCAGCGCCAGAGTGTAGCGGTTCGATGCGGCACGGACAAGAACACTCCCTGACACGCCCCCTAAAGCAGGATGGCGCGTCCCACAGCGAGGATGGGCCCGGTCGGTCGCGGCAACGGCGATCCGTCTTGCGGCTCCAGCGTCACTTCGAACAACTGGTTCGGACTCATGCCCGGCAACAGGCTCCGCGCGATCTCGGTCGGCCGGTCAGTCCGTACCAGGCCAAGCGAGGTCGGGCCGGCCGCACCGACCGGCTTGGTCCAGAATTGCACGGACTTGCCGGCCACCACCGCAGTCGGTGACAGCGGTCGCAAACGCACGACGCGATCATCGACTTCGACCAGCCAGTTGGTGCCGGTCGCAGGGGCCTGCAGGACGGCCAGAAATTGCGGTGCGCTGGCTGCTTGCGGTACCACTGCCACCAGCTTCATGACCAGTACGGCAGAAGCAAGCACGCCGAGGGCACCGCTGAAGCGCCAGAACGACAGGCTGTTCCACCAGCCGCGGCCGGGCGCTCCGGCCCGGCCGGGCAAGCTGCGTTCGATGCGCTGCCAGAGACTGGCTGCCGGCTCGACCGGCACCGGTGGTGGTGCCATTTCCAGCAGGCGATCGCGCCAGTAACCGACCGCCACCACCAGCGCGCGGTTGTGCAGCAATTCCTGCTCGAACGCGGCTTGCTGCGCCAGCGGCAGCACGCCCAGTACATATTCGCCGGCCAGCAAATTGACTTGTTCGGGGTCCTGAAAATTCATGAGAGGCAATCCTTTAAAGCCAGCAAGCCGCGCCGGGTCCATGCCTTGATGGTACCCAGTGGCCGCGCCAGCGAACTGGCGATCTGGGTTTGCGAAAAGCCGTCGAGATAGGCCAGCAAAATGCAGGCCCGCTTGTCATCGTCGAGTTGTTGCAGGCACAGGTGCAGTGCGCTGTTGTCGCGCCCGCGGCTGAGACTTTGCAGCGGATCGTCGGCTTCGTCAGCGACGTCGTCGAGTACCGCGTCGTCAGCCCCCGGCAGCGCCGGATCGCGGCGCAACTGACGCACCACGTCGAGCGCACGATGACGCACCACGCTATAAATCCAGCCGCGTGCCGAGCCGAGCGCCGGGCTATACGTGCCCGACTTTTGCCAGATACGCAGAAAGGCGTCGTGCACCACTTCATCGGCTAGCTCGCGCCGCACCACGATGCGCAGCGCCACGCCGAGCAGCCAGCGCGCCTCGCGGTCATACAAGCGGCGCAACGCACTTTCGTCGCCAGCAGCGCAGGCAAATAGCTGCGCCTCGTAGTCAAAACCGGCGTCTGCGGTCAGCATCGCGCGCCTCCTCCGGAAGCCGCGATACCGTCCATCGTCGCCGCAATAGTCGTCTGCACAGGGAAATCCGCGAAAGGGGAAAGGCCCCAACAATAACGGTGATGATCGCTACTTTCAATTACGCAAATATCCTGTGCCGGTCACCATCAGATGGCTTTGTAAAAGTAATAATCCGCCTGGTACTTGACCAGCTTCTTGCTACCTGCAGCAGCCTGGTTGCAGACATCGGCCGGTGCCACGCCGCCAGTGGTATTGAGGCGCTGGATGTAGGTCACGCCGGTCATGGCACCGCTACCCATGGCCGGGCTGGCCTGGACCAGTTGCAGCGGGATCGCGCCGGCGACGCCCGGTGACACGGCGAGCTGTTTGCCGCTGACCTTGCTGCCATCTTTCGATTCCCAGGTCGGGCCACCGTAGTATTTGCCGACGGTGGCCTTGTTCTTGTCGAGCAGCAGCGCGTCAGGACCGGTGAAGACCCAGGCAAACGCGCCCGGCATGTCGGCCTTGGCGCGGCATTCGTAGTTCAGGTCACCGGCACCGACGGCCATCATCGCCACCTTGTTGCCGGCCGGGACGGTCACGGCAGCCGGCGCATCCGGCGTGGCCATCGACATCGGGCCCATCGTCGAACAGGCGGACAACAGGGTAACAAGGGAAACGGCGGCAATGGCGATCAGTGGACGGGTCATGAAATTCTCCAAGAGGGGTTAAGGTTTGAAAGGCGCACAGTGCGGCGTCTTACCCTTCACTACGCAGGGCTTTCCGGACCGGATGCAGCAACGCAAAAATATTATTCATTTCTCTGCCGCGCCCCGAATGGCAACGTCGCATCGGAAAACCCTTACACTCGGCCTCTTCCCTGTCGTCCCCTTTTTTCTCCGATGCCTAACGACCGCGCTCACACCCACCCGCTGGCGATTGCCTTTGCCCTGTCGCTCGGTGCTGCTGTCTCGCTGGGCATGTCGCGCTTTTCTTATGCGCTGCTGCTGCCGCCGATGCGCGCCGACCTCGATTGGTCCTACCTGCTGGCCGGCGCGATGAACACCGCCAATGCCCTCGGTTACCTGATCGGTGCGCTGGCCACGCCGGCGCTGATGCGACGCTTTGGCGCGCAGACCGTGCTGCTGGCCGGTGCCTTGCTCACAGCCTTATTCCTGCTCGGATCGGGACTGGTGACCGATGCCACTATCCTGCTGGTGCAACGATTGCTGGCCGGGATTGCCAGTGCGCTGATCTTCGTCACCGGTGGCGTGCTGGCGGCGCGACTGGGATCGCTGCATCCGCAACGGGCCGGTCTGCTGATCGGTATCTATTACGGCGGCACCGGCTTTGGCATCGTGCTGTCAGCCTTGCTGGTGCCGGCCACCGCATCGCTGGCGCACGGCAGCGTGCACGCCTGGCAATGGGCCTGGCTGGCGCTGGGCGCAATGTGTTTGCTGGCCACTGCCGTGATGGCGCTGCCGGTGCGCAGCATCGATGGCAAGTCAGCGCCGGCCAGCGTGCATGACCGCTTCGACTGGCGACCGTTGCGCTTCGGCCTGGCCGGCTATTTCATGTTCGGGGTCGGTTACATCGGCTACATGACCTTCGTCGTGGCGCTGCTGCGCGAGCAGGGCATGTCGGCGTCGCTGATCACGCTGTTCTATACCGGACTCGGGCTGGCGGTGATGGCGTCCTCGCGCATCTGGGCCGGCCTGCTCGACCGCAGTCGCGGCGGACGGGCGATGGCGCTGCTCAATGGCTTGCTGGCGATCGCCACGTTGCTGCCGGCACTGACTGCGCAACCGCTGCTGGTGTTCGGTTCGGGCCTGCTGTTTGGCGGCGTGTTCCTGTCGGTGGTGGCGTCATCGACCGCGCTGGTGCGGCATAACGCGCCGATGGCGGCCTGGTCGGGTGGCATCGGCGCCTTCACGAGTGTGTTTGCGTTCGGCCAGATCGTCGGTCCCGGCGTGGTCGGCTGGATCGCCGACGGCCCCGGCGGCCTGCAGCGCGGGTTGGTGTTTTCGGCGCTGGCGCTACTGGTCGCCGCGCTGCTGGCATCACGCCAACGGGCGCTCACATGATGACGCCGACGGATGTCTTCAAGCTGGTTTTTCTGGCGGCGCTGTGGGGTTGCTCGTTCATTTTCCTGCGCATTGCGGTGCCCGAAATCGGCCCGCTAATGACCGCGCTGCTGCGGGTCTCGCTGGCCGGCGTGGCGATGCTGGCGTATGCGCGACTGATCCGTGTGCCGATGCAATGGCGGCGCAATCTGCGGCCGTATTTTCTGGTGGCGGTGTTCGCGGCGGTGATTCCGTTCTCGTGTTTTTCGTACGCGTCGCAGTATTTGCCGGCGGCCTACTCGGCGGTACTCAATTCGACCAGCCCGCTATTCGGTGCGCTGTTTTCGGTGCTCTGGCTGTCCGAGCGCCTTTCGGTGCAAAAGCTGGCCGGACTGGCGCTGGGCATTGCCGGCGTGGCGGTGCTGGTCGGGGCCGGTGCGCTGGTGCTCGATGCCCGGGTGCTGCTGGCGGCGGCAGCCTGCCTGTTCGCGGCGGCCTGTTATGCGGTGTCCAGCATCATCGTGCGCAAGACCGGGTACAGCGCCGATGGTCATCACATCCATCCGATCGGCATGGCCACCGGTTCGATGGTACTGGGTGCGCTGGTGATGCTGCCCTTGTTGCCGTTCGTGCTGCCACCGGTGTGGCCATCGACCCGCACCATCCTCAGCGTGACCAGCCTGGCGCTGCTGTCGTCGGGCGTGGCGCAGGCGCTGTTCATTCCGCTGATCGTGCGCATCGGACCGACCCGGGCGATGTCGGTGGCGTTTTTGATTCCGCTGTTTAGCATGCTGTGGGGGTATCTGTTTCTCGGTGAACCAGTCGGTATGGCGACGCTGGCCGGTGCAGCCATCGTGCTGATGGCGATGGGGCTGGTGCTGTCGGCGTCGCAGGCGGTGCCGGAAGACGCGCTGAAGGTTGAAACGTGAGCTCCGGGCTGGTGGCGGGCTCGTAGCCAATGCGTTGGGATTTGGGATTTGGGTTTTGGGTTTTGGGTTTTGGGTTTTGGGTTTTGGGTTTTGGGTTTTGGGTTTTGGGTTTTGGGTTTTAAGGTTGGTGCCCCACAAACCGTTCGCCCTGAGCTTGTCGACGATGCACCCAACTGCGCGGTATGGCCGTCGGGTGCTAAAAATGCCGGTGCCCCGTCATGACCAAGCCGGGGGCGGCCCGGCAGCCGGTCACTTCTTTTTGCTTCGCCAAAAAGAAGGTAACCAAGAAAAAGGCGACCGCAGACCGCTGCCCTTCGGGTTCCCGAAATCAGAGTGCCAAAAGTGGGAAGGCCGCAAACTCGCTTCGCTCAGACAGTGCGGCCTTCTTATCCACTTTTGGCACCCTGATTTCGGCAGCAGTCTTTTATGCGGAATTCAACACCAAACACAGCCTTGGTATTTGGGCGACGGTCGGGCTCGCTTTGCGCGAGCGTAATGGTTGGAATACGACGGTGGTCTGGTTTTGGGTTTTGGGTTTTGGGTTTTGGGTTTTGGGTTTTGGGTTTTGGGTTTTGGGTTTTGGGTTTTGGGTTTTGGGTTTTGAGGTTGATGCACCATAAACCGTTCGCCCTGAACTTGTCGAAGGGAGCTTGTCGACGAGACCACGCCGAATCGGCACGCTACACGCTGATCGGCTATCCTGCCGCGACTGTTCGCCGTCACTGCGTCCCCGCCCTCCCCTTTGCCGAGTACTCCATGCGTCCCATCGATCTGATCCGTTTGCTCTCCCTCGCCGCTATCTGGGGCGCGTCGTTCCTGTTCATGCGCGTCATCGCCCCCGTACTGGGGCCGCTGTGGACGGCGGAACTGCGCGTCGGTATCGCCGGACTGGTGATGCTGGCCTTCATGCTGGCGACCCGGCAATCCATGCAGTTCAAGGCTAACTGGCGCCAGTATCTGCTCATCGGCGGCGTCAATTCGGCGCTGCCGGCGGCGCTGTATGCGTATGCGGCGCTGACGCTGCCGTCCGGCTATTCGGCGATCGTCAATGCGACCACGCCGCTGTGGGGCGCGCTGGTCGGCATCGCCGTGCTGGGCGAGACCATGACTCTGCGCAAGGCCATCGGTTTGCTGATCGGGATTTCGGGCGTGGCGCTGCTGGTGCGACTCGGGCCGGTGACGTTTTCGCCGCAAGTGTTGCTGGCGGCGTCGGCCTGTGCGCTGGCGGCGATCTGCTATGCCTGCTCGGGGGCGTATTCGAAACTGCGCGCCGCCGGCATCCCGCCGGGGCTGATGGCAACCGGCTCGCAGCTCGGCGCAGCGCTGGTGCTGATCCCGGTGGTGCCGCTGTCGCCGTTGCGCGGCGAACCGACGCTGCACATCCTGATGCTGGTCGTGGTGCTGGCGGTGCTGTGCAGCGCGGTGGCGTACTTCCTGTACTTCCGGCTGCTGGCCGATATCGGCCCGACGCGCAGCATGACGGTGACGTTCCTGATCCCGCTGTTTGCGTTGCTGTGGGGCGCGCTGTTCCTCGATGAAGTGATCAACCAGACCACGCTGGCCGGCTGTGCGCTGGTGGTGCTGGCGACCTGGCTGGTGACGTTCGGGCAGGGCAACTCAGCCCCGGTCAAATCGCGGTAACAAGACAACGACACCGATCCGCATCATTCCAGAGTCGGATCAACCAGCATCGCCGGCAAGACCCCGCGCAACGCATTGCACAACACCAGCCGGTCGGCCTGCTGCAAATCGGCCAGCGTCAGCGTGCGTTCACTGGCATCCCACTGCGGATCGTCCAGCAATTGCGCGCGCATTACGCCCGGCAGCACGCCGGCCGACAGCGGTGGCGTGACCCAGCGGCCGTCGATCTGTGCGAACACATTGCTGCGCGCGCCTTCGGTGACTTCGCCGCGCTCGTTACAGAACAGCATGTCGAACGCGCCCTGCGCTTCGGCCGCGCGCCAGGCGGCGTCGTACTGCGCGCGCTGCGTGGTCTTGTGCCGCAGGAACAGGTCGGCCGAGGCGGTCGGCTGCGCTGCCAGCAGCAGCCGCGCGACACCCGGCCAGGGCTGCAGCACGCCGGTCGTGACGATGCAGTGACCATGCCAGTCCAGCGCCAGGCGCAGACGGTGCGGCTGGTTGTCGGGCAGTGCGGCGCAGGTTTGCAGGACGCTCGCGCGCACCGCCTCCTCGTTCCAGACAAAGCCGAAATACGCGGCCGATGCCATCAAGCGGCGCAGGTGCCGCGCCAGCAATGCACAGCCGCCATCGCGCGTGACCGCCATCGTTTCAAATAGCGCGAAGTCATTCGGCATCGCAGTCAGGAAGCGGGCCTTCAGCGCGCATTCGGCGTGCTCGTCGGCGGCGACACTGTCGAAGACGATGCCGGCACCGATGCCCATTTCGCCACGGCGCACGCCGCTGACGTCCGGCGCCTGCAGCACCAGCGTGCGGATCGGCACCGACAGGCAAAAGTTACCGATGCCTTGCCCGGTCTGCGCTGCATCGAACCAGCCGATCGCGCCGGTGTAGATACCGCGGGCATCAGGTTCGAGTTCGCGGATGATCTGCATCGTGCGCAACTTCGGCGCACCGGTGATCGAGCCGCACGGATAGATCGCGTCGACCACCTGATCGAGCGTGGCATCGGGATGCAGGCGGGCGGTGATGGTCGAGGTCATTTGCAACACGCCGGAAAAGCGCGTGACCTCGAAGAGCTGCGGCACGGCGACCGATCCGAGCGCGGCGATGCGGCTGAGGTCATTGCGCAGCAGATCGACGATCATCAGATTTTCGGCGCGGTTCTTCGGGTCGGCGGCCAGCCGGGTGGCGCTGACCGCATCCTGCAGCGGGACGCCGGTGGCCGGTGCGGTGCCCTTCATCGGTTGCGCCAGCAAGGCGCCATCGACATGCCGGACAAACAGCTCGGGCGACAGCGACAGCAAGGCCGTGCCATCCGGCAGCGCCACCAGCGCGCCATACGGCACCGGCTGGCGCGCGCGCAGGCGCAGATACAACGCGGCCAGCGTACCGAAGGCATCGAAGCGCACGCGGTAGGTGTAATTGACCTGGTAGGTATCGCCGGCGGCGATGTAGCTGCGGATGCGCGCAAGGTGCTGCGTGAAGGTCGCATCATCGATGCTGTCGTGCAGACCGGCGACGCCGGCCGGTGCGCTGCCGGCGCGGGCTTGCAGCCAGTCATGTGCGGCGGCAGCGGACAACTGCTGACACCGCGCAAACAGCAGCACTTGGGCCAGCGCGCCGGTGCCGGCGCGGGGTGCCACGCCGTGCATCGCGGCACCCAGTTCGTAGGTCATCAGCAGCACTGCATGCTGGCCCGCTTGCTGCAATCCGGCCAGCAATGCCGGCAACTCTTCGGGCGTCTCGCACGACAGGGTGCGCAGCCAGCCGGTGTAGAGCCGCGAGCGCGGTTCGGTGGCGCTGGCACTGCTGTCATCGAGCAATGCAAAAACACTGTCAACGTGGTCAGTCGTCATGGTCGGCAATCCGTGAGCGCAAGCGGTGCAGGTGTCCGGCCAGCCGTTTGACGGAGCGCACCTTGACGTCGATGCCGGCCGGACGCTTGACGAAGGTCGATGGCCCGGACCGGTGCGCGACAGGCAGGTACTGGGTCACCAGCACCGTGCGGATACCGAGCACGCGGGCTGCTTTCAGGTTCATCGGGGTGTCTTCGACCAGCACGCAACGGCTGGCCTGCAAGCCTTCGCGCGCCAGCAGTTTGCGCAGCATCGGCCGCGATGGCTTGGGCCGCAGCTGGCCATGCACGCGCATCGATTCGATCGCCACGTGGCGGGCAAAATGGCGCTGCAGGCCGAGATGGCGCATCACGTCCTGCGAATAGCGCTTGGGCGCGTTGGTCAGCAGGATCTTGCGTCCCGGCAGGCGGCGCAGCAATCCGGCCAGACCACGTTCGGCGCGTATCATCGACGCCAAGTCATCGAACAGGTGGGCTTCGTGCAGGAAGGTGTCGGGGTGCATCTGGTGATGCTTGACCATCCCGAGCAGCGTCGCGCCGTAGCGCTGCCAATAGGCGATCCGGGCCGCATCGACATCGGCCGGCGTGGCCGGCGCGCCGGCATCCGACAGCACCTGCGCGATCACCCGGTTCATGTTGACGTTGATGGCCGGGAAGATCGCATGCGACGCATCGTGCAAGGTGTTGTCGAGGTCGAACAGCCAGGTTATCCCCATGATTTTTTTCTGAAAGCGTGCATGCGTCTTGCCTTGATAGTTATCTCGTTGGTGTTGCTTGCCTGTAGTCACGCGCTGGCGCGACCGGCGACCGCCAATCCCGCATCGGCCATCCCGTCGCGCGGCACCTTGTACCGCGCCACGCAGCATGGTCAGACTGTCTGGCTGTTTGGCACCGTGCATGTCGGACAGGCGTCATTCTATCCGCTCGAACCGATTGTCATGCGCGCCCTCGCCGGGGCCGATCAGCTGGTGTTTGAGCTTGATCCGGCCGATCAGTCCGCCTTGCGCGCAGCGTTCTTGCGGCACGGCATGCTGGGTTCGCCACAGACCATCGGGCAGGTCGTTTCGGCCGATACGCAGCGGCAATTACAGCAAGTGCTGGACCGGCTGAACCTGGCACCGGGGGCCGTCGCCGGCATGAAGCCGTGGGCCATTGCCAACCTGTTGCTGGCACTCACGCTGGAACGCCACGGCTATGCGCGCGAACAGGGCATCGAGCTGCATCTGCAGGCACAGGTGCCGGACAAACCGGTGCTGGCGCTAGAGAGCGCCGAGTATCAGTTCGGCCTGTTCGATACGCTCGATACGGCGCAGCAGGAGCAGTATCTGCGTGAGTGTCTGGCGTCACTGCTCGACGGCAAAACCGTACAGCAAGCGGCGACGATGATGGCGGCCTGGGGACGCGCCGATGGAGCAACGCTGGAACGCTTGACCGCAGAAGAACTGGCCGAGCCGACCGTGACAGCGCGCTTTACGCAAGAGGTCTTGCTGGCGCAGCGCAATCCGCTACTGGCCGCTGCGATCGCGCGGCTGGGACAGCGCGGTAAAAAGCAGTTCGTGGCAATCGGTTTGCTGCATCTGACCGGACCGGAAGGCGTGCCGGCATTGCTGGCACGGCGCGGGTATCGGGTAGAAAAAATCTACTGATGCGTTGATTTTTATGCCGCTCCTGAAGGCGGAGTGACTTTCCGGAACAGGCGCGCCGGGACGAAGTCCAGCTGCACTCCGGCTACAGCGCGCCTGTCAGCACAGGTCAGGTGCCGGGCGCTGCCAGATAGGCGGCAAGATCGGCCGCATTTTGCGTCGTGATGCTGCCCTTCAGGAAGCCCATGCCACCGGTATTGTTGTTGATCGCCCCGGTAATCACACCCGGTGCGTTAGCGGCCTTCAATATCCGGTTGATATTAGCCGCCGGCGACGCACCGTGACAACCGGCGCAATTGGTTCCGTACAAGGCTTTGCCGGACAGGGCTGAAGCTGCCGGTGGCGGTGGCGGTGGCGGTGGCGGTGGCGGTGCCGGTGTTACTACCGGCGGCGTGGCTGCGGGTGCTGGCGCTGGTGGCGCTGGTGGCGTTACCGGAACCACCGGCACTGCCGGCGCAATCACGGCAGCAGCCGGTGTCATCGCCGCGGCCACCGGCGGGATGGCTGGTGCGGGCGTGGTCACGACGGCGGGTATGGAAGCCGGTACCGCAGCCGCTGCAGGCAGGGGCTTGCAACTGGAAACGACGTGCGCAATGCGCCGGATGAAATCCTCACAGCTTTTTGCCAGGTCGCCTTTCGCGCACTCCTGGACGAACACGGTTTTCCAGGCACTGACAATTTCAGGCAAGCGGTTGGCAAGGTCGCGACGGATCACTTCTTCCCGGGCACGGTCGCCGGTCCCAGTGGCGAGAGCCGCCGCAGGCAACGTGCATTTTTCACTGTCATCGTCGGGCTCAGTGCGGGGCTCAGTGCGGGGCTCAGTACCGGGGACCGTGCGCCCGGTCGATGGGCTTGTGGTCGCCGTCAGCGATTGCTGATTGCTGACCACCAGCAGACGCGCCATGACGCTGGCTTTCTTGTGCTCCAGGCTGGTCCCGCGTTTGGCAATGAAATCATCGAATGCCGACACGGCCAGACCGGTTTGCGACTTGACCCAGGCTTCGGCGACATCTATGGAGACGTTATCCATCGCCATCCTGGTTTGTACCAGCGTCGTCAGCGGACTGATGACGTCGGACCTGCCGGCCGGTGCCAGCAAGGTGTACGCGGTTTTGACGGGACCGGTATCGGCATCGATGGCATCGGTACCGACCATCGCGACCAGTTTTGCGCGGGCCAGTGCCAGTGTGGGTCCGGACAAGGTCAGTTTGCCGTTGGCATCCGTGCGTCCCTGAATTTCGGCGGGATCACACACGCCGTTACTATTGCTGTCGACGCAGACCAGCGCATTGCTGACCAGTCCATCCATCACGGTGGTGCGCAGTGATGCGGTGGTCATTGCCTGGTCGCCGCCGCAGCCGGCAACGGAAAGTACGGCAGCGGCAAGCGCCGCCAGAGTGCTGCTTCGCAAAGGTATCTGCATGATAAAAACTCCGATTTGTGATGCTGCTACGAGAAGCCATGGACGTCGAATCCGGACCATCTTGCTGCCCCCGACATCGCCGGCGGTACCGCTACTACACAAAAGCCAGGCCGCCGATCAGTGCGGCATGGCACGCGAAAACCGTCCTCCTGTGTGCTGCTGACGCACCGCTTGTCCGCGCGGTCCGCCGTTGATCCCGGTGCGGCCGCAGCGCTGTCAGGCACCGGTCGTCACCGGATCGCGACTGAGGCTACCGTCCGGCCCGACCGCCAGGTAACGCGCGCCCTGCCGTGCCAGCCAGGCGAGTGCGTCTTCCTGCTTGAGCATCGCGATGGTGGCCAGTGCGCCGGCGGCGGTCGTGCTGGCCGTCAGGACGCTGACCGATTGCCAGTGCGATACCGGCCAGCCGGTACGCGGATCGAGCAGGTGGCAATAGCGCCGGCCGTCATGCACAAAAAACCGCTCGTAATCACCGCTGGTGGCCAGCCCGCCGCGCGTCAGCGACAGACTGGCCAGCGGCGCCGGTGCCGTACCCGCCGGCATGCGCGGATGCTGTATGTCGACTTGCCACGGTCGTCCGCGGTGTGCCGGCACGCCGCGCTCCGATGCCTCCGGCCCCAACGCATGCAGGTCGCCGCCAAGATTGACCAGCGCCTGCCCGATGCCACTGGCCAGCAGGTGCGCCGCGGCGCGGTCTGCCGCGTACTCCTTGCCAAACCCGCCCACATCCAGCGTCATGCCCGGCATGGCCAGGCGCACTTGCCGGCCATCGCGCTCGACGTGCTGCCAGCCGACCAGCGCCACCAGCCGTTGCAATGACGCCGCCTCCGGCAGGCAGCCCTGGCGAAAATCCCACGCCTGCTGCAGCACCCCTGACGTGATGTCGAACAAGCCATCACTGAGACTCCAGAGTTGTCCGGCAAAGTCGAGCAAGCTGCTGGTTTCTGCATCAATGTCGACCGGCTTCCCGCCGGCAGCGCGATTGATCCGGCTAATGATGCTATCGTCGCGAAAGCGCGAATACTTGTGTTCGATGCGCCGCACTTCGGCAATCGCGCCGGCCGCCGCACGGCGCATCCGGCCTTCGTCGGTGCCATCGATGGCGATGCTGCAGGGACTCGCCATCGCCGTGAACTCAAACCGTAAGCTGTGCCAGCAAGCCATCGTGCAATCCCGTCCGCGACGCTAAAACTGGTGCGTCAGACCCACTTGCAGGAAGCGCGCCTGCAGCGGGGCGATGTCGGGACTGCCGCCGCCGCCAAGACGCAGGCCCGCGCTCTGCCGGTACTGCTCGAACTTGACACTGATGACGGTCTCCGGTGCGATCGCATAGCCGACCCTGGCCGATAGCGTGGCCGCGCCGAAGCTGCCAAGACGCGTGTCGAACGATTTGTTGCCGGTGATGCCGGCGGCACTGGCGAGCGTTGCACCGGTGTCGTAGCGGCCCTGCGCATCCAGCACCGGATCAAGGTAAAAACCGGCAGCACGCTGCGTCGTGTATCGCACCCCGGGCGTGACGGTCCAGCGTCCCAGCGGCTGCGCCCAATTGATACCGACCGTGTGTGAGCCGATGCCGAAGGTGTCGGTGTAATAGCGATAGTTGCTGCGCAATGCGGCGTCGGCCTGGCCGAGGTAATGGTTCCAGCGCAGCACGGCTATCCACGCATTGCGGTGATCCGGACGCTGATCAACCGTCTTGTAGGGATCGTTGTAATAACCGCTGCCCATGCTGCGGGTCAGGTTGAGCTGGACGATGTCGAATGGGGTCAGCACCTGCGTGATACCGGCCATCAGTTCATGGGTGCGCCGGTGCTGGTCGATCGCGGTATTGAGGCCGCTGCCGGTGTTATCGATCTTGTCGAGCGTGCGACCGTAACCGACGGTCCAGGTGCGATTATTGTCGTCACCGGACCAGCGTGCTTCGAGGCCCAGTGCGCGCGAGGTGTAGTCGTGCTCGTCGGAATACGCAAGGCTGGCGGAAAGCGCAGCGCGCGGCAGATAGCGGGTGACCTTGATGTCACCGGCCTTGCGGTAACCGCTCATGCGGCTGGCGCTGGAGCGTTCGGTATGCCACCGTGGCGACGCACCGGAGACGCTGTCGCCGACCCACGACCCGGCGATCGCCCAATCGTTTGCCACGGGTATTTGTACATACAGCTGGGGAGCGTGGACGGTCACGCGCTCAAAGCCGGGCTGGCGATCTTCGTAGGTGCCGTATTGGATGGCGATCGTCGATTTTTCGGGGGCGCTCTCTGCGGTGGCGATCGCGGGTAGCAGCACTGCCAGCGCTGCCAGGCCGGGCAGCATCAGCGCGGCGAGCAGCACGCCCGAGGCGCGCCGGCTTGTCTGCAGAGGACGATTATTCTCCATGTAGCTGGCCTCTTTTAATTACAGCCACAGCCGCCACCGCCAACACTGTAGCCGCCACTGGCCCCTTCCTTGCTGCTGTAGATATGCTGGTCGAAACGCTGTTCGAGCGGGTTGTCGTCGAAGCGCATGACCGCCTTGGCCAGCTTGCCTTTCTCCCAGGGATGGACCTGAGCAAGATTGTTGCAGCCGCCCAGCAAGACCGGCGCGATGAGTCCGGCCAGCACGACCAGCGCCGCCGTCGCGCCCGGTCGCTGCCGCGATGCATACGTCATCTGGCATTCCCGGCAGCTGCCAGCGCGAGCTGAATCTGGTGCTCCAGCCCGGCCCGTTCCTGCTGCCTGAAACCGCGGTGGACCAGCAATATCTTGCCATCCGGTCCGATCAGCACCGAGCCGGGCATGCCCTTGTTGTCGTAGACCAGCGGGGTTTTTCCGGCCGGATCGAAGGCGATGTCAAAGCTGGCCCGGTTGTCCTTGAGGAAGCTGTTGGCGTCGTCGTTCTTCTGGTCGACATTGATGGCAACGACGCGTAATCCCTGCTCGCGATAGCGTTCCTGCATCGTGTTCATCCACGGGAACGACTGCTTGCACGGGCCGCACCACGATGCCCAGAAATCCAGATAAACAACCTTGCCCTTGTAGGCATCAAGGCGGATGGCACCGGCGCGACCGGGCAATTCAAAATGCGGCGCAGGATGCCCGACTTCGGCCGCCTGCACCGGCAAGTGGATTGTCAGGGCCAGCATCATTGTCGACATCAACAACGCGGCATGTGGAAATCGTTTGTTCATCCTGTTCTGCCTGGAAGGGATTGGAAACGTTATTGTGGCCAGCTTTTTTTAACCGACTTTAAGCTGTGTCAAGTCGAGGGACAAACCAGGAAAATAGCAAAAAAACACCTACAAACACGATGCCAGCGCCGATGGCGCGGTGGCCAGCCTGCCATCATCGTCAAAAAAAATCCCGGCAGTACCTTGGCATTCTTGCGGGATGGCGTTCTTGCCGAGCGCGCCGGGCAAGACATCGGACGACTCGTCACCAGTGACCTGGCGGGTGGACCGGCGGCGCTGCGCCAGAACAAGTGTCGGCCGCAAGCAGCCGGTTTCCTTGCCGGAGAACCGGGCAGGCAGCCAACGGTTAAGATGACCAGTCCCTTTCCTGATTGCGACCACGCCCATGAAAATCCTGTACCAGGCTGCCAGCCTCATCGAAGCGCACATGATCGTGCACCTGCTCGAACAGCAGCACTTGCACGGCCGTATCGATGGCGAATACCTGCAGGGCGCGATCGGCGAATTGCCGGCGTCGGGCATGATCCGGGTGATGGTGGCGGAACAGGATTTCGGTGCCGCGCAAGAACTGATCGCGCAATGGGATGCGGCCCAGCCGCCATCAGCAGCGGCCGCACCGGCGGTCGTGCCGGCGCCGTCATGGGGTCTGCTGGCGGCCGGTTTTATTGCAGGTGTGCTGTGCACGGCGGCGTATTACCACTCCGCATGGCGCGTTGTGCTGCAGGATTGAGGACCGCGCAAGCCGCCTGTTTGCAAGATCCATGGCCGTGCTGCAATACCGGTGCCGCATCCGTGCATAATCGAGGCATTGCCACTAACGACCATCCCATGCATCCCGACCTCCCGCCCTGCACTGCTTTACGTTCACCTTCCTGCCCGATCCCGGCTGCGCACCACCTTGCCGGTAGCCGATGATGTCGGGCCAACTGATCCTGTTCGACCCGCAAGATACCGGCAGCGCGGCACCGTCACCCTGTATCAGTGTGTGCCAGATGGACGCGCGCAGCGGCCTGTGCGAAGGCTGCCAGCGCGACATCAACGAAATCGTCGCCTGGGGCAGCGCCAGCGAGAGCGCCCGGCGTACCATCTGGCGCGCCATCAATGAGCGTCGCGACGCCCTGTTCGATGACTGAGCCGCTGACGGCGATCGTGACCTCGCCGCTGACGGCGATCGTGACCTCGCCGCTGACGGCGATCGTGACCGCGCCGCTGACGGCGACCATGGCTGCGCCGCTACCTCCGACGATGCAGGTCTTCGAGCGCGGCTGGCTCTCGTCGAACAATATCCTGTTCACCGGTACGCAAACCGCGCTGGTCGACAGCGGCTACCTGACCCATGCGCCGCAGACACTGGCCCTGGTGCAGCACGCGCTGCAGGGTCGCCCGCTCGACTTGCTGGTCAATACCCATCTGCACTCGGACCATTGCGGCGGCAACGCGCTGCTGCAGCAGCACTACGGCTGCCGCACTGTGATTCCGGCCAGCGAAGCCGGCAAGGTGCGCGACTGGGATGAAGACGCGCTCAGTTTCATTGCCACCGGCCAGCAATGTGCACGCTTCGATTTTGATGCCACGCTGACCGCCGGCGAGACACTCCGGCTGGGCGATATGGACTGGCAGGCGCTAGCTGCACCAGGCCATGATCCGCATTCGCTCATCTTGTATTGCCCGGCCGAAGGTCTGCTGATTTCTGCCGATGCGTTGTGGGAAAACGGCTTCGGCGTGATCTTTCCGGAACTCGATGGCGAATCGGGTTTTCCCGAGGCGCGCGCGACGCTGGAACTGATTGCCACGCTTGATGTGCGGCTGGTGATACCGGGGCACGGCGCGCCGTTCGCTGATATCGGCAAGGCGCTCGCCACGGCATTTTCACGACTCGACTACCTCGCCGCCGATCCGGTGCGCAATGCGCAAAATGCGATCAAGGTCTTGCTGAAATTTTTGCTGCTGGAACGACAGCAACTGGCGCTTGATCAGGTGGCGATCGTGATGGGCGGGATGCCGCTGGTGCAGGAATCGAATCGGCGATTTTTGCAATGGCCGATGGAGGAGCTGGCGCAGTGGGCGACGGCGCAACTGGTGCGGGTGGGGGCGGCGGAAGTGCGGGGAGCGTGGCTGGTGAATCAGGGATGATGAGCATACCGGCATCAAAATTTGATGTGGAACAAGGTGCTGGTTGACGCTGGAATCAAGCATTTAGGTCTTGTATTTCATATGACTTGAAGGAAGGAGTTCACGATGTCATCGACCGTATTACGCAATGTCGGCGGCGCCACATGCTGGCTGTCCCACCAGCTATCCATGGCTTGCTGCACCTGCATTCCGGATCGACTGTGGATGTCGAAGTGGACGGTGGTCACCTGATCGTGCATCCCCAAATCCGCAAGCGCTACACATTCGCCGAGTTACTGGCCGGGTCCGACTATTCCCAGCCGCATTCAATCGCAGACGATGAGTGGGTCGCGGCACCTGCGGTGGGCCGCGAATTGTGAAGCGAGGTGATATTTACCTCGTTCAACTTGATCCTACGGGAGGCCGGAGATAACGAGGCCATCGCCCCGTATTGATCGACTCCCCCGAAGAATTCAACAAGGTCACGAAGCTGCCTGTCGTGTTACCGGTAACGACAGGCGGCGATTCGCGCGCCGGATTGGTTTTGGCGTTCCGATTTCAGGCATCAAGACGACCGGGCTAATACGTTGCGATCAACCTTGTGTGCTGGACTTGCAGGCGCGTCACGGCAGGAAGGTCGATACGCAGCCGCCTGACATCCTCGAAGAAGTGATGGCCAGGCTGGTGCCCATTGTCGAGTGACGTGCACCCGGGGGTACCACACCTCCACCGCTACTTCATCTCGTTCTTCCCCATCACTTCCAGCAAGCGCATTGTCAGGTATGGACACGGTGCTACGCTGTCCGGATCGACCTACTCATGAATCGAATGAATCCGGTTGCCGACGATGCCCATGCCATCGAGCACAACCAATTGTGTCGACAACGTCGACACAATATGCTCCCCGTATTCCGACCTGCCATCCCGAAGCAATTCTCGTTGCATGCACCAACCGATATCCCGGCAAAGCAAAGTCAATGTGATGTTGGCGACGTGTGCGACAGACAGTCGCGCTTATTCGATAAGAGGTTTTACTTCGACCAGAAGGGTTGACGGCACGATCACGCTGGCCATGCTCAGCGTCCTGCCAACGTGTGATTAACGACCGAGCCTTGATCGAAGACGCTGCAAAGCCTCATCGGAACTCACCGCGACGACTGTCCCCGCGGCCGTTTCGGCTTCGCGCCGGTCAGCCTCAAGCTCCCATGCGGCGTCGATCGTCGGGTCGTCATCGATGGGATCAAGGCTGGCTATGAGTCGTTGCAGAAGGTGAGAGCGCTCGGACGGAGCCAGTTTCAGGACTTCCGATTCAAGCATTTCAAGATTGGCATGCATGGCGCAGCTCCGATGTCATTCACTTTGAAGACTGCAACTTGCCATAGCAAAGACCATCCTGTCCAAACGGCGATACCCCGTGCGGTGGTCATTGAACATCGCTAGCGGCGCAATGGCACTGGTTCGTTCAGTGTGAAGACGATACTGCCCCTCTACCCTCGCGCAAGCGCCCCACAATCCCGCTCGGAAAAAAATATACCGACAAGATGAATAATATCCCCAGCCACAGCAGCCAGCGATCCGGCGACAGCAAGGCCGATAGCAGCGGCACGCTCCCGGTCGCGCGCGCGGCCATGCCCATCAAATCCTGCAGATAGCTTTGCGCCAGGATAAACAGCGTCGCGCCGCACACCGCGCCGTACAGCGTGCCCATGCCGCCGATGACGACGATGAGCAGGATGTCGATCATGATCTCGAATGACAGCGAGGTATCGGCGCCGTTGTAGCGCAGCCAGATCGCCAGCAGCGCCCCGGCCAGCGTTGCGAACAGGGCTGCCAGCACGTTCGATAGCGTCCGGAAAACTACGATGCGGTAACCGATCGCTTCGGCCCGGAAATCGTTTTCGCGGATCGCCTGCAGCACGCGGCCGAACGGCGAATTGACGATGCGCAGCAGCATCAGAAACAGCACCACCGTGCTGGCGAACAGCAGGTAATACGTCAGTAATCGTCCATCGGGCGTGACACCGAACAGCGTCGATTCGCTGAACCGGAAAGCCGGCGTCAGTATCTCGGGCAACTTGAAACTGAGGCCGTCTTCGCCGCCGGTCAGTTCGGACAATTGCGAGGCCAGTGTCTGGAAAGCAGCGGCCACGGCGAGCGTGATCATCGCGTAAAAAATCGCCCGTACCCGCAACGAGAACAGCCCGATCAGCAAGGACAGCACCAGCGACAGCAGCAGCGCCGCGACTATGCCGACCCCGAGCGCGAGCCAGCCCGGGCCCATGCGCGTGCTGGCAATCGCCACGCCATACGCGCCGATACCGAAGAACATTGTGTGGGCAAACGAGACGATGCCGGTGTATCCCAGCAGCAGATCGTAGCTGGCCACCAGCACGATGAAGATCAGGATCTTGGCGGCCACGTTGAGCGCTTTCGCGCCCGGGAAAATGAACGGCGCACACGCCAGCCCGAGCACGATCAGCAGCAACAAGGCCGTCAGCAGCCGGCTGCGTGGCAAGTCACCGGACAGCAGGCGGGCGATCATCGCGAGGTCACCGGAAACAGCCCGCGCGGACGCCACAACAGGATCGCACCCATCAGCAAAATATTCGAAAACAGCGCGACCTTGGGCACCAGGAAGCCGGTGTAATTGGCCAGTAACCCGACCAGCAGCGCGCCCAGAAAACAGCCGCCGGTCGAGCCCAGTCCGCCGATGATGATGACGATGAAGATCAGTACATTGACCTGCGCGCCCATCTGCGGAATCACGTTTTGCTGGTATAGCCCCCACATCACGCCGCCCAGTCCGGCCAGGGCCGAACCGACCACGAAGACGCCGACGAACAGTTGGCGGATGCGGTAACCGAGGCTCTCGACCATCTCGCGATCCTGCACGCCGGCGCGGATCAGCAGGCCGAGCTTGGTGCGATTGAGCACCAGCATCATCACGCCGAACACCACCAACCCGACCACCATTGCCAGCACGCGGTATTTTTCGATGGCCGCGTCACCGACAATCAGTGCACCGCGCAGCGCGGCCGGCAGCGGCAAGGCGATTTGCTGCGCGCCCCAGATGACCTTGATCAATTCTTCGCCGACAACCATGCCGCCCATCGTGATCAGGATCTGCTTCAGATGCTGGCCATACACGCGCCGCACGATGACGCGCTCGAACACGAAACCCACTGCGCCGGCAGCCAGCATGGCGGCAATCATCGCCAGTGCGAGTGCCGACAAATTCAGGCCGAGGTCATCTGCCGTCACCCACGCCGGCAGCGCGCCCAGCACCGACACGGCCACAAACGCGCCGAGCGCGATGAAGACACCGTGACCGAAATTGAGCACATCCATCAAGCCGAAAATCAGCGTCAGGCCGGAAGCGATGATGAAGATGATCATCCCCATCGCGAGGCCGGCGGCAGTCAGCGTGATCCAGGTCGACGGCGAGCCGACCAGCGGTAGCGCCACCAATGCCAGCAGCGGCACCAGCAACAACGGAATCAGGGCGGGTCGATCAATCATCGTGGTTCTCCGGTACCGGGTGCGAGCGACAGGCCCAGCAAGCGCGCCTGCAATGGTTCATCGTCAGCCAACGCCGCCATCGTCCCGCGATGCACGATGCGCCCGTTATCCATCACCGCCACGGTGTCGCCGAGCTGCTTGGCAAAATTGAAGTTCTGCTCGACCAGCAGGATGGTGGTATCGGTCTGCTTGAGTTCGCGAAAGGCCGTGATCATGTTGGCGATCATGGCCGGCGCGAGACCCTTGCTGGGTTCGTCGATCAGGATCAGGCGACGCGGTTCTATCATCGCGCGCGCCACGGCCAGCATCTGCTTTTGCCCGCCCGACAATTTGCCGGCCGGATGCAGCCAAAAGGTCTTGATGGCCGGGAACAGCGCGAAAATCCAGTCCAGTCTTGTGCGGTCAATGGCTTCGACGGTGCGGGCATCGCGCGCCGCCAGCAGCAGATTGTCGCGCACGCTCAGGTCAGCAAAGATACCCATGTTTTCGGGCACGTAGGCAATCCCGAGGCGGGCGATATCGGGCGTGGCCAGCGCGGTGATGGGCTGGCCATCGAACGTGATGCTGCCTTGCGAGGCTTGCCACAAACCCATGATGGTACGCAGCGTGGTGCTCTTGCCGGCGCCATTGCGACCCAGCAGCATCGTCAGTCCGCCACGCGGAATGTCGAGGTCGACGCCATGCAGGATGTGGTACGCGCCGATATGGGTGTGGACGTCGGTCAGCGTCAGCAGGTTCATGCGTCCTCCCCGACCGGTGCCAGTCCCAGATACGCCTGCTGCACTACCGGCGAGGCGATCACCGCGTCCGGCTCGCCATCGGCCACCAGCGCGCCGTTGTGCAGCACGATGATGCGGTCGGCCAGTTCGCGCACCACATCCATCTTGTGCTCGACCAGCAGGATGGTCTTGCCCGGCTGTTCCTTCAAGCGCCTGATCAGATCGAGGATTACCGGCACTTCATCAACGCTCATGCCGGCGGTCGGCTCATCGAACAGATACACCGACGGGTCGAGCGCCATCAGCATGCCGACCTCGAGCTTGCGCTGGTCGCCATGCGGCAATGCGGCCGCCGGCTGGTCGCGCCGGGCGGTCAGCGCGACGCTCTCAAGCACCTGTTCGGCACGTTCTGTCAGTGCAGTGTGATGCGACCAGACATGCCACAGATCGAGTCCAAGACGCTGGCGTGATTGCAGCGCCAGCCGGATATTTTCGAGCACGCTCAGATTCGGGAACAGGCTGGTCAGCTGGAACGCGCGACCCAGTCCGGCATGCGTGCGCGCCGGTGCCGACAGCGCCGACAGGTCGCGCCCGTGCAGCAGCACTTGCCCGGAGCTCGCTTTGAGCTGACCCGAAATCAGGTTGAAGTAGGTAGTCTTGCCGGCACCGTTCGGGCCGACAATGGCCGTCAGTGTGCCGGGTTCGAACGCGCACGAGACCGCATTGACCGCGACATGGCCGCCGAAGCGGATCGTCAGGTCGCGGGTTTCCAGGGACGTCATTGCGCTGATTTAGCGCTTGTTACGGATTGGCAGTTTCATCTCGTCGATACCGATCTCGTGCACCAGTTCCGGCACGCCCCACGGGAAGGCCGGGTCGACCTTGATCTTGAAGTGATACATCGATTGCAATGCCTGATGGTCTTCAGCGCGGAAGGTCATCTTGCCCTTGGGCGTCTCGAAACTCATGCCTTCCATCGCCGTGATCAGCTTTTCGGTTGCGGTATCACCCTTGGTTTTTTTCAGTGCCTCGACCAGTGCGATACCGGCCGACATGCCACCGGCGGTGAAGAAATCCGGCGGGGTTTTGTAGCGCTTGTAATGCTCGGCGACCAGCCAGTTATTGACCGGATTTTTCGGGATGCCGAAGTAGTAATAGGTCGCGCCTTCCATGCCGGGGAAGTTCTTGTAGGCCACCATCGCCGGCAGAATGTTGCCACCGGTGGCAATCTCGATGCCGTAGCGTTTCGGATCGAGGTCGGCGATCTTAAACGGATTGCCGGCACCGGCCCAGATGATGAAGATGATCTTGCGGCCGGGCTTGTCTTTGAGTGCATCGAACAAACGCTGCGCGCCGGCGGTGAAGTCGGTGGTGCTGGTGGGCAGGTATTCCTCGTGCACGATTTTGGCGTTCTTGAGCGTCTCGCGGAAGGCTTTCACGCCATCGCGGCCGAACGCGTAATCCTGTGCCAGCGTGGCAATCGTTACGCCCGCCTTGTCGAGCGCAACCGCATTCGAGATCGCATCCTGCGATGAGTTGCGGCCGGTGCGGAAGATGTAGCGATTCCATTTGTCGCCGGTAATCGCATCCGCCACAGCGGGTTCGACCAGCAGGATTTTTTTGTATTCCTCGGCCACCGGCAGCATCGCCAGCGCGACGCCGGAACCGGTCGGCCCGACCGCGATGTCGGCCTTGTCATCGGCATAGGCTGCCGCGAGCTGGGACTTGGCGACGTCGGGTTTGCCCTGCGTGTCTTTTTCGATCAGCACGAGCTTGTTGCCGTTGACGGTCATGGTGCCGCCGGTGGCGTAATCGAGGCCCATCTGCAAGCCGACCTGGGTCTGTTTGGCGTAGGCTTCGAGCGGGCCGGTCTTGTCGTAGACGTGGGCAATGCGGATGTCCTTGGCGGACGCTGGAACGATGGCGGCGCACAGCAGGGCTGCGGCAGCAAGCAGGTGAAGTCTCATGTTTTTCAATCCTCTGATGGGTGAATGCGGTGAAGACTACCTGATGTCGGCGCTTTGTCCAACTAGTAGAAATACCATCATTTTCCTTGCTGCAGCGCGGTATCAGTAGCGTCCCGATGCCGATTTTGCATGAGCAAGCACGACCTGCCGTGCAAGAATGAAGACCTCCTGTTTTAACGAAAGTCTGCCATGCATGATCCCCTCGTCTATCTGAATGGCGCGATGACGCCGCTATCCGAAGCCAAAATTCCAGTGCTTGACCGTGGCTTTATTTTTGGCGACGGCATCTACGAAGTGATCCCGATTTATCAGCGCAAGCTGTTCCGTGCAGAACATCACATGGCACGGCTGTTCCGCAGCCTGGCATCGATCGGCATCACCAATCCGCACACCAGAGACGAGTGGATGGCACTGATCGGACAAGTCATCAGCGCCCATCCTGCCGACGACCAGATGGTGTATCTGCATATCACGCGTGGTGTGGCCAAGCGCGCCCACGCCTTCCCGAAAGACATCACGCCGACGGTGTTCATCATGACCAATCCGATCGTGCTGCCGTCTGCTGCAGCGCGCAAGGACGGCGTGGCTTGCGTATCGATGGAAGACAAGCGCTGGCTGCGTTGCGAGATCAAATCGATTTCGCTGCTTGGCAATGTGCTGGCCGCGCAGAACGCGGTCGAGAACGATGCGGTCGAATCGATCCAGTTCCGGGATGGCTTTTTGACCGAAGCGTCGTCATCGAATGTCTGGATTGTCAAGGATGGCGAAGTCATGGGTCCGCCGAAAGACAACCTGATCCTCGAGGGCATCCGCTACGGCCTGATCGAGGAGCTGTGCGCCGCCGGCGGCCTTACCTTCCTCGCCCGCCGCATCACGCGCGAGGAAGTCTTCGCTGCCGATGAAGTGCTGCTGACCTCGGCCACCAAGGAAGTCCTGGCGGTATCCACGATCGATGGCAAGCCGGTTGGAAAGGGCGTGCCCGGCCCCATCTATGCGACACTGTACGCCGCCTACCAGCAAGCCAAGGCGGCCTGACCCCGCCTGATCCATTCGTCGAAAGCCACACCATGAGCACAACTCCGGAAACTCCTGCCAGCCTGATCGAGTACCCCAGCGATTTCCCGATCAAGGTGATGGGGGCGATGCATGAACATTTTGCCGCGACTATCGTCGAGGTCGTCATGCAGTTCGATCCGGAGTTCGGCCATCACAAACTGGAACAGCGGCCGTCAGCAAAGGGCAATTATCTCGGTCTGACCGTGACGGTGCGCGCCACCAGTCGCGAGCAACTCGATGACCTGTACCGTGCGCTCAGTTCCCACCCGATGGTCAAGATGGTGCTCTGAGCAGCCGGTGATGCGTCCGGCTGGCCGGACCTCCTGCGCGATCTCCTCACGCTTTCCTACACCGGTTTCAGTCGCTGTCTTATAGGTGACCCTGGCAATGACTGTTACGCTTTATTGCATCGCCTCATTCCTGGCAGGCGCATCGGAGGACATCGTGGGCAAATATTTGCTTGGCTGGCTACTCGGCGTTCCTGCCATCGTCCTGATCGCAATTTACCTGTTCATGCATTAATGGCATAAGCGGACTGCGCTGCCGGCACCCTTTTTGTGAATGGAAGACCATGCTCCGCCAGACGCACGCTGGTACGACCAATCCCCCCCGCGCGGCTCATGCCGCGCCATCCAGAACTGCTGCCGCGCTGCGGCTATTCGAGGCACTGCCGGATCCCGTCATCGTAGCCGATGCCAACGCGCGTATTGTCGATCTGAATCCGGCAGCGGAACGCTTTTTCGGTTACCGCAGCAGCGAACTGGCGACCACGCCGATCCTTGCCTTGCTATGCAATGCCGGCGCCGACCGGGCCGATATCGAGCCCGCCCTCGAACGGGACGACAAGTGGGAGGGCGAGTTGCAGGTCCGCACCCGCCATCAGGGTCTGCGCACGCTCAATACCACGCTGCTGCGAGTACCCGGTCAGGAGGGCTCCGGCGCACTCACCACGCTGGCGATCTGCCACGACATGACCGACCGGCAGGACGCGCAGAACACTCAACGCGGTAATGAATTCGTGGCAATGCTGTCGCATGAATTGCGCAATCCGCTGGCACCGATTATCAGTTCGCTGGCACTGATGCGCCACATCGGTATCAGCGATCCGCGTATTGCCAGCAGCCACGCGATCGTCGAACGCCAGGTCGGCCATTTGTGCCAGCTGGTCGACGACTTGCTGGATGTCTCGCGCTACCAGCATGGCAAGATCGTCCTGACCACCACCGCCCTCCCGCTGCAGACACTGATCGCCGACGCGATCGACGTCAGCCTGCCGGCGATCGGTGCCGCCGGGCATCAGCTCGATCTGCGGGAAATTCCAGTGCTGACCGTGCAGGGCGACCTGACCAGACTGGTACAGGCGCTATCGAATGTGCTGAACAATGCAGCAAAATTTACGCCCGCCGGCGGCACCATCACCATCGACTGCTTTCGCACCGGCGGCTGTGTCTGCATCCGTGTCAGCGACAACGGCCAAGGCATCAGCACTGCTTTCCAGTTACGTTTGTTCGATCTGTTCACGCAGGCCGACGACACGCTGGCGCGCACCGGCAGCGGACTGGGTGTCGGACTGACCATCACACAACAGATCATGGCGCTACATGGCGGCAGTATCGCCGTGCACAGCGGCGGCATCGGTGCCGGCAGCTGCTTCACGCTGCGCCTGCCCTGCGCCGACGCACCTCCGGGTCGCACAACAAAGGAAACAACCATGGCATCAAGCACCGCACCCCGGCAAGGCTTCCGCATCCTGCTGATCGACGATAACGAAGACGCCAACGAATCGATGGCCGCCTTGCTGGAATTGATGGAGTACGACGTGCGTACCGCCAGCAATAGCGCGGGGGCACTCGCGCTGGCAGCACAATTTGAACCGCAACTGATCCTGTCCGATATCGGTTTGCCCGGCATGAACGGCTACCAGCTGGCGCCGGCGCTGCGCGAGATCACCGGCCAGCGCAAGGTCATCCTGGTAGCTGCCACCGGCTACGGCAACGCCAACGACAAACAGCGTTCGCAGATGGCCGGCTTCGACCATCATCTGGTCAAGCCGCTGGATGCCGACATGCTGCTCGAATTCGTGGCCACGCAAGCGGCCGCTTACTGATCCGCTACACGTATGACCTCCCCCGATACCGTCACCGCCCTGCGGCAGCAGCTGGCCGACCTGCAGGAACTGGTGGGCTGGCTCGATGATGACCAGCAACGCCAGCGCGATGTGCTGGCCGCCGAAGTCCATGACCAGCTCGGCTCGTCACTCACCGCACTGACCATGCGACTGGCGCTGATCGAACGGCACACCCGCGCCAGCGGCGATCCGCGACTTCCCGAGCAGTGGGTCAGGAGCAATGTGCTGCTGGGTGGCATCACGCAAACGGCGCGCCGCATCCAGCATCAGTTGCGCCCGATCGCGCTGGAGTCGCTTGGCCTGCAGGCGATGCTGGCCGACTACCTGGATGAATTCGGCAAGCGCACCGGCATTGTGTGTGCGCTCGCCGTCAGCGGTGCCGAACCGGACTTGTCGCTGGCCACCCTGCGCGGCTTGCTCCGGCTGCTGCAGGAAGCGTTGGCCAATATCGAGCGTCATGCCGGCCCCTGCCAGATCGACGTCACGCTGAACAATGACGGCCGGCAGTGCCGCCTGACCATCGACGACAATGGCTGCGGCTTCGACCTGGCCGGACTCGATTGGCGACGCAGCCACGGCTTGCGCCTGATGCGCGCCCGCGCGGCGCGGCTGCCGGCCCGGCTTGACCTGCACAGCGCGCCGCAACAGGGTTGCCGCATCAGCGTCGTGCTGGCGCTGTCAACGTAAGCTCGCCGGCGGCTTCTCCTACACGAGATTGAGTGGCTGTCCGATGGCAAGCCGGACTACGCTTACCTACACTACACGCATCACCCGCCACAACCCTCCGGAGACCATCATGCTGTTACGCGATATCGGCTAGACCGCCAGCGTGCCACTGGCCGTGACACCGGCGATGGTCTTCCTGTGCACCGAAAATTTTTTCCCGCACCAGCTCTACTACTGGGCGTTGTACCTCTAGCATTCGACGAAAGGATCCTCCATGGCTCTGCACAACGACAAGCAATCTTCCCGCATCGTCACCGGCTTGTTCCATGACCGCGACAGCGCGGAACAGGCCTACATCAGCGTGGCCGAACGCGGCTATCACCGGGACGATGTAAACGTCGTCATGTCCGACGCGACCCGCCTGCGCCACTTCCCCGAAGGCAGCGAAGTGATCACCGAACTCGGCAGCAAGGCCGCCGAAGGAGCCGGCATCGGCGGTGCAATCGGCGGCACGCTGGGTGCCATTGCCGCAGCCATCGCCGCCATCGGCACGACGCTGGTCCTGCCCGGAATAGGACTAGTGGTTGCCGGTCCGATCGCCGCCGCCATTGCCGGCGCCGGTGCCGGCAGTGTCACCGGCGGGCTGGTCGGTGCGCTGATCGGCTGGGGCATTCCCGAAGAGCGGGTCAAGCATTACGAGGCCGGCATCCGCGATGGCGGCATTCTGATGGGCGTCACTGTACGCAGCGAGGAAGATGCCCTCCACTTCGAGCAGGAATGGAAAGCCAGGAAAGGCGAGCACGTTTACTTGTGAAGCGCAGCGCGGCGAGACTACCTGAAAGTTGTCAATTTTCTCTTTTTCCTACAACACGATCAGTCACTGTCCTATAGGTCGATATCTGTCAAAACGCTACGATGATGAATCGGTTCCGATTGGGTGACCCGATCGGACCGACGAGGTCTGCCACTGCAAGGGCGTCACCGGAGCGTCGATCATGAATGCACATCAGCTTATCGGACCGGTCAATTTTTGCGCCGGCTTCCTGCTCGAAAAAACAGGGCAGCTGACCGGTAACAAGCGGTGGCAGCAGACCGGCGTCAGCCGACAAATGCATGGCACGTCTCAGAGCCTGATTGGCGATGCGCAGAACATCATCAAACGCTGCACAAAACGCCAACAGGTCCGTCCTCAACTTATTGCCTGACGGGCAGCCTGGAGAACCATGATCTCAAATCGAACACTCGCCATTACATTGGGATTCGTCGGCTGGGGCCTCGCCTATATCGTCGCCAAATCCCATAAAGATGCCGTCCGGCGTGATGCCAGACTGAGCAGAAAACAGCTGACCACCTGGGAAGGCGAAGGCGGCAACCTGATGCCCCCGCCACCCGCCCCACCGGTCGACACGGCGCTGCAAGCCGACGCACGCTGAAGGCCGGTCAATTCTTCATTTTTCAAGGACAAACTCATGAACTCCACTGAAAACATCAACACCGATATCGCCAAGAGCGCCGCTGCTGCTAATCGCGGTATCAACCAGGCCGGCAACGCTACCCAGGATGCCATCAGCAAGGCTGCCGAGATCGCCCATCCTGCGGTCGACCGGTTCACAGCCGGTGCCCATCAGGCGGTCGAAAAGCTGATGAACGTCGCCAGCTCGACAGCCGACACCGTCGCGCATCGCAGCGAACAGCTGATGGATGCACAAGAACGTCTGGTCGAAGATTGCCGCACCTATGTACGCCAGAAACCCGTCACCGCACTGGCGATCGCCGCCGGTATCGGCTACGTGCTCAGTCACCTGCTCAGCAAGCGCCACTGATGGTGCCGGCGCGTTAGCGCGCCGACCAGACAGCAAGCACTCCCGGACAAATCCGGTGGTGCTTTTTTTCGTTACACTGAGCCGATGCCGAATTCCCCTGTCACTCCCGTTGTTGTCCAGCGCGGTCACGAAGACTACGACACCACCTTGCGCGCGATGCGCGCCTATACCGACACCCGCACTGCCGACAGTGCGGACCAGCTCTGGCTGGTCACGCATGACCCGGTCTTCACGCTGGGACTGGGTGCCGATCCGTCTCACGTGCTCGATGCCCACGGTATTGCCGTCGTGCAAACCGACCGCGGTGGCGAAGTCACGTATCACGCACCGGGCCAGGTCATCGTGTACCTGTTGATCGACCTGCGCCGCCAGCGCAGCGACCGCCGCCTGCTCGCGCGTGAATTCGTGCATGGCATCGAGCAGGCAGTCATCGATACCCTGGCCGCGTATAATCTGCACGGCCAGCGCAAGCCGGGCGCCCCCGGCATCTACCTTGCCGACGGCCCGTCCGAAGGTGCCAAAATTGCGGCGCTTGGCTTGAAAGTACGCGTCAATGGCTGCACTTATCACGGCGTATCGCTGAACGTGGCGATGGACCTGACGCCGTTTTCATGGATCAACCCGTGCGGTTACGCCGGACTGCAAACAATCGACATGCGCAGCCTCGGCAGTAATGCGACGGTCGAACAACTCCAGGCGGCGCTGGCTGGACAACTGATACATCAACTGAAAGGACGCGCTCCTGCAGCGGCTTGACGCAGGAGCCAGACATCATGGCAAACGATCCGACCGAACTGGCGACACCGCTTTACTACAATCCGCTCGACAAGCAAAAAGGCGCCGGCAAGACGGCCCGCATTCCAATCAAGATCGTCCAGGCCGAACGCCTGCCGAAACCCGACTGGATCCGTGTCAAATCGGCGCTGCCATCGAGCCGCTTCTTTGAAATCAAGGACATCCTGCGCGCCAACAAGCTCGTCACCGTTTGCGAAGAAGCCAGTTGCCCGAACATCGGCGAATGTTTCGGCAAGGGCACAGCAACCTTCATGATCATGGGCGACAAGTGCACCCGGCGCTGCCCGTTCTGCGATGTCGGCCATGGCCGTCCCGACCCGCTCGATGCCGACGAACCCGAAAACCTGGCTAAAACCATCGCCGCCCTGCGCCTCAATTACGTCGTCATCACCTCGGTCGACCGCGATGATTTGCGCGACGGTGGCGCCGGTCACTTCGCCGAATGCATACGCCGCATCCGCGCACTGTCGCCCTCGACGCGCATCGAAATCCTGGTGCCGGACTTCCGCGGCCGTATGGACCGGGCACTTGAAATCCTCAATCTGGCACCGCCGGACGTGATGAACCACAACCTCGAAACCGCACCGCGGCTGTACAAGGAAGCGCGTCCGGGTTCCGACTACGCGTACTCGCTGAACCTGCTCAAGCGCTTCAAGGACCTGCATCCGAATACGCCAACCAAGTCCGGCATCATGGTCGGCCTCGGCGAAACCGACGAAGAAATCCTGCAAGTCATGCGCGACCTGCGCGCCCACAACGTCGACATGCTGACCATCGGCCAGTACCTGTCACCGAGCGGAGACCATTTGCCGGTGCGACGTTACGTGCATCCGGATGTCTTCAAAATGTTCGAAGCCGAGGCCTATAAGATGGGCTTCGTGCATGCGGCGGTCGGCGCGATGGTGCGCAGTTCGTATCATGCGGACGAGCAGGCGCTGGGGGCGGGTGTGACGATGAATGCGCGGGTGTAGTCTGCGCTACGCGTTTTGCTGACAGCGGCGAGCCAGTGCCAGAACATCGACAAGATTGAGTTCAACGTTACGCATATTGCCGACGTAACCACCCAGCGCTTCGGTGGCACGTTGTTCGATTTCGTCGGCACTCACCAGCTGTGTTCGGATGATGCTTTCGATATCGGATAAATCGGGACCGGAAAGCCGGGCGATTTTGCTGACAATCAAATCGACCGGTGACAATACAAATACCTCGACCAGATCGGAACTGACCGGTAGCCGGATGGCGTCCTCAAGATAATCTTCGTGCATGAGCGCGAAAGTGCTGTTGTAGTTGGTGTCGATGTAGAGCATCTGGCCAGACTCGGTTTCTACCAGCAAATCCGATGGCAAGACAAAGCGGTGGGAAAATTCGGCATCGACGTCACAAGTGACACGACTGGCCGTATAAAGATGCGCGGCCATCCCGCCGGCGATAAACATTTGTATCGGCTTTTGAAGCTGCAAGCGGGCTTGCAACTCCCTGACCAGTCTTATCAATGCAAAGGCCAGGTCCGTTTCCGTATGAAAGTGGATACGCCCGGTCACGTTGCCGGCCTCGAAAGCAATTGCTCCAGCATGCTGCGCAAGCGCGGCAGATCCCTGACCAATCCACTTGCGAGCATTACCGAAAAACTGGGGCGGCCAACAGCAGGATGGCTGCTGGCATAGCGGGCGTCGGACTGTGCGAGCGCGGCAGAAGCGCCCGGGTAATTGGTGCGCAACAATTGCGCCGCTAGCCGAAAAAGGTTGGCTTCGTCTGCAGAAAGGGCATCGCCGCCGGTTTGTGCCACGGTGAGGCATCGCTTCAAGAACAGCGCTTCTGTTGCACGGCTAGTCATGATTTCCCCGTTATCCGGCATCACTTGATGTCCTCAGTATCCTAGCTCAAAGCGAACACCGTTCCTACCCCGCCAGCGCCGTCTCCAGCAACTGATGCAAAGCCGCAAAATCCGGCTCGCCCACATAGCGCTTGATGATCTTGCCTTGCTTGTCAATCAGGAAAGTGGTCGGCGTCAGTTTGACGTCGCCGAAGGCCTTGGCCAGTTTGTCCTGCGGGTCGAGCGCGACCGTGAACGGCAGCTTGCGGGTCTCGGTGAAATTGAGCACGTAGTTCGGTGGATCGTAGCTCATCGCGACCGCAACGAAGTCCAGGCCGCGGGCGTTGTAGCGCTCGTAAGTCTCGACCATTTGCGGCATTTCCTTGACGCAGGTAACACAGCTGGTCGCCCAGAAATTGACCATCACGACTTTGCCGCGCAGGCTGGACAAGGCGATTTGCTTGCCCTGCAAATCGGTGAAGGTGACGTCCGGTGCGGACTTGGTCGATGACATCGACAGGGTGCCGACGACGCCGAGAACGAGGACCACTGCAACGCCCAGCAACTTCAAGTAGAGGCTTTTGCGCGAGGTGGAAGGGGTAGATGCTTGCATGGCAGACCTGCCGATCGGGTTGAACTGAATGGGCCATTATAGGCACGCCTGCCGAAGCGACTATTTTTACGGCATTTTTACTTGACCGGCACCCTATCGCCGCCCAAGATGCGGGCTGCTGCAACACGCACCGCCCCGGATGTCACGGTCCTGTCAGATCGCTGGCCCATCATGCCGGTTAATCAGATTTGGCCCGACGCAAGACAGGCTGCTCTCAAAAAACATCCTTCCGGGAGCAGTCCATGTCGACTAACCACCACCAGCGCCATCGTCCCGTCATTGCTGCTGCGTTCGCGTTGCTGGTGTCCCTGTCCGTGAACGCTGCGCCAATGCTGGCGCGCAGCGGAGAACAGATCAGCGTACCGACCGGTTCGCCGCTGCGCAGCCGCTTGCTGGTCAGCGCAGTCGGCAGCGCCACCACCACCCCGCTGCTGATTCTGCCGGCGACCATCGAAGCTGACCCGGCACTGACCGTCGCTATTTTGCCGCCACTGAGCGGACGTCTGGTCACGGTCCCGGTCCGGCTCGGCGACGTGGTGCGGCAAGGCCAGTTGCTGGCATTGCTGCAGGCGCCGGACCTGACCCAAGCCGTGGCCGACCTCGACAAGGCCACCGATGCCCGCGCATTGACCCGGCGTGCACTCGAGCGTGCCGAAGCCGTCAACGCCGCCGGTGGCAATGCCGGCAAGGATCTCGAGCAAGCCCGCAGCAACGACATGCAAGCGCAGGCCGAAGCCAGGCGCGCCACCACCCGCCTGGCTGCGCTCGGCAGTACCGACAAACACCACGCGCTGCGTATCACCGCGCCAGTCTCCGGCACCATCATCGCGGTCAGCAATGCCGCCGGAGCCTACATCAACGACACCACCGCCAGCCTGATGACCATTGCCAATCTCGAGCGCGTGCTCGTGACCGCTGCCGTACCGGAACACCAGATCGGCACGATCGGTCGTGGCCAGGCTGCCGAAATCCGCTTGCCGGCGTATCCGGCGCTGGCCGTGCGCGGCGTCATCAGCTATGTCAGCGCAGTGGTCGAACCCGATACACGCCGCATCAAGGCGCGCATCACGCTGCCCAATCCGGATGGCAAGTTCAAGCCCGGCATGTTCGCTACCGTGCAGGTCAGCAGCGCGCCCTCAACCCGCCTGGTACTGCCGGCGTCGGCCCTGCTGATGAACAACGACAGCGTCAGCGTATTCGTCGAGACGGCACCGTGGACCTTCGCGCGCCGTGTGGTGACGCTGGGCAGCGAAGACGGCGAGACCGTCCAGGTTCTGTCGGGCGTGCGTGCCGGCGAACGCGTGGTAGTACGCGGCGGAGTGCTGCTCAATGATTGATCAGCTGATTGCGCTGTGTTTTCGCCGGCGCCGGATGGTCTGGGTCGTGGCGCTGCTGATTACCGTGTTCGGCTATGTCTCATGGACCCGGATGGCAGTCGAAGCCTATCCCGACATCAGCGATGTGACGGTACAGATTTCGACGCAGGTGCCGGGATTGGCTGCCGAAGAAATCGAACAGCAGATCACCACCCCCCTCGAGCGTGCGCTTGGCAATACACCCGGCGTCGTCACGATGCGCTCGAGCAGCACCTTTGCGCTGTCGCTGATCACGCTGGTGTTCCAGGATGGTACCGAGGATTATTTTGCGCGCCAGCGTGTCATCGAGCGCATCGGTCAGGTCACGCTACCGCCGGGTATTCAGGCCACGCTCGGTCCGGTTTCGAGCCCGAATGGCGAAATTTACCGCTATACGCTGGAGTCCGACAGCAAGAACCTGGCCGAATTGTCCGAGCTCCAGAAATGGACCGTGATCCCGGCCTTCAAGCAAGTCGCCGGAATCGCCGACGTGAATAATTTTGGTGGCTACACGCGCGAATTCCAGCTCGAACTCGCGCCGGCACAATTACAGCGTTACGGCCTGGCACTCAGCGATGTCGTCGCGGCAATCAACAACAACAGCGCCAACGCCGGCGGCGGCCGCATCGCCCGTGGCGAGCAAAGCTACGTGGTACGCGGCATCGGACAAATCCATACACTGGCCGACCTCGGCAGCATCGCAGTCACCCAGAGCGGCGGCGTGCCGGTCTTCATCCGCGACCTCGGCAAACTGCAATTCGGTCATCAGGAGCGCGAGGGCATCCTCGGCAAGGACAGCAATCCCGATACCATCGAAGGCATCGTACTGATGCTGAAATACGAAAACCCGTCACGCGTGCTCGAAGGCGTGCATGCCAAGGTTGAACAATTGCAGAAAAAGCTGGCCCTGCTGGATGTGCGCATCGTGCCGTACATCGACCGCGATGATCTGGTCAAGCTGACGGTCCACAAGGTGACCCACACGGTACTCGAAGGCATCGGCCTGGTCTGCCTGGTACTGATCCTGTTCCTCGGCAGTCCGCGCAGCGCCGTTGTCGCGGCAGTGGCCATCCCGATGGCGCTGGTCACGGTATTCATCATCATGAGCGCGACGCACATGCCGGCCAACCTGTTTTCATTGGGGGCGATCGACTTCGGCATCATCGTCGATGGGGCCATCGTCGTGATGGAAGCGATCCTGCGCCGGCGCGAGGAAGCACCGGAACGCGAGCTGACCGAATTCGATATCCTCGACGCCACCCGGCAAGTGGCACGGCCGATCTTTTTTGCGACGCTGATCATCGTCGCGGCCTACCTGCCGTTGTTCGCGTTCCAGCGCGCCGAAGGCAAGCTCTTTACGCCAATGGCTTATACCGTCTCGTACGCGCTGCTCGGCGCGCTGCTGTGCGCGCTGATGCTGATCCCGGGCCTGGCCTATGTAGCGCTGCGCAAGCCACGCAAGATTTTCCATAACCGTCCGCTGGTCTGGCTGACCGGGCGCTACCGCGTCCTGCTGGCCGGTTTGCTGGAGCGGCCGTGGATCGCGTATGGCATCAGCATCGCCGCGCTGGTGGCCGTGCTGCTGCTGGGGGCCAGTGCCGGGCGCGAATTTTTGCCGGAACTCGATGAAGGGGCGCTGTGGTTGCAGGTGCAACTGCCGGCCGGGCTATCGCTCGAAAAATCCAGCGAGATGGCCAGCGAGCTGCGCCGCACACTGCGCGAATTTCCGGAAATCTCGACCGTGGTGACCCAGCTCGGCCGTAACGACGACGGCACTGATCCGTGGACGCCGTCGCATATCGAAGTGCCGGTCGGCCTGAAACCGTACGACCAGTGGCCAGCCGGCGTCACCAAGGCGGCGCTGGTCGAGCGCCTCAATGCACGCTTTGCGACCATGCCGGGCTTCAGCATCGGCATCAGCCAGCCCATCATCGACGGTGTCAACGATGCCATCGGCGGCGCCCACAGCCCACTGGTGCTGCGTGTCTACGGCAAGGATCTGCACGAAAGCCGGCGCATCGGCAACCAGATCGTCGCGCTGCTCGGCACCGTGCGCGGCACCGCCTCGGCCAGCCTGTTCCAGGAACCGCCGATACCGCAGATGGTGGTGCAGGTCGACCGCGAAGCGGCCGCCCGCTACGGCATCAATGTCGCCGATATCGCCGCGCTGATCCAGACAGGTATCGGCGGCGCGCCGGTCATGCCGGTGTATGTCGGCGACCGCGTCTACAACCTGACGGTGCGCTTCCCGAAGGACAGCAAGGGCAGTCCGCAAGCAATGGGCAACCTGTTTCTCAATAGCGCTTCGGGTGCCAAGGTGGCGCTGTCGCAAGTCGCCGGCATCACGCTGCACAGCGGCGAAAGCACGATTTCGCATGAAGCCAGCGAACGGCAGATTACGGTGCGGATCGACAACCGCGGCCGCGACCTGACCTCGTATCTGGATGAGGCGCAGCGACGCATCGATGCGGAAGTGAAATTCGACAAGAAGACGGTACGTCTCGAATGGGCCGGCCAGTTTGAAAACCAGCAGCGCGCACAAGCCCGCCTGATCGTCATCCTCGGTGTGGTGCTGATGCTGATGGCGATGCTGCTGTACTTCCAGTTCGGCCAGGTGCGTCTGGCATTGCTGATCCTCGGCGTGGTGCCCATGGCCACGCTGGGCGGGCTGATCGCGGTCCATGCGACCGGCGAAACCCTCAATGTCGCCACTGCAGTCGGCTTCATTGCGCTGTTCGGCGTGTCGGTCCAGAACGGCATCATCATGGTGGCCAACGTGCGCCGCGTGCGCGACACCGGTGCGAGCCTGATCGACAGCGTGGTCGGCGGTGCGACCGAGCGTTTGCGACCGGTGCTGATGACGGCTACCGTGGCGTCGTTCGGCATGCTGCCAGCGGCGCTGGCGACCGGCGTCGGCACCGACGTGCAACGCGGGCTGGCCACCGTGGTGGTCGGCGGGCTGGTCATCTCGACCTTGCTGACGCTGTTCATTTTGCCGACGCTGTACTTCGTGATGGAGCGCTACGTCGACGGCAAGGCCTGGGGCCGGCCAGCCGGGAGCGCATCATGAAACTCCTCTTGCTCACCCTGCTGGCAACGCTAGGCGGTTGTGCCGCCGGACCGGACTACGTGCGTCCGGCCACCGTGCTGCCGCAGTCTTACCTGCCTGAAGGCGAGTCGTTTGCCGCTTCGCTGGACAGGCACGGCAGCGATTTGCCGGTGCAATGGTGGACACTGTTCGGCTCGGCCCCGCTCGATGCGCTGGTCGCGTCGAGCCTGCGGCACAACCCGACCATCGAGGCGGCGCAGGCGGCATTGCGCATCGCGCAGGAAAATGTCGCGACCCAGCAAAGCGCGGCGCTGCCGCTGGTCGAGGCGGGATTCTCGCCGACCCGACAAAAAATCGCCGGCACGCTGGCCAGCCCGGCAGCCTCGGCGGCGTCGATCTACAACTTGCACACCGCACAGGTGACGGTGTCGTACACGCCCGACCTGTTCGGCGGCAATCGTCGCCAGGTCGAATCACTGCAGGCGCAAGCCAGCCAGCAGCGCTTCATGCTGGCAGCAACCTATCTGACGCTGACCAGCAATGTCGCCAACGCCGCGATCCAGGAAGCGGCGCTGCGCGGCCAGCTGGCAGCGACCCGCGAGATCATCGACAGCCAGACAACCGTGACAGCGATGGTGCAGCGACAAGTGCAACTCGGCCAGCTTGGCCGGGCCGATGCGGCGGCACAGGAGGCGCTACTGGCCATCGCCGAAGCAAGCCTGCCGCCGCTCGACAAACAGCTGGCAATACAACGCAACCTGCTCACCGCATTGGCCGGACGCTACGCCAGTGATGGTATCGCCCAGCAGTTCACGCTGGACAGCCTGCAATTGCCGGCCAGCCTGCCGCTGACGCTGCCATCGACGCTGGTCGAGCAACGCCCCGATGTACGCGCCGCCGAAGAGCAGCTACACGCCGCCAGTGCCGCCGTCGGTGTAGCGATCGCCAACCGCTTGCCGAACATCACGCTGGGCGTCAACGCCTACGGCTCGTCGGCCAGCCGGCTAGCCGACCTGTTCAAGGCTGGCACCGGATTCTGGTCGCTGGCAGGCAGCCTTACGCAACCGCTGTTCGACGCTGGCACGCTGCAACATCGGCAGGCAGCGGCACAAGCCGCCTATGAACAGGCCGCCGCACAATATCGCATCAGCGTGATCAATGCCTTCCAGAATGTCGCCGATGCCTTGCAGGCGATCCGCTACGATGAGGCCGCCGGGCATGCCGCCGACCGGGCGGAACAGGCTGCCGCACGCAGCCTGGCCATCCTGCGCAACCAGCTCGCGCTGGGCGATGTCAGTGCGCTGTCGTTGCTGGTGGGCGAGCAGGCTTATCAGCAAGCCAGGCTGATACAGATCCAGGCGCGCGCCAGCCGGCTGGCCGATGTGGTCGCGCTGTGCCAGGCGCTGGGCGGCGGCTGGTCGAACGACGCGCCGCACTGAACTCAGGGCCGCAGGTAGGCATAGCCTTCGCGCGACTGCAACCGGGCGACTTCGGCAACGCCTGATGGCACCACGATAGCGACCGCAATGACCTGCGTCGGCACGATATCGTGCGCGGCCAGCGTGTTGCCGCAGATGCGGAATTGCACGCCCTGCTGCGCCAGTGCCGCCACTGCCGGTTCGAAGCGTGCCCCGGCCGGATCGGTCGCGCCTTTCAGCAATAGCTTGATGCCATCGCCGAGCGCCACCACTACGATGCCGGTATCGGGCGCGGCGCGCAGGTGGTTGCGGATATTGGCCAGTGCGCGGGCGGCCTGGGCCGCACCGTCGCTGAGGTGATAGACCACCTTGACCGGTTCGTCGGCATGGGCCGTCACGGCACCCGTTGTCATCACGGCTGCCAGCGACAGGGCAGCCATCAAGCATCGACGTCGCATTGCCATGCTCCTTCAAAAATAATCAGTCCGCATCCTGCGGCAACAGGTCGGCCATTCTGAAACCGAACAGGCGCGCCAACAGCGAACCGGGAAACTGGCCCAACGCCGCATTGTAGTGCCGCACACTGTCGTTATAGGCCTGCCGTGCAAAGTGCACCCGCTGCGCGAGCGTGGCGACGTCTTCCAGCGGCTGGGTCGATACCGCGTCGGCCATCTGGCGCTCGCGCTGCACGGCAATTTGTCCTGACCGTTTTTGCACCTGCTTGCGCAAGCGCAGCAACCGCGTCGTCGCACCAATGGCCCAGAACAGAACCAGCAACGGCACTCCCCACAAGACAGTCACAGCAGTCATGATTTTTCCGAGAAAAAAGCCGCCCATCGTGATGACGGACGGCTTGCAACAGGGACAGCACAGGGAGCAGCGAGGTCGGTTTATTTCTCGGCTGCCGTACCGGTGGTATTGGTCAGCTGACGCAATTCTTCGTCGTCGATCAGTTCGAACACCTTGACGACTTTTCGCACGCCATTGACGCCGCGCGCCACTTCGGTGGCAAGGTTGCCTTCGCGTTGCGTGACACGCCCCATCAGATACACCACGCTGCGCTCGGTGACGACCTTAATCGAATTCGCATAGAGGTCTTTGGTATCGACGAACGAGGCTTTGACCTTGCTGGTCAGCAGTATGTCATTGGCACGATCACCAAAGCTGGACGGTGCCGCGATGACCAGTTCGTTGACGACCGACTTGACGGCCTGGATCGCGGTGACTTCGCGTTCGGCCTCGGCCTTGGTGCGTTCGTCGCGGACTTCACCGGTGAGCAGCACGCGCCGATTGAAGCTGGCGATATTAATGTGCGCGGAGTCGCCGAAGACTTGCGGCAGGCGGGTTTCTGCCTTGACGGCGATGGCCTTGTCTTCGGTTTGTGCGCCCAGCGTGCGACGGTCCGTGGCGGCAATGGTGCCCATCACGGCCGTGCCGATGGCCATTTCGATACAGCCCTGCAGGCCGGTTGCGACGACACCGCATAACAACACGGTCGCCAGCGGGCGGCTGGCGCGTGGCCAGGTCCGACGTGCCCAATCAATCATTTGCATCTCCTCCGAAAAGTGCGACGTCGATGCCGTCGCACAAACAATGAATCGTTAATAAATGGACTTCCTGTATCCGGGCGGTGCGGTCATGCGGCACGCAGATGTGAACATCGGCATCGGTGAGCATGCCGCCGATGGCGCCGCCGCCCTTGCCGGTCAGTGCGACGATGCGCATGTCGCGGTCGAGGGCAACCTCGATCGCGGCAAGCACGTTGCCCGAATTGCCCGACGTGGTCAGTGCCAGCAGCACATCGCCGGACTGCCCGAAGGCCTGGATCTGCTTGCTGAAAATTTCATTGAAGTTGTAATCATTGCCGACCGCCGTGATGATCGAGGTATCGGTGGTCAGCGCCAGCGCCGGCAGCGGCAGGCGCTCGCGTTCGAAACGGCCAACCAGTTCGGCGGCAAAATGCTGGCAGTCGGCGGCCGAGCCGCCATTGCCGCAGGCCAGAATCTTGTTACCGTTGGACAGTGCCGTAAACATCAGTTCCACCGCTTGCGAAATCGGCAGCGCGAGTTCTTCGGCGGCTTGCATTTTCAGGTCGGCACTTTCGCGGAAATGGTCGAGGATGCGTTGGTTCATCATGGTGTGGGCTTGTGGTGGAGGTCAGGGCGCGCCGCTAAAAAAACAGCGGGACGGCAGGGGAACGATCAAGAGTCGAAGGCATTTTGCAGCCATGTTATCACCGTGCCGTCGATTGCCACCACATCGAAGCGGCAGGCTGGCGGATCACGGTAGCGCTGCAGGTAGCGTTGTGCGGCCACCACCAGACGACGTTGCTTGCTGGGCGTGATGCTGGCGACCGCGCCGCCAAAGCCCGCTGTAGCACGCCGGCGTACCTCAACAAAGACCAGTGTGGCACCGGCCTGCATGACCAGATCGAGTTCGCCGCCCTTGCACAGAAAATTGCGTTCGACCAGCCGCAAACCCTGCTGCTGCAGGTGCGCCAGCGCCAGGTCTTCGCCGTCATCACCGCTGCGCTGACGAGCGGTACTGCTGGTACGAAACAGCGCCATCTCAGTAGGCCGGCACCAGGGGCACCACGACACCTCCGCGATACACCGCTTGCAGCGATGCGCGCCGGAAGCTGGTCGTGCCGGCACCGAAGTTCACTGTCAGCTTGCCGCTGACGCCATCGAGTACGAAGCGGGTGCGACGTGCGCCGACTTCGTTGGCGACCCGCCAGGCATCGATGCCCAGCGCATACAGGCGTTCAAGGTCAGCATTGCGCGGCTGATCCGGCAGCGGCAACGGGCGCGGATAAATCATTACCGCCGGATGTGCCGGCTCTATCATCCACGGCAAGTCAAGCAGACGGGTGCCATCAAGATCAGGCCACGCGTCGCCGCTGGCGTGCTCCTGCAGCACAAACGGATTGAGTTGCGACACGCCATACATCGGCATGTCGGCACCGACCATCGCCCGCACCTGGCGCGTCTGTGCCGCATCGAGCGCCAGCAGGATCAGCGCCGGTTTCTCGGCTTGCAGCTGTTTTCTGAGTGCGGCCAGGCTGGCAGCGCCGAGATACGCGCCGGTATAAGGCAATTCCAGCACTTGCGCCTGCATACCAAGTTGCTGCCACTGCGCCGCATACGCCTTGCCGGCACGGCGCTGCCAGGCGGCGCTGCCCGTGAGTACCAGCGCATGCGCGTCTTTTTTTCCGGCCCCGGCCCAATTGGCGGCCTGGCGCGCTTCATCTTCGAGCGACAGGCCGATGGCCAGCAGCTGGCTTGGTACGGGGCCATCGATATCGGGTTGGGTCAGCGCAATCGTCGGCCGGCGGATCGCCTCGTTCTGGACCAGCGTGGTCACGTCGGTGCGCGACAAGGGGCCGACCACGATGTCATTGGCCAGCGCCGCCTCGGCATAGGTCGCCAGCATGTCGCTGGTGCTGTCACCGGTGGTGTAGACCGTCAGCGTGGCACCGTTGCGGTCACGCTCGTAAGCGGCCATGAATCCCTCGCGCACGGCTTCGGCCGCCTGGCCCAGTGATTCGGAACGCAGCGGCAGCAGCAGCGCAATACGTGGAGGAGGTGGTGGCGGTGCCGGAACAGCCAGTTCACCGGTCGCCGGCACGGTCCCGGACAAGCCGGCGGCAGCGGTTGTATTTGCGCCCGCGGTCGCGCACAATCCGACCAGCACGGCGATGCCGGCCTGTGGTGTAAGCCACTTATTGAGCCAATTAGTTAGCCACATCGTTGTCCACTTGATAGTCCACCTCATTCCATGATCCTTTTCCGATGACTGCATCCGTAACTTTTCCATTGCTCGAAGAAGTGTCGCAGCAGATGTACCCGCTGTCCACTTTGTACGTGGTCGCCACGCCGATCGGCAACATCGGCGATATCAGCGTGCGCGCGCTGCACCTGCTCGGACTGGCCGACGCGGTGGCCTGCGAAGACACCCGTAATACCGCGCAACTGATGACCCGCTACGGCCTGTCAAAAACCCTGATTGCGGCGCACCAGCACAACGAACGCGAAGTGGCCGACAAGCTGATCGCCCGCCTGCAAGCCGGCCAGCGCATCGCACTGGTGTCGGATGCCGGCACCCCGGCGATCTCGGATCCCGGTGCTCGTATCGTCGACGCGGTACGTGCGGCCGGCTTGCGCGTGCTGCCGCTGCCGGGTCCGTCGGCCGTCATCACGGCGCTATCGGCCAGCGGCTTGCAGGATGCGCAATTCTATTTTGTCGGCTTCCTGCCGGCCAAGGGCAAGCAGCGCGACACCGTGCTCGGCACACTGCGCGGGATTGCTGCGACGCTGGTGTTCTACGAAGCGCCGCACCGCATCGTCGACGCCGTCGATGCGCTGGCCGCCGCGTTCGAACCGACCCGCCAGATCGTCTTTGCGCGCGAACTGACCAAGCTGTTCGAAGAAATCCATCGCTGCAATCTGTCCGATGCCGCGGCCTGGCTGAAAGCCGATCCGCACCGCGAAAAGGGCGAGTACGTGGTGCTGCTCGACGGCGCACCGAGCGCGATTGCCGCCGACGAAGTCGAAGCCGACCGCGTGCTGCGCATTCTTCTGGCCGAGTGCTCGGTCAAGCAGGCAGCGGCACTGGCGGCGCAGCTGACCGGGCAAAGGAAGAATGCGTTGTATGAGCGGGCGCTGGTGATCAAGGGCGAATGAGGTCTCCAGGCAGGCGATGGCGGCGCACTTTCACGACAGCCGTTGCCGCCCTCAAAGTTTTTTTTCCTCACGGCAGGTAAGATGGGTCATTAACAAATCGCACCAGCCAGGCAGTGACACCGGGCGACACCCACCGAAGCGCCCACCAGGAAAACATCCATGACCCAATTTGTAAAACTGAGCAGCCACACCATTCCCGTCCTGCAAGCGACCGTCGAGCAATACATCGAACCCGGCTCCGGCGTCCTGCATATCCACATGGAAACCGAACAGCCGGAACTGGTGTTCCTGGTCGCCTTTCCGACCGTACCGCAGGTCAGCGATGGCCGCGCCCACATCCTCGAGCATCTGGCGCTGTGCGGTTCGGCGCGCTATCCGGTACGCAATCCATTCTTCTCGATGCTGCGCCGTTCGACGGCCACCTTCATGAATGCGATGACCTACGCCGACCGCACCGTGTATCCGTTTGCCAGCACTGACAAGAAAGATTTCTTCAACCTGCTCGATGTCTACCTCGATGCAGCGTTTTTCCCGAATCTCGACTACCTCAATTTTCTGCAGGAAGGCTGGCGCTACGGCCTCGACGGCGAAGGCGACAAGACTGCGCTGACGTATCAGGGCGTGGTCTTCAATGAAATGAAAGGCGCGTTCAACAGCCCGATGCGCGCGCTCGACGCCGGCATCGCCGGCACGCTGTTCAAGGGCACCACCTACCAGGTCGAATCCGGCGGTGATCCGCTGGTCATTCCCGAGCTGACGCACGCGATGCTCAAAGAATTCCACGCCACGCATTACCATCCGTCGCAAGCAATCTTCATGACCACCGGCCGCATCGATGCCGCTGAAATCCAGCAGCAGATCAGCGAACGCGTGCTGTCAAAGCTGACCGACGGCGGCACACCGCGCCGCTTGCCGGAACTGGCACCAGCCTGGAACGCGCCGCAGGAAAACACCGTGCGCATTCCATCGCAGGAAGCCCGCGATGACGAGTTCGGCATCCAGTTCGCCTGGCTGATGGGCGAGGCGATCGACCAGCAAGCGTATTACCGCCTGCACCTGCTGTCGGCCGGCTTGCTGGGCGACTCGTCGGCCCCGCTGATCAAGGCGATGGAGTCGGCCGGTTACGGCCGGCCATCGAGCATGAACGGCCGCGATGCCGGCGCGCGCCAGATGGTGTTCCACCTCGGCATGGAAGGCTTGACCGAAGCACAGGTCGAACTGGCCCGTGAACGGATCTGGGCTGCGCTCGAAAAAACCGCCGCCGAGGGCATCCCGACTTCGGTGCTGCAAGCCGCGCTACGCGACATCAAGTACAGCCAGCGCAAAATCAGCAGCGGCCAGACGCCCTACGGTTTGTCGCGCCTGCTGCATGCGTTGCCGATGGCAATGTATGGCGGCGACGTGCTCAATGCACTCGATAACGATGCCATCCTCGCGACCCTCGAACAGCAAATCCAGGACCCGGCCTTCTTCAAGGAACTGGTGCAATCGCTGATCGACTCGCCGACCCGGCTGACCACGCGCGTGATTCCCGATGCCGACTTTTTCATTGCCCGCAAGGCCACCGAAGAGGCCCGCCTCGCCACGCTACTAACGACCTTGTCGGACGAGGACCGCACGCGCATCCGCGCCGATTCGGCCGCGCTCGAGAAGCACCAGCAATTGCCTGCGAACTCCGAACTGCTGCCGCGCATTTTGCCCGGCGATGTCAGCGCGCTGCCGCGTCCGGCCTTGCCGATTCCGGCGGCGGTCGATGGTGCGATCAGTTTTTCGATTGCCTCGAACGGCATCAGCTATGCCAACGTGCTGTACGACGTCTCGGCACTGGCCGACAGCAACTGGGCCTGGCTGCAGCTGTACACCGACGTGATCAGCGAGCTGGGCGTCGGCGAACGCGATTTCGAGGAAGCCAGCGCCTGGCGTCAGCGTCTGGTGCCATCGTTCCATGCCGGCCTCGAAGCGATCCCGCAACCGGATGGCAAGCTGCACGTCGAGCTGTCGTTCTCGGCCAGCGGCCTGCGCGAAGAACAGGCCGCCATCGCCACCGTGCTGTCGACCTCGATAGGCCAGCCGCGTTTCGATGAAGCCGAACGGATGGCCTTCCTGATTGAAAGCCTGGTGCAGGACAAGCTGACCAGTCTGGCCGAAGCCGGCAGCCACTATGCGTCGCTGGCCGCGACCGCACCGTTGTCGCCGCTACGCCGCTTTGCCGATCTCACCGGCGGCGCCGCGGCCCTGCCGTTCTACCGGACGCTGCAGCAACTCGCCAAGACACCGCAAGGACTCGCCGAAATCGCCACGCGTTTGCACGCGCTGCATCAGCGCATCATCGCCAGCACGCCGACCATCCTGTGCGCCGGCATCGAACAGGACGGCGCCGCACTGGCCAAGCTGCTCACGCTGCCGGTCGCCACACCGGTGACCACGCCGGACCTGGCCAGCCTGACCACGCCATCGGTGGGCAACGTCGCGCTGCATGCGACCAGCCAGATCAACCACTGCGTGATCGCCTGGAACGCGCCGGGCGTCGGCCATGCCGATGCCGCCGCGCTGGCGGTGGCCGCCGAACTGCTGTCGCACCAGATCCTGCATCAGGCCTTGCGCGAGCAGGGCGGTGCCTACGGTGGCTATGCCAGCTACGGTGCCAATGCCGGCGTGTTCACGATGAGCTCCTACCGCGATCCGCGCCTGGCCGGCACCTATGCCGATTTCAGTCGCGCGATCGACCAGTTGCTGGCCAGCGACTACTCGCAGGAAACCATCGAGGAAGCCATCATCTGCGTGATCAAGGGACTCGATAAACCGCACGCCCCGTACGCCGAAGCGCTCACTGCGTGGAACCTGCAACAGCGTGGCGTGACAGCCGCAATCCGCTTGCAATTCCGTAGTGGCGTGCTCGGCTGTACCGCAGCGCAGGTCAAGGTGGCGGTGCAGCATTGGCTGAAGGACGGCGTGCCTAACCGCGCCGCGTTTGCCGGCAATACGACGCAGGAATTGGCGGGGTTGACGGTGCTGGATCTGGTAGCGCTGGCGGCCTGACGGGGCGTGCGTTCGCGATGAGGCCGGTGCTTATTCGCGTAGTTCGGTGCAATAACCGCAGGGCATTGCACCGCTGCCGTCCCTATTTACCGTTCGCCCTGAGCTTGTCGAAGGCGCACAAGCCGGACGCCTTCGACAAGCGGTAGCAACGTAGGGTGCAATAACCGCAGGGCATTGCACCGTATGCACCGGCAGCAGCCGTCAATACCGACGGACCTCGCCTCATCTTTTCGCGCCCGGAGGACAGCTATGCTCGTCCCCACCCCTTCCCGAAGAGTCAACTCCAGCCAAAATCCGTGACTTGTGACAGTATGCGTGCACGCAATTTAATTGCGTACAACTTATTTACAAAACTTATTTACAAGAACTCAAACGGAGATCTCCTCGATGACCACATTCGCTCGCTTGCCGAAAACCAGCACCCCGCTTCTTGCCCTGCTCGCCGGCACCTTCGCCTTCGCGGCACCAGCCCAGGCTGCCGATGAAAAAAACGTGCACGAACAACTGGTCGACACGATGACCGTCCTGGCCAAGGGTCCGTATCCCGGCTATCGCGCCAACCATGCCAAGGGCATAGTCCTGACCGGCACCTTTACGCCGAGTGCCGAAGCGCCATCACTGAGCAAGGCGGTGCATTTTGCCAAGCCGGTGCCGGTGACTGTGCGTTTCTCGAACCCGACCGGCGTGCCAACCATGCCGGATGCGTCGCCGAACGCCAGCCCGCACGGCATTGCAATCCGTTTCCAGTTGCCTGAAGGCGGCCTGACCGACATCGTCAGCATCTCGTTCAACGGCTTCCCGGTGGCCACGCCGGAAGACTTCCTGAGCTTTCTGAACTCGGTCGCCGCGACCAAGCCGGATTCACCAAAGCCGACTCCGGTCGAGCAATTCCTGGCCACCCATCCCGCCGCCATGAAATTTGTCAAGGCACCGAAACCCGCGCCGGTCAGCTTTGCCACGCTGGCGTTCTACGGCGTCAATGCCTTCCAGTTCACCAATGCCAAAGGCATTTCCCAATACGCCCGTTATCAAATCACGCCGCTGGCCGGGGTGCAGGCGTTGAGCGATGCCGAAGTTGCCAAGGCGGCCCCGAATTACTTGATGGACGAACTGCCGCAGCGCATTGCCAAAGGTCCGGTGCAGTTCCGCATCAGCGCCCAGCTCGCCGGCAAGGATGACCCGATCAACGATGGCACCATGGTCTGGCCGGACAGCCGTCCGCAAGTCGAACTGGGCATCCTGAGTCTCGACAAGATGTCGCCGGATAGTGCCGCCGCCGAAAAGACGCTGGCCTTCAATCCGCTACTGCTGACCGATGGCATCGCCCCGTCAGCCGACCCGGTCTTGCTGTCACGCCCGATTGCCTACAGCGTCAGCGTGATTCGCCGGTTGACCGGGAAGTAATCGCGCTGGCAAGCCGCACAGCGGCACGGTGAAAGCCGTGTCGCCGGGGGCTCCCCGCCTCAGCGCTAACATTCCTTGGCAGTGCATGCGGTGCAATGCCCTTCGGTTATTGCACCCTACGTTGATCCAGAGTTAGCAAAATTATTCGAAGTTATGCAATTTGCATAAACTTGCAAAAGCTCCCTATATTTTCAAACGTCGCACTCTGCCAAGCTCACACCAGCACCCGATACCCCACCCCGGTCTCGGTCATCAAAAACTGCGGCCGGGCCGGATCGTCTTCCAGCTTTTGGCGCAGGTGTCCCATGTAGATCCGCAGGTAGTGCGGTCGCTCGACATGGGATGGACCCCACACCGCTTTCAGGATCTGCTGCTGCGTCAGCACCTTGCCGGCATGTGCCAGCAGATGCGCGAGCAGGCGGTATTCGATCGGCGTCAGATGCACCGGCACGCCGGCCTTGCTGATGCTGCGCAAACCCAGATCGACTTCCACATTCCCAAAACGCATGACCGGCTCGGCGTCGGCACCACGCGCGCCACGCCGCAAAGCGACGCGCACGCGCGCCAGCAATTCGCCGACGCCGAACGGCTTGGTCAGGTAGTCATCGGCACCGGCATCCAGCGCGGCGATCTTTTGCGTTTCATCGGTGCGGGCCGATAGCACGATGACCGGGATAGTCGACCAGGTACGCAGTTCGCGAATCAGCGTGGTGCCGTCGCCGTCGGGCAAACCGAGATCGAGGATGACCAGGTCCGGCTTGCGGGTGGCGATCTCGATCAGGCCGCGCTGCAGCGTGTCGGCATCAAATACCGCATGCTGTTCGGCTTCAAGCGCGAGGCGCACGAAGCGGCGGATTTGCGGGTCATCCTCGACCACGACGACATGATGCTGTCCTGCGTTCATGACTGGCTTTCAAGCTCGACCGCCGGCGGCACGCCGGCCGGCAGCGTGATGATGAAGCTGGCACCACCGTCGGCATTGGTGGCGCCGTCGATGCTGCCGCCGTGGGCGTCGACGATGGCGCGGCAAATCGCCAGGCCGAGGCCGACGCCGGGGATCGCCGACTCATTGACGCCGCGTGCAAACTTGTCGAACAGCGCACCGATCTGACCGGCCGGAAATCCCGGCCCGTTGTCGGCCACCGTCAGGCAGATCTTGTTACCGGCCGGTAGCGCCGAGATCCGGATCGTCGAACCGGGCGGCGTGTACTTGAGCGCGTTCTCGATCAGGTTGCACAGCACCCGCTCGATGAGCACTGCATCGAAGCGCACCAGCGGCAGACTCGCCGGCAGATCGGTGACGATGTGGTGCTGCGCGAGCGTATTGCCGCAGGCCGCCAGCGCAGTGCCGACCACTTCTTCCAGCGATTGCCATTCCAGCCGCAGCTGCACCGCACCGGCTTCCAGCCGCGCCATATCCAGCAGGTTGACCACCAGCGTACTCATGCGCAGGCTTTCGCGATGCAACGCGGTGGCCAGCGCGGCGGGTGCCCCGGCCAGCGACGAGCGCACCAGCGCTTCGGCCAATCCGACCAGCGCCGTCAGCGGTGTGCGCAAGTCATGCGACAGCGCCGACAGCAGCGAATTACGCAAGCGCTCGGATTCCATCTGCACCAGCGCGCTGCGCGCGACATCGGCGTAATGCACACGCTCCAGCGCAATGGCGACCAGCGACGCAAAGGTATCGAGCTGGCGGCGCTGTTCCGGCACCATTAGCCAGCGCGGCACTTTCGGCAGGATGGCCAGCACGCCGCGCGTACGCATCGGCGCTTTCAGCGGCAGATACAGACGCGCACTCGATGGCAGCGTATCGGTGCCGGCACCGGCCGGCTGGCCATGATCAAAGGCCCACTGCGCCATCGCCACATCGAGCACTGCGAGGCGCTGCGCTTCCGGTTCGGAAGACAATTGCAGACGCTCGTGCTGGTCCGGCAGCAGCACCGTCGTGGCTGCATTGAAGCCGGCGGCGAGGCTGCGGTTCGACAGTTCGATGACGTGCTCGGTGGTCAGCGCGCCGGACAAGTCGCGCGCCATTTCGTAGAGCGCGCGGGCGCGGCGTTCGCGCTGTTCGGCGACCCGCAACTGATAACGCAGGCGCGCCGTCAGCTGGCCGGTGATCAGGCCCACCGCCAGCATCACGGCAAAGGTCAGCAGGTATTGCGCATCCGAGACCGCGAATGAAAAGCGCGGCTGTACAAAGAAAAAATCAAACACCAGCACGTTGACTACCGCCGCCAGCGCCGCCGGCCCGCGACCGCAATACAGCGCCACACCCATCACCGACAGCAGGAACACCATAACGATATTGGCCAGCTCGAAATACGGAAACAGCAACGCCGCCAGTCCGGTCGTGGCGACACTGGCCAGCATCGCCCAGACATACGGCCACGGCCGCACCGGATCATCGGCCAGCGCCTGTGCACCGGCGGCCATCCAGGCCTTGCTGCCGAGCGGCGCATCGGCACCGTCGCGCGCGATCTGGATCACGTCGAGGTCGAAGGCTTGCTGCGCCAGCGACTGTGCCACCGACGAGCGCCACCAGCGCCGGCCGCCGGCGCGCCCGATCACGACGCGCGACGTGTTGTGGGTGCGCGCGTAGTCGAGCAGCGCGGCCGCCACATCCTCGCCGGGGATCGTGGTGGCTTGCGCACCGAGTTCCTGCGCCAGCGCCAGCACTTTCAGGATGCGCTGGCGTTCGCTCTCGCGCAGCCGTTGCAGCTGGCGCGTCTCGACATAGACCGCATGCCAGTCGGCATTGAGGCGGTCCGCCAGACGGGCAGCGGCACGGACAATTTTTTCGGCACCGGGACGCGGGCCGATGCAGGCCAGCAGCGTGTCGCGGGTTTCCCAGACACGCCGGATCGACTGCGCATCGCGGTAGGCGCGCACGTCGGCATCAACGCGATCGGCGGTGCGGCGCAAGGCCAGTTCGCGCAAGGCAATCAGGTTGCCTTTGCGGAAAAAACTCTGCGCGGCGCGCTCGGCCTGCTGCGGCAAATACACCTTGCCTTGCTTGAGGCGACGCAGCAATTCGTCGGGCGGCAGGTCGACCAGCACCACCGCATCGGCCTGATCGAACACGGTGTCAGGCACGGTCTCGGCGACGCGCACGCCGGTGATGCCGCCGACCACATCATTGAGGCTTTCGAGATGCTGGACATTGACCGTGGTGAACACATCGATACCGGCGGCGAGCAATTCGTCGATGTCCTGCCAGCGGCGCGGATGGCGCGAGCCGGGTGCGTTGGCATGCGCGAGTTCGTCGACGAGGATCAATGCGGGCTTGCGTGCAAGGGCTGCATCGAGGTCGAATTCCTGCAGCGTGCGCTCGCGGTAAACGATCGCTTTCAGTGGCAACTGCGGCAAGCCATCGAGCAGCGCCAGCGTCTCGCGCCGGCCATGCGTTTCGACCAGCCCGACCAGCACATCGATGTCATTGCGCTGCGCCTCCTGCGCCGCCAGCAGCATCGCGTAAGTCTTGCCGACACCGGCCGAGGCACCGAAAAAAATCTTCAGCTTACCGCGACCGGCGACGTGTTCATCCTGCTGCAGCTGGCGCAGTAATTCATCGGGATCGGGGCGGTTGGGGGTCTTCGGAACAGTCATGCCGGCATCTTACCGTGCAGCGTCGAGCGCCATGTTCAGCGCCAGCACATTGACGCGTGGCTCGCCCAGAAAACCGAGCACGCGCGTGCTGCTGTGGCGGTCGATCAGTGTCTGCACGGTCGCGTCTGACAGCTTTCTTTCACGCGCAATGCGCGGCAACTGATAGGCCGCGGCGGCCAGGCTGATCTCGGGGTCAAGACCGCTACCCGAGGCCGTCACCAGATCAACCGGCACCGCTTGCGTGTTGTCGGGATCGGCTGCGTGCAAGGCCGCGATGCGTGACTTCACCGCATCGAGCAGCGCCGGATTATTCGGCCCCTGGTTCGAGCCGCCGGAGGCCAGTCCGTTATTGGCCATCGGCGCGGTGGCCGATGGCCGGCCCCAGAAGTATTTCGGGGACGTGAAGGCCTGCCCGATCAGTGACGAGCCGACCGGCTGGCCATCGCGCAGCACGAGGCTGCCGGCGATCTGGTCGGGAAAAACAGCGCGACCGATGCCAGTCACGGCGGCCGGATACAGCGCGCAGCACAGCACCGTCAACAGGGCAAACAGGACCAGCGCGGGACGTAGGATAGTTTTCATGAGGGCTCCTAAATAATCGATAAGGCAGACAGCACGAGATCAATCAGCTTGATCCCGGCGAACGGCACGATGATGCCGCCGAGTCCGTAAATGAGCAGGTTGCGACGCAGCAGCAGGGCTGCACCGACAGCGCGGTATTTGACGCCCTTGAGCGCCAGCGGAATGAGCACGACGATGATCAGCGCATTGAAAATCACCGCCGACAAAATGGCGGATGACGGACTGCTCAGGTGCATCACGTCGAGCGCTTTCAGTTGCGGATAGGTGCCCACGAACGCGGCCGGGATGATCGCAAAATACTTGGCGATATCGTTCGAGATCGAGAACGTCGACAACGCGCCGCGCGTCATCAGCATCTGCTTGCCGATCTCGACGATCTCCAGCAGCTTGGTCGGATTCGAATCGAGGTCGACCATGTTGCCGGCTTCTTTCGCGGCCTGCGTGCCGGAGTTCATCGCCACCGCGACATCGGCCTGCGCCAGTGCCGGCGCATCGTTGGTACCGTCGCCGGTCATCGCCACCAGCCGGCCTTCGTTCTGGTAATCGCGGATCAGCTTGAGCTTGTCTTCGGGCGTGGCTTCCGCCAGAAAATCATCGACTCCGGCTTCGGCGGCAATCGCTGCTGCAGTGAGCTGGTTGTCGCCGGTGATCATCACGGTCTTGATGCCCATGCGGCGCAGTTCGGCGAAGCGTTCCTTGATGCCGCCCTTCACAATATCCTTCAGTTCGACCACGCCCATCACGCGGCCGTCATCGACCACCACCAGCGGCGTGCTGCCGCGTCGCGAAACCGTGTCGACATCGCGTGCGACCTCGGCCGGAAAGACCTTGTTGAGCGACGCGACATATTTTTTCTGCGCATCGACCGCGCCTTTGCGCAGTGCGCGTGGCCCGAGGTCGATGCCGCTCATCCGGGTTTGCGCGGTGAACGGCACGGCGCTGCCGGCGAGTGCGGCGAGGTCGCGCTCGGTAAAGCTGAAGCGCTGCCGCGCCAGCGTGACGATGCTGCGGCCTTCGGGTGTTTCATCGGCCAGCGAGGCCAGTTGCGCGGCATCGGCCAGCTGTTCTTCGGTCACGCCCGGTGCGGCAAAAAAAGCCGAGGCCTGGCGATTGCCGAGCGTGATCGTGCCGGTCTTGTCGAGCAACAGCACGTCGACGTCACCAGCGGCTTCGACCGCACGGCCCGAGGTGGCGATCACGTTGGCCTGCATCATCCGGCTCATGCCGGCCACGCCGATGGCCGACAGCAAACCGCCTATCGTGGTCGGGATCAGGCAGACCAGCAAGGCGATCAATACCGTGATCGTCACCGGCGTGCCGGCATTGGCCGCACCGACACTGAACAGCGAGAACGGCAGCAGCGTCACCGTCACCAGCAGGAACACGATGGTCAGCGCCACCAGCAGGATGGTCAGCGCGATTTCGTTGGGCGTCTTCTGGCGCTTGGCACCTTCGACCATCGCGATCATGCGGTCGATGAAGGCTTCGCCGGGGTTCACGGCGACGCGCACCACGAGCCAGTCGGACAGCACGCGAGTACCGCCGGTGACGGCGGAGAAATCACCGCCCGATTCGCGGATTACGGGGGCCGATTCGCCGGTGATGGCGCTCTCGTCGACCGAGGCCACGCCTTCGATGGCCTCGCCATCGACCGGCACGATATCGCCGGCTTCGACCAGCACGATGTCACCCTTGCGCAAGATGGTGGCGTTGACTTCGGTCCAGCTGCTGCCGTAGTTGGGCGCCGTCATTTTCTTGGCCGGCACGGTTTGCTTCAGTGCCCGCAGCGACGCGGCTTGCGCCTTGCTGCGGCCTTCAGCCAGCGCTTCGGCGAAGTTCGCGAACAGCACCGTGAACCACAGCCACAACGCGATCGCGCCGATGAATCCGGCCGGTGCTTCGCCGGTGCCAACCAGCGCCTGCAACCACAATAGCGTCGTGATGGCGCTACCGACAAAGACCACGAACATGACCGGGCTGCGCCATTGCACGCGCGGGTCGAGCTTCTTGAATGCGTCCAGTACGGCGGGGCCGAACAGGGCGCGGTCGAACAGGGTCAGGCTGGTGCGTGACATGACGGACCTTTCGTTTTGGTCAACATGGATTGGTCAATATTCATTGTTGGAATTGCAGATGTTCGACCACCGGCCCGAGCGCCAGCGCCGGCACGTAATTGAGCACACCGATCAGCACCACCACGCCAACCAGCAACGCCACGAACAGCGGGCCGTGGGTCGGCATCGTGCCGCTGGTCACATCAAGCCGCTTCTTCGCCGCGAGCGATCCGGCAATCGCCAGGATCGGCACGATCATGCCGAAGCGCCCGCCCCACATCGCCACCGCCAGCATAAAGTTGTAGAACGGCGTGTTGGCCGACAGCCCGGCAAAGGCGCTGCCGTTGTTGTTGGCGGCCGATGTGAACGCGTACAGGATTTCGGAAAAGCCATGCGCGCCGGGGTTGGCGATGCCGGCCCGGCCGGGCTCGAGCATCACCGCAATCGCGGTCCCGCCCAGCACCAGCAGCGGCGTCACGAGGATGGTCAGCGCGGTCATTTTCATCTCGTAGGCCTGGATCTTCTTGCCGAGATATTCGGGCGTGCGGCCTATCATCAGGCCGGCAATGAAGACCGCCATGATGGCGAACACCAGCATCCCGTACAGGCCGGTGCCGACACCGCCAAACACCACTTCGCCAAGCTGCATGAATGCCAGCGGCACCAGCCCGCCCAGCGCGGTGAACGAGTCATGCATCGCATTGACTGCGCCGCATGACGCCGCCGTTGTGATCGCCGCAAACAGCGCCGAAGCACTGATGCCGAAGCGGGTTTCCTTGCCTTCCATGTTGCCGCCGGATTGCAGCGCACCGAGGGCCTGATCGACATGCAACGCCTGCAGTCCCGGATGGATTTGCTGCTCGGCCACCAGCACCACGCAGGTCAGTGCGACGAAGATCAGCGTCATCGCTGACAGCAGCGCCCAGCCCTGACGCATGTCGCCAACCAGCCGGCCGAACGCAAAGCAGAACGCGGCCGGAATCAGGAATATCGCCAGCATCTGTAGCAAGTTCGATATGGGTGTCGGGTTTTCAAACGGATGGGCCGAGTTGGCATTGAAGAAGCCGCCGCCGTTGGTGCCTATCATCTTGATGGCTTCCTGTGACGCGACCGGTCCCATCGGCAGGGTCTGGCTATGGGCCACCAGCGTTTGCGTCAGTGCGACGCCCTGGGCATCCTTGATCGGCTGGCCATCGGTACCGACTTCCGCCTCGATGTAGGTCAGCGGATCAAGCAGCGTGACGCTCTTGTTGGCTGAAAAATCCTGGATCACGCCCTGGCTCATCAGCGCCACCGCCAGCAGCAGCGACAGCGGCAACAGCACGTACAAGACCGAGCGCGTGAGGTCGACCCAGAAGTTACCGATCGATTGCGCCGAGCGCTGCATGAAGCCACGGATCAAGGCAAAGGCGACTGCCATGCCGGTCGCTGCCGAGAAAAAATTCTGCCCGGTCAGCGCGACCATTTGCGTGAAGTTGCTCATCGTCGATTCGCCGGCATAGCCTTGCCAGTTGGTATTGGTAACAAAGCTCACGGCGGTATTGAAAGCCGAATCCGGGGCGACGTTAGCGAAGCCAGCCGGGTTCAGCGGCAGCACGCTTTGCAGGCGCTGTACCGCGTAGACGAACAGCGTGCCGAGCGCATTGAAGGCCAGCAGCGCCAGCGCATAGGCTTTCCAGCCCATGCCGGTTGCAGCGTCGGTGCCGGCAAGTCGATAGACGACAGATTCGACGCGCGCCAGCCAGAGCCGCGTGCCATCACCGACACGTGCCAGATACAGGCCGAGCGGATACGACAGCGCCAGCAGGATCGCCAAAAACACCAATAACAGGGTGAGAGATTGCGTAGACATTTACAGGTCCTCCGCATTGAGCAATGCATAGACCAGCATCGCCAGCAGAATGGCGGCAGCGCTCGCGCCCAGCCAGTAGAACGGGTTCACGTGCGCGCCCCGAGCCGGGCACAACCGGCAGCAGCGGCCACGGTGACCAGCCACAACGCCAGGATGGCGGCGATACAGAGGATGTCCATGCGATGTTCCTTGAATGAATTTGACAAGGAACAGCGTAGGCGTGACGGGCTAAAAACGTTGTAAAGAGCGGGGTGGGGGGTGTAAAGATTGCGTAAAAATCGGGCTGGCGGGATTGGTCGGATTTGCTGGTTGGTCGAATTGTTGCGGGACGCGGAGCTTGGTTTTTCTTTTGTAAGTCAACAGCACGTAGGGAAGGCACGGGTGTGTCGTGCCCACGCGAATGAACCGACAAACGGTTGGAATTGGCGAGCATTTTCGGGGCTCTCGCGTGGGCACAAAGCAAGTAGGGTGCAATAACCGAAGGGCATTGCACCGCATGCAGACGGTGCAATGCCCTTCGGTTATTGCACCCTACGCGCTGAATACGTCACTTGTAATTCCGGTCAGGGGTCTTCGCTCAGAATAATGTCCCGTTCCCGTTCATAGATAGGATAGGTGACTGGATCGTGGTCATAGAACGCTTCCAAAAAGCCAGGGGCTTGCCATGCGGCTGGGGAGATATCGATACTCCCTCGATAAGCCATTTTTTGCCAATTAGATGGCACGATATCACTAACAATTTCAAAACATTCTGCTTGATGACTACCCAACTGCGGCCACTCCCCCAAAGGGTGGCGATTAATAATGCCGTAGCGACGATTGCCACTCTTGTCCGTAAAAATCGACACGACGTGGTAAATACAACCAAGTTTTAACCAGGACGAAGATTCAACCTCTCGCCCGTCAGCGTCTAATAATCGTGTGCATTTAACTTTCATGGTTTTTTAAGTATCCCAGACATATTATTAAAAATTACTTTGTAATCGAAGCCGTAAAACACCTCATTGGTCGTTGGGTTCTTATAAAAATGTACTTGGAAATCTCCTGAAGGGCTGCTGAAAGTACTAGTTGTATATTTTCCGAAACCTTCTGGAATAGCGGGATTTCTCAACATACCAGCTTCTAGTCCAGGTACCACTTTTGCCGCGTTAATCGCGTCTTGTGTCAACGTACCCGTGGTCGTAAAGGGCGATCTCGCGGATGCCATTCTTAATTGCTCAGCCAACTTCGACGCATTGGCAATGTTGTAAGCTTCTCCAACGCCGTTTGTCACAACTCCAGATTGCTTAAAAAGTCCACTTATTATTCTCTGCAATTTCTCTACCCGCAGAGCCTGGGTACTACTCGCCTGCACACTCCCCGCCAATCCGGCGCCTGCCGCCAACGCATCGACCAGACCACTGGCCAGCACGTCGCCCGCGTTTTGCAAATCCGCTTCACATTTTGCGCTCCCGGTTAATACCCCAGCCTTGATTATTTCCGCGATGGCAATTAGGCCACCGGTGCCGGCAATCAGGACGCCAGCTGCGACCAGACCTGTATCGACAACCAGGCCGACGGGCGGGAAGGCTTGCGACCCTGCCCATATCCCAAACACCACCGCCGTCGTCGCCAGCGAAGCCGGACTCACCAACTCCCGCAGCGCGTCCCCAATCACGCCCGGTATCTGCCCACCCGCCCGCAAAAGCACGTACTCAACCCGCCGCTGCATATCCCAATCAGAGATGTCCCCCGCCGGCTTGGCCTGTAATCCGAGCGGATCAATGTTGGCGATCGGATTATTCGCGGCGAATGCATACAGGTTCAGCCCGCCGGCGACTCCGCTCGGGTCGGTACTCAGGTAGCGGCCACTACGCGGGTCGAGGTAGCGATGGTGGTTGTAGTGCAGCTGCGTTTCGGCATCGTAGTACTGGTGCGAGCCGCGCAGGTTGAGGGTCATCAGGTTGCTGGCGTCGGGGAGTAGTTCGCCAAAGCCGGTGACGCTGGCGCGCCAGACCACTTGTTTGCGTTCATCGACCAGCGCCCGAGGCGCGCCGGTGTGGTCAGCGATCAGGGCGAAGACGTCGTTGCGGCTGGCCTGGCCAGCAGCGCGCGTAGTGTCGGTCGGGATGCTGGCTAGGGTTTTGGCGGCGATGGACTTGATGCCGCTGTCGCGGGCCTGGAGCATCGCGATGGGACGGCTGCCGCCCTGGTCATTGAGCCAGACGTACTGGCGCGTGATGCTGGCGTTACCCCCGTCTTTGGCGCTGGCGTGCGCTTCGGCGACGAGCTCGCTGCCGTCGTAGAAGTAGTAGGTGACCTTGCTCTGGTTGCCGGCGTAGCTGATTTTTTTGATGCGCTCGCCGAAGGCGTTGTAGGCGTAATCGGCGACCGGCTGGTCGCGTTGGCTGACGCGGATCAGGCGTTGCTGGCTGTCCCACGCATAGGCGGTGTCGCCGATGCGGGTGACGCTGCCGGCGGCGTTGTAGGCGTAGTTGATGCGCCGGTCACCGGCCTGTGCGGAAGTAATCCGGTTGCTGGCCGGGTCGATGGTGTAGCCGGTGGATAGCTGGCCGCGCTGGTCGGCCAGCAAGTTACCGGTCGGGTCGTAGCGGTAGCTATGATCGCCACCGGCTTGCAGGATGGCGGTCATGCGGCCGGCATCGTCGTAGTTGTAGCGGGTGTTTTTCAGGCCGGTCGGAGTCGTCGTGTTGCGTTGCGTGAGCTGGCCGATGGCGTCGCGCTGGTGGTTTTCTTCCCAGTAGCCGGTGCTGCCGAGGCGTGTGATGTGGCCGCGCTGATCGAGCTGGCGCTGGTAGCCGACGCCGTTGGCCAGCTGGAAGTGCTGGTTTGCATAGCCGTCGGCGGCGTCGTTGAGGCCGTCGAGCAGGACGGTATTGCCGAACAGATCTTCGCGCGTGATGGCAGCGAGCAAACCGGCTTTCGGGTGGACCGCACCGTGGTAGCGGTAATGCAGGATCTGGCCGTCGGGCAGGATTTTTTTGCTGAGCTGGCCGCGGCTGTCGTAGGCGGTGCGCGTCGTGATGCGCTGGCCGTCGATCAGGCGGACATGGCTGGTCAGGCGCGCGGCCTGGTCGTAGCTGAAGTGTTCTTCACCGGCCGGATAGCTGATCCGCACCGGCCGTCCCTGCTGGCCGTAGACGATGCGGGTCTCGCCTTCGCGGGTGCTCTGGCCGGTCAGGCGACCGGCGATGTCGTGGCGGTACAGCACGGTGCTGCCCTGCCCGCTGGTCTTGCTGACCAGATGGTCGGCGGCATCGTAAGCCAGCACGGTGACGCCGCCATCGGGACTGTCGACCCGGACCAGGCGACCAAAGTCATCGTGCAACTGGCCGGTCTGGTGCTTGCGGGCATCGGTGATGCGCGCCAGCCGGCTCTCTTGTTCGTACTGAAAACGCGTGACGGCATCACCGACGGCAAAGAGGATCTCGGGTACGGCATCGGTCTTGCGGTCGGTATCGATATCAAGCAGCGACAAGCTGGTTTGCTGCGCGATGCTGCCATCGGGATTGAGCAGACTGCGCGCGGTCAGCGTGCCTTCGGTATCGCGCTGCAGGCGGATGCGGTTGCCCTGCGCGTCCGACAACTCGGCAATGCGGCCATCGGGACCGTAGCGCATCGCCAGTCGCTGGCCGCTCGCGCGGACCACGCCGGACAACTGGCCGAGGGCGTTGCAGCTGAAAAATTCGCTACTACCGGCGCTGGTGACGCGGGTGGCATGGCCGGCCGGATCGTAGTCAACCCCGAGCACGTTGCCGGTAGCGGTGACGATTTTTTGCGGACGACCGGACAGGTCGCGCCCGATGACGCGCGTGACCTGATTGCCCGGTGCGACGACTTCGACCAGATAATCGCCGCGACCATCGTGACGAAACCGGGTGATGTCCGAATCCGCCGGCGTGCCGGTCCGACCGTTCGGCAGCGGGCCGTCGATTTCTGCCAGCAGGCTGCGGCCGTTGATGCGGGTGTAGCGGTAGCGGGTTGTGCGTTCGATGGGGGTGGCGGTGGCCGGCGACCAGCCGCTTTCGGTCAGCGTGAGGGCTTGCCCGACGGCGTTGTAGGTGATGCGGGTCAGGTTGTCCTTGCCTGGCACCACACTCGGACGGGCGATCAGCGTCGGACCCGCGCTGGCGCTGGCGGCATATTCATAACGCAGTTGCCATTGCGCCGCACCGGGCTTGCCATCCTGATAGCGCTGCTGGCTGATCATCAGCGGCCGGCCGATGTCATCGCGTTCGGTGAGGATGGTCTCGACGGGATTGCCGTGGTCATCGAGCCGGGTGCGCGTGACTTCGCGCCCGCGCGTGTCGTAGCTGTAGCGCAGGTTGCTGGCACTGCACAACGCGCAACCGGGACCACGGGCTTCGAGCAGGCGATTCTCGCGGGCGATGTCGGCGTGGCGGTAAGTGGTGACCTGGCCGAGGCTGTTAGTCAGTACCGTGACGCCGCCAGGCTGATAAGACAGCGTGACTTTGTCGACGCCGTCGGCATGGGTCGACAGGATCGCCTTGCCATCGGCCTGATAGCCAAACGTGGAAATACGCTGGGCGGTGGTTGCCCCTTCACGCAGGCTGATGCCGGTCAGCAGCGTCGGATGCAGCGGATCTTCGTAGTGGTACTGGCGTTCGGCCTTGGTCGGCAGGCGTACCCGGATCAGATTGGCCAGCAGCGACGACGGTGCGATGCCGGCACCGGCCGGCGCGGTGCTGCCGTAGTCGTAGTCGAACCGTCCGGCCGGGCTGTCGATGGCGCGCACGCCATTAAAACTGGTGCCGCTACGCGCGGTTTTGCGGTCCGGATAGATCAGGTGCAGTTGCCGGCCCTGTGGATCGGTGACCTGCATCAGCAAGCCCGCGTTGTCGTAAATCAGGCTGACGAATTCGCCGGTCGGCGCGACGATTTGTTCGAGCTTGCGCTGGGCGTTGAAGCGCCAGACCTGACCGTCGGTGCGTTGCCAGGCGTATTCGTCGCCGCGCGTACTGCGCAGTATGTCGAGGGTGCCGTTGGCCGGATCGGCGGTGCTGCACAATGCGCGATTCAGCGGATTACGGTTGAAGATGATCCGGTGACCGTCGGCTTCGATCAGCTGCAGTGTGTTGCCGACGGCGACCAGTTCGACTTCATACGACAAGCGCCAGCCGCGGCCGACCAGGCCATTGGGGACGGCGGGTACGCTAAAAACGCTGTTGTAATGGCGGACGATTTCAAGGCCGAGCACGCCGGGAAAAGCGGCCATATCGGTATCGCGCTGGTACTTGTTACCGGTGATCAGATTGATCGGGTTGCCGGCGCAGGCGTTGCCGGGATTGCCGGCGGCGGGGGCGGTGCACGCCGGTTTGCTTTGGAGGGGTGGGGTCTGGGCATGGGCCGGCAGGGCCAACAGCAGCGCAATCAGCGGGAGAAAAATCGACGTCATGGCGGTCAGGGCGAAACCGCGACGGGAGCTTGAAGGTGTCATGGAATTGAACGTTTGTCGTGCCAGCAGGCGCAGGGTATGCCGATCGCAGGCAGCGCCGACTATCGGTTTTTGAATGCTACCGGTGTAACTGGCCAGGCGACCGTCATATCGCCAATGGACGGATTGACGCAAGCTGGCAAACAACATTCCATGACAGATCGCCCATGCCGACAATCGATGGCGCTCATCCTCAGAGTCGGGGGAGCACCCGCTGCGGCGCTGTCAGCGATGGCGCTGAAGCCGGTAACGAGTGCGAAGTCAGGCATTGACTGCAGGGCATTGCACCCTGCCGTCAAACTTACCGCTGCACGATGAACGGCTTGAGTCCGCCGGCATCCTGGATTTTTTGCGCCGCGCTGGTCGCATCGGTGCGGCTGGTGAAGGGTCCGCTGTAGAGGCGATACACCGCACCGCTCTGCACGACTTCGGCCGATGGCGCATCGGGCACCTCACGCTGCGCCCGCATGCGCGCTGCTTCGGCATTGGGTGCCTGCGAAAACGCGCCCAGCTGCAAATAGAATCCGGGTGCGCCGGCCGTCGCTGCCGGAGTCACGGCCGGAGCCGGAGCGGGCACTGGCGTGGACGGTGCCGGGGTGGCCGGCGGTGGCGGCGCAGGCATGTCGATCGTCAATGCGCTGCCTGAAGTCATGGCGGGTGGAATCATGGCGCCCTCCAGCGGTACCGCTGCAGCAGCCGCGGCCGGTGACGGGTTCGAGGTCGATTCCAGCGCAGCGAGCAATGGCATCGGCTGCGGCCTGCGGACTCTGGCGGTCTCGTCGAGCGGCACGGCACGTTCGCCGAGACGGTCTTTTTCCATGCGCGCAATCTCGTCCGGCATCAGGCGTTCGATTTCGATTTCACTGCTGCCCTTGCCGAGGTAACCGAGCTTCAGTGCGGCGGTGTACGACAGGTCCATGATGCGGCTCGAATGGAAGGGGCCGCGGTCATTGATGCGGACAATAATTTGCCGGCCGTTGCTCAAATTGGTAACGCGCACATACGACGGCAGCGGCAGCGTCGGATGCGCGCCGGTCATCTTGTACATGTCGTAGAGCTCGCCCGACGAGGTTTTCTGACCGTGGAATTTTTTACCGTACCAGCTGGCGACACCGCGCTGCTTGAGCGGGGCATCGACGTCCATCGGAGTATAGGTCTCGCCGAAGACCACATACGGGCGGTTGTTGCGGGCGAAGTTCGCTTCGATCTTGGGCTCGGCATCGGGGATGGCCAGCAGGTTGTCGGGCGGGTTGTCGCCGGGACCATCGTCGAGGTAGTAGCCACCACGTCCGGAACCGGCCGCCGGCATTGCCGGTGCCCGCTTGACCGTCGGCGGCACGACCTCGCGCTTGGCAGCAGGCGGTGCCGGTGGTGCCAAAGGGACACTGCCGCAAGCGGCCAGCACGACAGCAATAGCGCCTGCCAGCAGACGTCCCGGCCAGGATAATCGGGGGTGTTCGTGCATGGATATTCCTTAACTTTGTACCAGCGTGCGATGCCGCTGGATGCTCATCAGGATGCCGGCGCCAAGGCCGAGCGTGACTAGTGCGGTGCCGCCGTAACTCATGAAAGGTAGCGGCACCCCGACTACCGGCAGGATACCACTGACCATTCCCATGTTGACGAAGGCATAAGTGAAGAAAATCATCGTGATCGCACCGGCCAGCAGGCGGGTAAATACGGTCGGTGCGTTGGCCGCAATGACCAGCCCGCGACTGACCAGCAGCATGTACAAGATCAGCAGAACGCCGTTGCCGACCAAGCCGAATTCTTCGGAGTAGACCGCAAAAATGAAGTCAGTGGTGCGCTCCGGAATGAATTCCAGATGCGCCTGCGTACCCTTGAGCCAGCCCTTGCCGAACAGTCCGCCGGAGCCGACCGCGATGGTCGACTGGATGATATGGAAGCCCTTGCCGAGCGGATCCGAGGTGGGATCGATCAGCATCATCACGCGCTGACGCTGGTAATCATGCAGCACGGTCCAGAGCACCGGCAAGCTGGCAGCGACCGTGACGAACAGCCCGGCCATGACTTTCCACGATAGCCCCGCCAGGAAGATCACATAGAAACCGGCGGCCAGCACCAGCAATGCGGTACCGAGGTCGGGCTGGCGCGCGATCAATGCCACCGGAATCGCCAGCAGTACCGCCGCAACCAGGAATTCGGTCCAGCGGATCATGCCTTCGCGCTTCTGAAAAAACCAGGCCAGCATCAGCGGCATCGCGATCTTCATGATCTCGGAGGGCTGAATCACGATGCCGAGGTTAATCCAGCGCCGTGCGCCTTTCTTGACCAGGCCGAACACCGCCACCGCGATCAGCAGCGCAATGCCGAAACTGTAGATCGGTACGGCAAAGCGCATCAGCGTCTGCGGCGGCACCGTGGCGGCGATCCACATCACGATGAAGGCGATCAGGATATTGCGCAGCTGGTCTTCGACGCGGCCGGGAAAGTCGATGCCGGCCGAATACAGCGTGACCAGCCCGACCGACACGATCAGGAAAATAATCAGTGCCAGCGGGCCGTCGAATACGGTCAGCAGGGGTTTGATGCGCGGCCAGAGCGGACGTCTTTCAATCATGGTGGATATGTCCTTGATCCTTGTTGCCGCGGGTGTCGGCCACACTGACGGTCAGCGGCACTGCCGGCGTTTCCTTATCTCCCGGACGCTTGCCGAGCAGATAAAAATCCAATGCCTTCTTGACGATAGGGGCGGCGGTCTCGGCGCCGAAACCGCCATTCTCGACGATGATCGCAATCGCAATGCGCGGCTTGTCGGCCGGTGCAAAGGCGGAGTACAGCGAATGGTCATGATGCAGTTCGTCGATCTTCTTGGCGTCGTACTTTTCATTTTTCTTGATCGCGATCACCTGCGCCGTGCCGGTCTTGCCGGCAGACACATACCCGGCCTTGCCGAAGACACGGTACGAAGTGCCGCCGGCTTCGCTGGTGACGCCGACCATGGCGTTCTTGACGATGTCGATGTTGGCCTGCTTAAGCGCAATCCGGTAGCTTTCCTTCGGCACGGTGACGGTGCGTTCGCGCGTAATGCCGTTCTCGATGATCTTCACCAGATGCGGTTTCATGACAACACCGTTATTGGCCAGCGTCGCAATCGCATGCGCCATTTGCAGTGGCGTGAAGGCGTTGTAGCCCTGGCCGATGCCCAGCGAAATGGTTTCGCCGGCATACCATTTCTGCTGTTCGCGCTTGCGGTACGCAGTGCGCTTCCAGGACGTGGATGGCAGCAAGCCTTTGCGCTCGTGCTCGAGGTCGATACCGGTCAGCTCACCGAAACCGAACGGCTTCATGAAGTCATGGATCGCATCGACCCCGAGGTCGTTGGCCAGCAGGTAGTAGTAGGTATCGCACGACGCGACGATAGACCGGCGCATGTCGACCATGCCATGGCCACCTTCCTTGTCATCGCGGAAACGGTGGTTGCCGAGTATGAAATAGCCGGGGTCCGAAATCGTGTCTTCCGGCTTGCGCTTGCCCAGCTCCAGTGCGGCCAGCGCCATGAATGGCTTGTAAGTCGAGCCGGGCGGATAGGTGCCCGACAACGGCCGGTTCAGCAGCGGCCGCTCCAGCGAGGTATTGAGTTGCTCCCAGCTTTGCTGGTCGATGCCTTCGACGAACAGGTTCGGGTCGAAGGTCGGCATCGACACGTAGGCCAGGATGTCGCCGGTCGATGGCTCGATCGCCACCAGCGCACCACGGTGATCGCCGAAAGCTTCTTCGACGACCTTTTGCAATTCGATGTCGATCGACAGGATCAGGTTGTTGCCGGGACTGGCCGGCGTGCGCGAGAGCGTGCGCACCGCCCGGCCACCGGCGGAGACTTCGACTTCTTCGTAGCCGGTGATGCCATGCAATTGCCGCTCGTAGCTTTTCTCCAGGCCTTCCTTGCCGATATGGTCGGTGCCGTTGTAATTGGCACTGTCATCGAGCTCGTCGATCGCTGCGGCATCGCGCGCGCTGATGCGCCCGAGGTAGCCGGTCACGTGCGAGGCGACGGCTCCCAGCGGATACTGCCGAAACAACCGGGCCTGGATTTCGACACCCGGAAAACGGTAGCGCTGCACCGTGAAGCGCGCGACTTCTTCTTCGGTCAGGCGGGTGCGGATCGGCGAACTTTCGAAGTTGCGACTGTCTTCCAGCAGCTTGCGAAAACGCTTGCGATCCTTGGCCGTAATCTCGACCAGCTCGGCCAGCTGGTCGACGGTTTCGTCCAGACTGACGGTGAGTTTGGATGGCGTGATTTCGAGCGTGTAAGCCGAAAAATTGCGCGCCAGGACCACGCCATTGCGGTCCAGGATCAGGCCGCGGTTCGGCACCACCGGCACCACCGAGATCCGGTTGTCTTCGGCCTGCGCCGCGTAGTGGTCGTGCCGGTAGACCTGCAACCACACAAACCGGGACGCCAGCAGGCAAAAGCAGAAGAACGCAAAAAATCCCGCCACCGTGACCCGGATCCGGAAAAAATGCAGTTCGCGTTCGGTGTTCTTGAATTCAGTCATGCCCGCTCGGGTAGGTGGAACGCAATAAAAAGGAAAAAGCGCAAAGGGTCAGATCATCAGATCGGTCGCGTGTCGTCGCGGTTGATCGCACGTCGTTGCGGTGCCAGCAGCAACCAGGTCACCAGCGGCCAGAGCACCACTGAAATCAGTGACTCCATGAAAAACAGCCAGCCCGGATATTTGCCCGACGCCAGCAACCGGATCACCAGTTGCACGACTTGCGTGGCGAGCAGCAGCGGCAGGATGTGCAAGGCCTGGGTACGCACCGGAAACCACAGCACGCGCCGGTGGATCATGATCGCCAGGTAGGACAGCAGCGTGTAGACCAGCGCGTTTTCACCGAGCAGCGACGCGTTGTGCACATCCATCAGCAAGCCCATGCAAAACGCCACGCCGATACCGACCTTGCGCGGCTGGTGAATGCTCCAGAAAATCAACACCAGCGCGACAAAATCCGGCACGCCGACCAGCCCGCCCCACGGCAGCAGGTTAAGCAGAAACGCGCAGGCCAGGCTGGCGATGATGAACACCGGACTGACCGGCAGCAGGATGTAATGGGGCTGGTTCACTGAAGCAATCTCCGGACAGTCGTAGCGGGCAATGGCGTCGGTACGGCGGGCAGTTCCTTGACCGGACCGCGCAAGCGCGTCTTGCCGCCGACTGCTTTTTTGTCCTTCGCGTCGCCCGGTGGCGGTCGCGGCGCGTCCATCGGCTGCTTCAGCAAAATCAGCAATTGCTTGTGGCGATCGATCCCGGCCAGGGGCTGGCAGACGATGCTGGCGAAGGTGTCACCGGACTTGTTCTCGACCTGCACCACGGTGGCTACCGACAGGCCGCCCGGATAGACGCCATCGATACCGGAAGTGACCAGGATGTCGCCCTTGCGGATATCGGCGTTGGCCGGCATGAAGCGCAAATCCAGCAAGCCGCTCTGGCCGCGCCCGTAGGCCACGCTGCGCAAGCCGTTGCGTACGACCTGCACCGGAATGGCTTCATCCTTGTCGGTCAGCAGCGTGGCTTCGGAGGTCAGTGGAAAAACCCGCGTGATCTGGCCGACCACGCCGGTATCGTCGATGACCGGCTGGCCGAGCACGACATCGTGGCGCGAACCACGGTCGAGCACGATCTTGCGGGTGAAGACATCGCGGGCATCGTAGAGGATTTCGCTCATGACGGACTTGACCGGCAATTGCTCGCTGGTGCCGAGCAGCTTGCGCAACTGGGCGTTTTCGGAAAACAGTTGCTGGGCGCGCTGCAGGGTCTGCGCGTTGGCGGCCTGCTCGAGGCGCAAGGCCTTGTTCTCGCGCTCGACCGAGGCCAGCGAAACAAAATAGCCGCTGACGCTATAGAGCGCATCGCGCGGCAGCAAGGCCGCCATCTGCACCGGGTACAGTGCGGTACCGACAACTTGCCGGATCAGGGCGAGCGACTGCATGTGCGAATCGACCACCAGCAGGGCAATCGCAATGATCGAGAAAAACACCACTTTGACGCGTGCCGAAGCACCTTGCTTGAACAGTGGCGGTGGGCTGTATTCCATTTAATGCTTGCTAGGTATCCTGGCTACTTGCTGTTTGCTGCATCGGTGCCGCCGGTGGCGACGAGGTGAATGCGAACGGCGAACGACTTACTCGTACGAGAAAATCGAACCGAGCTTGTCCATCCGTTCGAGCGCCATGCCGGAGCCGCGCACGACGCAAGTCAGCGGGTCTTCGGCGACGATGACCGGCAGGCCGGTTTCTTCCATCAGCAGGCGATCGAGGTCACGCAGCAGCGCACCGCCGCCGGTCAGCATCATGCCTTTTTCGGCGATGTCGGCACCGAGTTCCGGCGGGGTCTGCTCGAGTGCATTCTTGACCGCCGAGACGATGTTGTTGAGCGGATCAGTCAGCGCCTCGAGGATTTCATTGCTTGAGATCGTGAACGAGCGCGGGATGCCTTCGGACAGGTTGCGGCCCTTGACTTCCATTTCGCGCACTTCGGAACCCGGGAAAGCCGAACCGATTTCTTTCTTGATGGCTTCGGCGGTTTGCTCGCCGATCAGCATGCCGTAGTTGCGGCGGATGTAGTTGACGATAGCCTCGTCGAACTTGTCACCACCGACCCGCACCGATCCCTTGTAGACCATGCCGCCCAGCGAAATGATGCCGACTTCAGTGGTACCGCCGCCGATATCGACGACCATCGAACCGGTCGCTTCGGAGACCGGCAGGCCGGCACCGATGGCGGCGGCCATCGGCTCTTCGATCAGGAATACCTGCGAGGCGCCGGCGCCAAGCGCCGACTCGCGGATCGCGCGGCGCTCAACCTGGGTCGAGCCGCACGGCACGCAGATGATGATGCGCGGAGAGGGTTTGAACAGCTTCGAGTCGTGCACCATGCGGATAAATTGCTTGAGCATTTGCTCGGTGACGGTGAAGTCGGCGATGACGCCGTCTTTCATTGGACGGATGGCTTCGATGTTGCCTGGCACTTTACCGAGCATTTGCTTGGCTTCGCGGCCGACGGCCTGGATGGTTTTCTTGCCGTTCGGGCCGCCCTGCTGGCGGATGGCAACGACCGATGGCTCGTCAAGAACGATGCCCTGGCCGCGTACATAAATGAGGGTGTTGGCGGTGCCCAGGTCAATCGCCAGGTCATTCGAAAAGTAACTGCGGAGAAATCCAAACATGTATTGTCCTGATGCGCAGCGGGTGTGCGCGGTTTCGATATGAGGTTGAGTGATGTTTAGTCGCTACCCGAGGCTGCCTGAGATTCGGCGCCATCCAGGTGGACGCCCCGCATTCTACCTTATAATTCAGGCAAAACTGCCTCTATAAACCCGCCAGAATGCTGTCCCGATGCGGAGTTTTTATCCGCTACGAATGGCACTTTGATCGCGTTTTGGTGCTTCCCGAACCATTTTCCGGCGCGCTCGCTGCGTGATTCCCCGCCATGTCGCTTACCCTCTCGAATGTCACCATCCTGGCCAATCTGGCCCAACTCGAACTGACCGACGCGCAAGCCGAAAAGTCGCTCGTCAAGCTCAATGAAATTTTTGCGCTGGTCGAGCAGATGCAGGCTGTCGATACCACCGGCGTCATGCCGCTGAGCCATCCGATTTTTGCGCTCGACAGCGCACTGCCGGACGACCTGGCGCTGCGCTTGCGCGACGACGTGGTGACCGAAACCAACCACCGCGACGATTACCAGAAACCTGCGCCGGCCACTCAGGACGGCTTGTACCTGGTGCCCAAAGTCCTCGATTAAAGATTCCCCATGCATACCAAATCACTCAAGCAATTGTCGGCGCTGCTGCAATCGAAGCAGGTTTCGGCCACCGAACTGGCACAGCACTTCCTGGCACGCATCGGCGGCAGCGAGCTCAATGCCTTCCTGCACGTCGATCCGGAACTGACACTGCAACAAGCAGCCGCGGCCGACCTGCGACTGGCCTCTGAAGACCACACCCCGCTGACCGGCATTCCGGTTGCGCACAAGGATATTTTTGTCACGCGCAACTGGCGCGCGACGGCCGGCTCGAAGATGCTGGCCAATTACACCAGCCCGTTCGACGCCACCGTGGTCGAACGCCTCGGCAATGCCGGCATGGTCACGCTGGGCAAGCTCAACTGCGATGAATTTGCGATGGGCTCGTCGAACCAGAATTCGTTCTTTGGCCCGGTCAAAAATCCGTGGGACAAGAGCGCGATTCCGGGCGGATCGTCGGGCGGCTCGGCCGCAGCGATTGCAGCACGACTGGCACCGGCCGCAACCGGTACCGATACCGGTGGCTCGATCCGCCAGCCGGCAGCAATGTGCGGCGTGACCGGCATCAAGCCGACCTACGGCCGCGTCTCGCGCTTCGGCATGATTGCGTTTGCCTCGTCGCTCGATCAGGGTGGCCCGATGGCGCAAAGCGCCGAGGATTGCGCGCTGCTGCTGTCGGCGATGGCCGGTTTCGATGCGCGCGATTCGACCAGCCTGCAGCGTCCTGATGAAGACTATTCACGCGATCTCGGCAAGGACTTGCGCGGCTTGCGCATCGGCGTGCCGCGCGAATATTTCGGTACCGGCCTGGCCGCCGATGTCGAACAGGCGGTCCGTACGGCGCTAGCCGAATACGTGAAGCTCGGCGCCACGCTGGTCGATATTTCGCTGCCCAACACCGAGCTGTCGATCCCGGCGTATTACGTGATTGCACCGGCTGAAGCCTCGTCCAACCTGAGCCGTTTCGATGGCGTGCGCTACGGCCATCGCGCCGAAAACTACAGTGACCTGACAGAGATGTACAAGCGCACCCGCGCCGAAGGATTCGGCGAAGAAGTCAAGCTGCGCATCCTGGTCGGCGCGTATGTGCTGTCGCATGGTTACTTCGATGCGTACTACCTGAAAGCGCAAAAAATCCGCCGCCTGATCGCGCAGGATTTCCAGCACGCGTTCACAAGCTGCGACGTCATCATGGGACCGGTCTCGCCGACGGTGGCCTGGAACCTCGGCGACAAAGCCGATGATCCTGTGGCCAATTACCTGGCCGATATCTACACGCTGTCGACCAGCCTGGCCGGCTTGCCGGGTATGTCGGTGCCATGCGGATTTGGCCGGGGCGAGGTCAACGGCAAGCGCCCGGTCGGCCTGCAATTGATCGGCAATTATTTCGAGGAAGCGAAGCTGCTCAATATCGCCCACCAGTACCAGCAAGCGACCGGCTGGCACCTGATGCAACCGGAAGACTGAGGCTAGCCATGCGCCGGATCATTGCCCATGCCATCGCACCCATGCTGCTTTTTTGTGCAGCCGCGGCAGGCGCGCAAACGCTCGATACCCGCTTCGCCTGCAGTCAGCGGGCTGACGATGGCGGCGATCCGATCACGTACGCCGATACGGGCGAGATTCATATGGACGGTGCTGTCGTGAAGATGTTCCGGTGGGAGTCGGCGATTTTTCGCTCGACCCATGGCTACGACTGCAACATCGACGACGACGACGGCTTGCAGGCCGAAGTACGCGGCGACGGCTCGACGGCATCATGGCGGGTGGCCTTGAAGGATGGTGGCGCAGCGCGCCTCAAGCGCGGCTACAACTTCGAGCGCGGCCTCAATTGCACGATCCGGCTCGAGCGCGACGGCAACACGGTGCATGTCAAACCGACCTGTCCGGCGCTGTGCGGTTCGCGCATCAATTTTTCTGACATCGTGATTGATCTCGACAGCGGCACCTGCCGCTACGATCACCAATAGACAGCACATAAAAACAAGGAATCATCATGCAATGGGAAGTCGTCATCGGGTTGGAAACGCATACACAGCTGACCACCCAGTCCAAAATTTTCAGCGGCTCGGCGATCCGTTTCGGCGCCGAGCCGAACACGCAGGCGTCCCTGGTGGATCTGGCCTTGCCGGGTGCGCTGCCGGTAATGAACAAGCGCGCCGTCGAACGGGCTATCCAGTTCGGCCTGGCGGTCGACGCAGTGATCGCGTCCAGCTCGGTATTCGCGCGCAAGAATTATTTTTATCCGGACCTACCCAAGGGTTACCAGATCAGCCAGTTCGAGATTCCTGTCGTGCAGGGCGGACGCGTGTCGTTTGCCTTCGAACGCGATGGCAAGACCGAACTGCGCACCGTGCAGCTGACCCGCGCGCATCTGGAAGAAGACGCCGGCAAGTCGCTGCATGAAGACTATCAGGGCATGACCGGCATCGACCTCAACCGCGCCGGTACGCCGCTGCTCGAGATCGTCACCGAGCCCGACATGCGCAGTGCCGCCGAAGCAGTCGCCTATGCCAAGGCGCTGCATTCGCTGGTGATGTGGCTCGACATTTGCGACGGCAACATGCAGGAAGGCTCGTTTCGCTGCGACGCCAATGTCTCGGTGCGGCCGGTCGGCCAGGAACAGTACGGCACCCGTTGCGAGGTCAAGAACCTGAACTCGTTTCGCTTCCTCGAAGAAGCGATTAACTACGAAGTACGACGCCAGATCGAACTGATCGAAGACGGTGGCCGCGTGGTGCAGGAAACCCGGCTCTACGATCCCGACCGCAAGGAAACCCGCTCGATGCGCAGCAAGGAAGACGCGCAGGATTACCGCTATTTTCCGGATCCGGATTTGCCGCCGCTGATCATCGGTGCCGACTGGATTGCGCAGGTCAAGGCAGCGATGCCCGAGCTGCCCGGTGTAATGCGCGCGCGCTTCACCAGCGATTTCGGCCTGACCGATTACGATGCTGCGGTGCTAACGCAATCGAAAGCCATGGCGCTATATTTCGAAGCCGTGGCCACGCTGACCGGCAAGGACCTGGCCAAGCAAGTGGCCAACTGGCTGATGGGCGATCTGGCGTCGGCAGTCAACCGCGATGGTATCGACGCGGACCAGGCACCGGTCGGTCCGGCCCAGCTTGCGCTGCTGCTGCAGCGCATTGCTGACGGCACGATCTCGAACAAGATTGCCAAGGAAATTTTTGCGGCGATGTGGGAAGCGAAGTCGGTCGAACCTTTGCTGGCTGATCAGCTGATCGACTCGATGGGACTGAAGCAGATTTCCGATAGCGGTGCGCTCGAAGCGATCATCGCGGAAGTACTGGCGGCCAATCCGAAGTCGGTCGAGGAATTTCGCGCCGGCAAAGAGAAAGCCTTCAATGCGCTGATCGGACAGGCCATGAAAGCCTCGCGCGGCAAGGCCAATCCGGCCCAGCTGACCGAGCTGCTGAAACAGAAACTGGCAAGCTGACCAGCGTATTCCGGCGCTAGCGCGCCGGACTGACGCCGGTCAGTTCGCGGTAGCGCTGCAAGGTGTCGTCAAACCAGGTATCGACCTTCAGTAATTCGAGCTGGTGCGACTGCATCAACTCCTGTCCGGCCTTGACCATGCCCTGTGCCTGCTCGACTTTGCGCGCCAGGCGAACCGGCACGACATTTTTTTTCGTTGCCAGCGTCGCTTCGGCCTGCGCCTCTTTTAATTCCTTGTCGGCTTGCGCCAGCGCATTGCGTTCCTGGCGCATTTTTTCATTGACGTCGGCGACGGCCCGCTTGCGCGCCGCCTCGATTTCGGCTTCGCTGCGAAAGCGTTCGAGGATCGCCGCATCACGCCGGCGCAATTCGAGCCGGGCATCGTTCTCGGCCTTCAGCTTGTCCTTGTCGCGCTGCAGCTGTTCGCGTTGCGCGACCGTCAGTGGTGCCGGTATCTCGCGCAGTACCACGCCGTTGTTACCCAGTTCGCGCATCGCACGGGTCGCACATTCGGGGATGGGTCGGTCTGCGGTCATGGTGCGCCCCGCGCTGTCCTTGCAGACATAAATTTGCGCGCCGACCAATCCCGGCACGGTGGCCAGAACCAGCATTAGCAAGGTGCGCGTGAGGGCAGGCATCGGATCAGCAGATTAGCTGGCGTCAGGCCACGCCATAGCGTTCGCGGTAGGCGCTGATCGCCGGCCGGTAGCGCTGCAGTTCGGCGTTGCCATCGGCGCGCCCGAGATATTCCAGCAAGTCGGCAAGGTTACCGATAGAGATGACCGGAATACCATACAGCTGACTCACTTCCTGCACCGCTGATCCAGCCGACAGCGCGTCATCCTTACCTGAGCGCTCCATCCGGTCCAGCGCGATCAGTACCGCACAGGGCGTAGCTCCGGCCGCGCGGATCAGGTCGACCGATTCGCGCACCGAGGTGCCGGCCGAAATGACGTCGTCGATGATCACGACACGTCCCTTCAAGGCGGCTCCGACGATGGTGCCGCCTTCGCCATGGTCCTTGGCTTCCTTGCGGTTGAAGGCGAACGGTACGTTACGATTTTTGCCGGCCAGCGCCACGGCGGTGGCCGATGCCAGCGTGATGCCCTTGTAGGCAGGGCCGAACAGCATGTCGAATTCCACCCCGGCATCGAGCAGCGACTGCGCATAGAACTGCGCCAGCGTGCCGAGCGTGGCACCGTCGTTGAAGGCGCCCGCATTAAAAAAATACGGCGACGTGCGCCCGGCCTTGGTGATGAATTCGCCGAAGCGCAGGACGCCGCTGTCGACGGCGAAGGCAATGAATTGCTGACGTAAATTGTTCAATTGTTTTCCTTGAGGCGTACCGGAATGGGCGGTGCTGACGAATTTTGGCAGTACCTGATGCCGAGCGGACATTTTAATGCGATATCCACAGAATTCTGCACACATCAGCAAGAGGTGTGCCCGAAAAACCTGGCCGGGTACGGAGGAATTTCAGGAAACCGGTCACGGCAAGGCGTTGATCGCAGCAACTTATGACATCATGCAATGTGAAACCATTAGACAACATTCGATGGACACATAAAATTACGTCCCCCACCGTCCCGTAAAAAGGTACTCCATCAACATCCCGCCTGACCCGACGCCAAGCAACACTGTTCCGGCACCATTGCGCCGGCGCCCGCGCTACTCCGTGCGCACGCTGCTGCTGTTACTGGTGCTCACGGTCCTGCTGCCCGGCATCATCGGCGTGACCACATTGATTCGTCATCAGTACCACCAGGAGCAACAGGAACTTGAGCGCGAAACGCTCAGGATGGCAAAAACACTGGCGCTGGTGCTGGACAATGAGCTGGTGGATGTCCGCAACGTTGCGCTGGCCCTGGCGAGCTCCGGTCACTTCGCCAGTCGCGATTTCCCGGCCCTCCATCGGCAGTTTGCCGACCTGCTGCAAAAATCGGATGTCGGCTCGCACGCGGTTCTCAGCGACAGGAGCGGTCAGCAACTGCTCAACACGCAGCAGCCCTATGGCACGGCGTTGCCGCGCCATGCCAATCCGGCCCTGGTAGAGCAGATATTCGCCACGGCGCAGCCGGTGATATCCGGGCTCTATGTCGGCGCGCTCAGTCGACGTGCGCTCGCCAGTGTCGACGTACCGATCATCGTGGATGGCGAAGTCGGCTACGACCTTGGTGTCGGCATGTTCACCCATAAATTCGATGCCATCCTGCGACGCCAGTCGCTGCCGGAGAACTGGGAGGCAGGCATCTTTGACGGTGACGGCACCCTCGTCGCACGCACGCTAGGCGGAATCATGGACGGCGAAAAAGTCAGCCCCGCGCTATGGAAAGCCACCGTCGAGGGCCGCGGCGATATGTTCGACATTACGCGACGCGACGGTACCGTCATGCGTAACGTGGTTACCGCGGCACCCGTGTCAGGCTGGCATGTGGTGGTCGGCATACCGCGCGTGATTCTCAAAGACCATTTGCGGCAACGCATTTCGCAGTTCGGACTGGTTTTGCTGCTGATGTTTGGTAGCGGTATGGGACTGGCCTGGTTCATGGGCAACCGGATTGCGCGGTCGGTCAAGGCATTGACGGCGCCGGCTATTGCGTTGGAGGCCGGTGAGCGCGTGCAAATCTCGCCGGTGTACTTCCGCGAAGCCGATGATGTCGCGCTGGCGATGGCCGGCACCGCACGGTTGCTGGCCACACGCCAGCGCGTGCTGCGGGAGCGCGACATCGAACTGGTGACAGCGCAACGCCTGAGCCGCATGGGTAGCTGGGACTGGACCCTCGGTAGCGAGATGGTGCGGGCCTCGGCGGAAATCTGCCGGATGTTCGGCCGGTCGACGATACCCGCGTTCGCGGCGCAAAAACACACGATGTTCGCCCCGGAGGTGTGGGACACCCTGGAACAGGCGCTCTACCGCACCGCCACCACGGGCGAACTGTGCGATCTGGAAATACCGGCGCGGCGTCACACCGGCGACACGTTCTGGGCGCATTACTGCTGCGAGGCGATCCGCGACTCACGCCACCGGATTGTCGGATTGCGCGGCACCGTCCAGGACATCTCCGAGCGCAAGCGGGCACAAAACGAACTCGACCGCTACCGCAATGATCTGGAAGCACTGGTGACCTCGCGCACCATCGAACTCGAACAGGCGCGCGACGCTGCCGAATCCGCCAACCGCGCCAAGAGCGATTTCCTCGCCACCATGAGTCATGAACTGCGCACGCCACTGCATGCGGTCATCGGCCTGACCCGGCTGCTGGGCGCAGCGCCCATCAGTCCGCGCCAGCGCGATCATGCCGACAAGATTCTGCTGTCGGCCGAAGCGCTGCAGACAATGATCGACGACATCCTGGATTTTTCGCGCATCGAAGCAGGCAAGCTGCAACTCGAACACCAGCCGTTTTCGCTCAACGCCATCCTGCGCACGACGGCCACGGTGATCGGTATCGGACTGGGTGACAAGCCGGTCGAAGCCTGCTTTGACATCGATCCCGACATGCCCGACATCGTGCTTGGCGACAGTTTGCGACTCCAGCAAGTCTTGTTGAACCTGGCCAGCAATGCGGTCAAATTTACCGATGCCGGCAGCATCGTCGTGCAACTGCGGTGCGAGCCGCGCAGTGGCGGCCTGGTCGCACTGAAGTTCATGTTCCGCGATAGCGGTGTCGGTATCCCGGCGGCCCAGCTCGACACTATTTTCGAGCAATTCACGCAAGCCGATACGTCGACGACGCGCCGTTACGGCGGCTCCGGACTCGGACTGGCCATCACCCGGCGGCTCGCTGACCTGATGCACGGCACCATCAGCGTCGACAGCCAGCCCGGCCGGGGCAGCACCTTCTGCTTCTGCGTGGAACTCGAGCGTGGCACGCCGTCTGGCCCCGTCGCGCGACCGATCGCCGGCCTGCGGGTCCTGATTATCGATGACCATCCGGTAGCGCGCGACCTGCTGGCACGTCCCTGCATCGCTGCCGGCTGGCAGGTCACGACGTGCGACAGCGCCGCCAGCGGACTGGCCGAATTACAGCGCAGTGCCGCCTGCAGCGAAGACCATGATGTGATGCTGCTGGACTGGCAGATGCCCGGCATGGATGGGGTGGACTTCTTACGGCGCGCCAGTGCGATCGACAGACTCCTGTTGCCCGCAACCATACTAATGACGCCGATGGGCATGCTGGAGCAGGCCGCCGTTGCCAGCGCCGATCTGTTCATCGATCGCCTCGCGGCCAAGCCGTTGTTGCCGGCGACCTTGCTCGAAATAGTCCGGCAGACTTGCCTGAGCGAGCTTGGCACCTTGCTACCGGCACTGGCGGCAACGGCCGATGATTGTCGTCTGACGGGAATGCATTTTCTGGTGGCGGAGGACAACGTGATCAACCAGATCGTGATCGAGCAAACCCTGACCGGTGCCGGTGCCAGCGTGGAACTGGCATCGAACGGACAGGATGCAGTGGCGGCGACGCAGCGCACATCACACTTCACTGCCGTGCTGATGGACATCCAAATGCCGGTCATGGACGGCTACGAAGCCACGCGGCTTATCCGTGCCCAGCCCGGTATGGCGACCTTACCTATCCTCGCTCTGACCGCATCAGCACGACGTCAGGAGCGCGAATCTTTTCGCCAGGCAGGCCTGTCAGGCGTGCTTACCAAGCCACTCGATATTGATGACTTGCTGGCGATGCTGGACCGTCTGATCCGGCATCCCGCTCAATTTGCCATGCAGGCGGCGACCGCCGCAGAGGATACAAAGGACACCGCTGTGCTGGCCATCCTGAACATCGACCGCGCCTTGCGCTCCTTCGGCGGCAATGCCCCGAAGTTCGACGCGCTGTTGCAGCAATTCATGCTGAGCTGCAGCGATGACGTGCGGCAGGCCAGTAGCCTGCTGATGGATTCCGATTGCGCCGGTGCGGCGGCGCTGGCACACGGGCTGGCAGGTACGGCACGTATTCTGGGTGCAGAACAACTGGCCCGGATCGCCAGTGCCATCGAGGTCGTACTGCTCGATGGCGATACCGGTACCGGCGGCGTCCTGCTCGACGAATTACAGGTCGCGATGCAGCACTTGCAGCAGGTCATCAGCCAGCGCACCAGTCTGCTCACGAACTGATCGGGTATCCTTCTGCATCGTTCACCAGACCACGACCACCATGCTGAAAATCATCGCCGCCAATCTCAATGGCATCCGTTCGGCCAGCAAAAAAGGCTTCTTTGCCTGGATAGCCAAACAGGATGCCGACTTCATCTGTGTCCAGGAACTCAAGGCCCAGGCGGCCGACATGTCGCCGGAAATGCTGGCACCGGAGGGCTACCACGGCCATTTTCACTACGCTGAAAAGAAGGGCTATTCGGGCACCGGCATCTACAGCAAGCGCTTGCCGGACCAGGTCATTACCGGCTTCGGCACGCCCGAATTCGATGCCGAGGGACGCTACGTCCAATGCGACTTCGGCAATCTGAGTATCGTCTCGGTGTACTGCCCGTCGGGCTCGTCGGGCGAGGAACGCCAGCTGGCCAAATTCCGTTTCATGGACGTCTTCCTGCCGCATCTGGCTGCGCTGAAAGCCAGCGGTCGCGAAGTCGTCATCTGCGGCGACTGGAATATCGCGCACCAGGAAATCGACCTGAAAAACTGGAAGGGCAACAAGAAAAATTCCGGCTTCCTGCCCGAGGAACGGGCCTGGCTGTCACGCCTGTTCGACGAGGTTGCGCTGGTTGATGTCTTCCGTCGCGTCGATGAACGTGCTGAGCAATACACCTGGTGGAGCAACCGTGGTCAGGCCTGGGCCAACAATGTCGGATGGCGCATCGATTACCAGATCGCCACACCCGGCATCGCCGCGACCGCGAAGGCGGTGGCGATCTACAAGGACGAGCGGTTTTCCGACCATGCGCCGCTAACGATCGAATACGACGCATAGGGTCGCCGCATCAGTACAAGCTACCTCAGCCATCCCGCCCGTCGCGTTGGCGCAGCACCAGCGGTGTCGCGCCAAACCAGCGCCGTACCGTCCTGCTGAAATTGGACGTGTCGGCATAACCGAGCTGGGCGGCGATGTCTTCGACGCTGCAGTGGGTGTGTTGCAGCAGCCAGAGCGTGCGGGACTGACGCGCCGTATCCAGCAATTGCTGGAATGTGACGCCGTCGGCGCGCAGGCGGCGCATCAGCGTGCGCGGGGTCAGGCTGACGGCGGCGGCTACTTCTACCAGTTGCGGATAGCGGCCCGCCGGTGCTGCCGCCAGCAGGGCGGCGACACGCTGCGCGATACTGCGACCGGCCTGTTCTGCCAGCGCGTCATCGCACTCGCCACAGGCCATCGCATGCGCATGTCGATCGGCTCCGAGGCACGGTAAAGCGCGTGCGTCCGGAGCGACATGCAACGCCAGTGCCGGTTGGCCGAAGCGGAACTCGACCGGCTGGTAGCGGCCGTATTGCGCGGCCCACGGCGGTCGTGCCATCGGCATGTCGACACGCAAGCCGGCCGGCAACTGGCCGGTCGCCGCGCCGATCAGATGCAGCACTGCACCGGCCATCAGGTCGAGCACGAAGCCACGCGCATCGCCCCAGTCGGCTTGCTCGGTGGCCCCCAGCACTGCGCCTTGCGGCGTGACCCGCCACTCCCACGAAAACGCCTCGTTGCGCAAGCTACCGTAGCGCGCCAGCACGGCCAGCAAACTGCCGATGTCGCGCGCCGTGACCGCTGCGATGCCAAGTGGTCCGTGGGCCGTCACCGGCAGGCTGGCGGCCAGATCGAGTCCCAGCCAGGGCTTGCCGGTAGCCGCCATCGCCGCCATGACCAGCCGTGTCACGGTGTCCTGCGGCAGACGACTGTCGTCGGTCAGCAGCGTGGCCCAGTCCAGCTGCGCGGCAGCCAGCACGCGGTCGCCATCGACCGCGCCTTGCTGCAGCAGCATGCGCAACTGGCGCGCATAAATCGGGGCAGTCAGTGTGGTCGATTGGAGCAAGGCAGTCTCTGCAGGCATCGTGTGATCAAAAAATGGGTTGTTCGACCAGCCGTACAGCGCCATCGGCACGTGTCGCAATAAGACGATGTCGTGGCATCGGCGTCGGTGGCGGGCGCATCGAAAACATTGCACACTGGAACAGATCGGTAGCACAGACTACCGCGTATTCCAACAATCATGGAGACAACCCGCATGTCAACTTCCGCCCCCGTGGTGCCGTATGTCGACCACAAACGCTTTGCCTGGATGCTCTCGCTGCTGATCCCGATGTCGATCGCCACCGGCCCGCTGCTATGGCAGTGGCATCCGGTGACGCTGATGCTGTGGCTGCCGGTTTTTTTTACGTATGGCATCGCGCCGCTGATCGATCTGGCGATGGGCACCGACACCAGCAATCCGCCCGAATCGGCGGTGCCGGCGCTGGACGCCGATCCGTACTACCGGCGCGTCACGTTTGCGCTGGTGCCGCTGCTGTGGGGTGCCTTCATTTACGCGGCCTGGTTCAGCCAGAGCGTGGTGCTGTCGTGGCAGGCGCAGCTCGGGCTGATCCTGTCGACCGGCGGCGTCGGCGGCTTCTGCATCAACCTCGGTCACGAGATCGGCCACAAGCGCGCCCCGCTCGAGCAGTGGCTGGCGCGATTGATCCTGACACCGACCTTCTACGGCCATTTCACGGTCGAACACAATCGCGGCCACCACCGCGATGTCGCCACGCCAAATGATCCGGCCTCATCGCGGATGGGCGAGTCGATCTGGCGCTTCGTACTGCGCGAAATGCCGGGTGCGTTCAGCCGTGCATGGACGCTCGAAAAAGCCCGCCTGCATGCCGACGGCCTGCCGTTCTGGTCGCTGCACAATGCGATCCTGCAGCCGGCCCTGATCACATTTGCGCTGTGGGGCGCGCTGTGTCTGTGGCTGGGTCCGCAGGTGCTGCTGTTCCTGCTGCCGGCGGCGCTGTGGTCGAACTTCCAGCTGACCTCGGCCAACTACATCGAGCACTACGGCCTGCTGCGCCAGGTCAGGTCAAACGGCCGGGTCGAGACCTGCAAACCGCAGCATTCGTGGAACAGCAACCATGTCTTTTCGAACTGGGCCACCTTCCATCTGCAACGCCATTCCGACCACCATGCCCATCCGCTGCGACGCTTCCAGTCGCTGCGGCATTTCGATGCGGCGCCGCAGCTGCCGAACGGTTATTTTGGTATGTTCACGGTCGCGTATTTCCCGCCGCTGTGGTTTGCGGTGATGGATCGGCGGCTGGTCGCCGCAGTCGATCGCGATCCGGACCGGATCAACTTTGCACCGGGTCAGCGCGAGCGGCTGATGGCGCGCCATGGGCTGGTGGCAAAGGAGCAGGCATGAATACCAACTTCGATTTCGTCATCGTCGGTGGCGGTACCGCCGGCTGCGTGCTGGCCGCGCGCCTGAGTGCCGACGGCAACTACCGCGTCTGCCTGCTCGAAGCCGGCGGCGACGGCCGCGACCTGCTGATCCGCCTGCCTGCCGGCGTGGTCGCGATGATGCCGGGCAAGCCGGTGAAGATCAATAACTGGGCTTTCGACACGGTGCCGCAAGCCGGTCTGGCCGGGCGCAAAGGTTATCAGCCGCGCGGCAAGGCGCTTGGCGGTTCGTCGGCGATCAATGCGATGCTATACGTGCGCGGCAATGCCGCCGATTACGACGAATGGGCCAGTCTCGGCTGTGACGGCTGGTCGTATGCCGAGGTGCTGCCGTACTTCAAGAAATCAGAAAACAACCAGCGCGGCGCGAGTGCCTTGCGCGGCGATAGCGGGCCGTTGCAGGTGGCCGAACAGCAGAGTCCACGCCCCGTATCACAGGCCTTCGTGGACGCCTGCGCCGAAAACGGCATCGCGCCGAATCCCGACTACAACGGCCCGGTGCAAGAGGGCGCATTCCTGTATCAGGTCACGCAATTCCATCAGGGCGAGCGCAATGGCCAGCGCTGCTCGGCGGCTGCCGCGTACCTGCATCCGGTCATGGACCGCCCCAACCTGACGGTCCTGACGCGAGCGCATGCGCACCGCATCCTGTTCGATGGCACGCGCGCCATCGGTATCGAATACCAGCAGGATGGCAAGGTCCAACAGGTGCGGGCCAGCCGCGAAGTGGTGCTCAGTGGTGGCGCGTTCAATTCGCCGCAATTGCTGATGCTGTCCGGCGTCGGCCCGCAGGCAGAACTGGCGAAGCACGGCATCGCGCCGGTGCAAGTGCTGGAGGGCGTCGGGAAGAATCTGCAGGATCATCTGGATTGCGTGATGTCGTTCCGCTCGAAAGACACGGACATGTTCGGTATCGGCCTGGGCGCGCTGGCGACCCAGATCAGCGCGTACCGGCAATGGCGACGCGATGGCACCGGCATGATGGCCACGCCGTTCGCCGAAGGCGGTGCATTTTTCAAATCGTCGCCCGGGGTGTCACGGCCGGACCTGCAATTGCATTTTTGTATTTCGATAGTCGATGACCATGCCCGCAAACTGCATCTGGGCTACGGCTTTTCGTGCCACGTCTGCGTGGTGCGACCGGCCTCGCGCGGGACGGTTTTCCTCAACAGTAGCGATCCGCTGGCGCCACCGGGCATCGATCCGCAATTCCTGTCGGACGAGCGCGACCTGCAACTGCTGCTGGCCGGCACCCGGACCATGCGCAAGATCCTCAATGCGCCGGCGCTGGCGAGCTATCGTGCCAAGGAGCTATACACCGAGCACGTCCGCACCGAGGCCGAACTGGAGCAATACGTGCGCACGCATTCAGACACGATTTACCATCCGGTCGGCACCTGCAAGATGGGCGTTGATGCGCTGGCCGTGGTGGACCCGCAGCTACGGGTTCATGGTCTGCGGCAGTTGCGCGTGGTCGATGCGTCGGTGATGCCGCGCCTGATCGGCGGCAATACCAACGCACCGACCTTCATGATTGCCGAGAAAGCGGCCGACATGATCCTGGCTGCGGCGAGCCCTACTTCTGCGACCACGGCGCAATCTTCGGCAACAGTAGCATCCCCGGTATCGTGAGCGCGAAGCACACGAAGAAGAACAGGAACCAGCCGGTCTCGGCCACGATGTAGCCGGCCGAGGCATTGATGAAGGTACGCGGCACCGCTGCCAGGCTGGAGAACAGCGCGTACTGGGTGGCGGTGTAGCGCGGGTCGGTGGCGCGCGAGAGGAAGGCGACGAACGCGGCCGAGCCGAGCCCGGTGCTGCCGAAGGCTTCAAACGCGATCACGGTGCCGAGTACCAGCGGATCGGGCCCGACATAGGCCAGCCACGCAAAGCCGAGCACGGCCACCGCCTGGATCGCACCGAACACCCACAGCCCGCGATTGATGCCGAGCTTGAGCATCCAGATACCGCCGACGATGCCGCCGGCCAGGCTGGCCCACAGGCCGGTAGTTTTGGCGATGACGCCGATCTGGGTCATGCTGAAACCGAGGTCGAGATAGAACTTGGTCGACAGCGCAGTGGCCATGCTGTCGCCCAGCTTGAATAGAAAAATGAAGGCCAGAATCCACAACGCATGACGCCAGCCATCGCGCGCAATGAACTCGCGAAACGGCAGCGTCACTGCTTGCGCCAGGTTCTTCGGCGGCGCGCCGTACTGCGCCGGTTCCTTGACCAGCAGCGTGCACAGCAGGCCAGGCAGCATGAACGAGGCGGTAATCCAGAACACCGGTTCCCACGGCATCCGGTCAGCGAGTATCAGCGACAGCGCACCCGGCACCATGCTGGCGACCTTGTAGGCATTGACGTAGACCGCCGCGCCGAGTCCCTGCTGGTTGTCGGGCAGGACTTCGCGCCGGTAGGCATCGACCACGATGTCCTGACTGGCCGACAGAAACGCGACCAGGCTGGCCATCGCCGCTACCAGCGAAATCTGCGTCAGCGGATCGAGCATGCCCATCGTGCCGATGGCCAGAAACAGCGCTGCCTGCGTGAGCGCCATCCAGCCGCGCCGGCGTCCGAGCGAACCGAACTGGTAGCGGTCCATCAGCGGCGACCAGAGAAATTTCCAGGTGTACGGAAACATCACCAGCGCGAACAAACCGAGCGCCTTGACGTTCAGGCCGGAGGTGGCCAGCCAGGCTTGCAGCAAATACAGCAGGATGAACAGCGGCAGGCCGGAACTGAAGCCGAACACCAGGATCGCCAGCATGCGGCGGTTCATGTACTCGCGCCAACCCACGTGGATAGCCGTCATCAAGCGCTACCGGTTTTCTTGAGGCGAAACACCGCCAGATTACCGCGCCAGTTCGGCAGGAAACGCACCGGACGGCCATCGTGCAGCGAGACGCATTCGAGCACATCGAGGCCGACCTGATTGGCCAATTCTTCGAAATCCTTGATCGTCGCGCAGCGCAGGTTGGGCGTGTCGTACCACTCGTAAGGCAGACTTTTCGAGACCGGCATGCGCCCGCGCAACAAGGCCAGACGATGCGGCCAGTAAGCAAAGTTCGGAAACGAGACGATCGCTTCGCGACCGACCCGGGCAATATCGGTCAGCACGCCTTCGACGTTCTTCATCATCTGCAAGGCAGACAGGCACAGCACCGTGTCGAAGGCGCTGTCGGCGAACATCGCCAGGCCGGCTTCCATGTCCTGCTGGATCACCGAGACACCGCGTGCGATGCAATCGGGGATCTTGTCGTCATCGATTTCGACGCCGTAGCCGTGGCACTGCTTGTCAGTTTGCAGGTAGTCGAGCATGACGCCATCGCCGCAACCGAGGTCGAGTACTTCGGTGTCGGCACGCACCCAATGGGCGATGAAGGCGAGGTCGGGACGCAGGGCGCTGAGTTCATTGAAATTCATGCGCAGCTTTCGGACTGAAGTGCATTCCACACGTTCTGGTAATAGGCACGGACCACGTTCATGTAGCGCGCGTCGTCCTGCAGGAAGGCATCGTGGCCATGCGGCGCATCGATTTCGGCATAGGTAACGCGGCGACGATTGTTGACCAGCGCCTGCACCATCTCGCGGCTGCGTTCAGGGGCAAAGCGCCAGTCGGTCTGAAAAGATACCAGCAGGAATTCGGCCGTGGTCTTGGCCAGCGCCTTGGTCAGGTCGCCGCCATAGGCGCGCGCCGGATCGAAATAATCGAGTGCTTTCGTGATCAGCAGATAGGTGTTGGCGTCGAAGTACTGGGCGAACTTGTCGCCCTGGTAGCGCAGGTAGGATTCGATTTCGAAATCGACGCCGAAGCCGAACTGATATTCGCCGGAGCGCAGGTCGCGGCCGAATTTTTCGGCCATGTCGTCATCCGACAGATAGGTGATGTGGCCGACCATGCGCGCCACCCGCAGGCCGTTTTTCGGCACCACGCCATGTGCATAAAAATCACCGCCGTGGAAATCCGGATCGGTCAGGATGGCCTGGCGGGCAACGTCATTGAAGGCGATATTCTGGGCTGACAATTTGGGGGTCGAGGCCACCACCACGCAATGGCGCAAGCGCTGCGGAAACAGCAGGCTCCAGGCCAGCGCCTGCATGCCACCCAGCGAGCCGCCCATGACGGCGGCAAATTGCACGATGCCGAGCGCATCGGCCAGCCGGGCTTGCGCCTGTACCCAATCTTCGACGGTAACGACCGGGAAACTCGCGCCGTAGGGTTTGCCGGTGGCAGGATCAGCGTGCATCGGCCCGGTTGAACCGAAGCACGAGCCGAGGTTGTTGACGCCGATGACGAAGAAGCGATCAGTATCAACCGGCTTGCCGGGACCGACCATGTTGTCCCACCAGCCCGGGCTGACCGGCTCGCCGTTGGCATCGGCATGCAGGCCGGCGACATGGTGCGAGGCGTTCAGCGCATGGCAGACCAGCACTGCGTTGGAGCGCGCCGCGTTGAGCGTGCCGTAGGTTTCATAGGTCAGCGCATAACCGGCCAGCGACGCGCCGCTTTGCAGCGGCAGCGGGGTCGGGAAATGCATCGATTGCGGGGTGACGATTCCGAGGGATTTCATGATGACAGCGCGCGGTTGCCGGAGCAGCCGCCGGGAAACTCCTTGCAGGACAGTGAACGGGGCGAGCGTGGAACAGAGAGACTGCGGCGCAATAAAAAAGCCCGATAGGCGATTCGGGCTAAGGGTGGGCTTGGGATGCAAGCGCGCTTTAGCCGTATTTTTTACGCGCCCGCAAGCTGATCTCAAATCGGCGCCAAGGGCACAGAATAACCAAGTCGCCGGAGCGCGTCAAACGCCCCGCCATGAGCGCCGGAAATGTGCGTCGCTCACCACGCATCGGTCGCGTGGGCACGGGGATTTCGTGCCCACGCGAGCACATCACAACGGTTCGGTGAGGCGCACGCGTGGGAACGGTAAGGCTGTGCCCGGCCTACGATTTCATGGCACCGCCTTGACTACAACGCCGCCAGCCGTTCCACGCCCTCGGTAATGGCACGCGGTTCAATGGCACGCAATATTTTTTTGGTCTGCGGCACCAGCAGGCGCAAGTCGCTGTTGAGCACTTCCTGCTTGACCGGCAGCAGCTGCGACGGATGCATCGAAAACTCGCGCAGTCCCATGCCAAGCAACAGCCGGGTCAGATGGGTATCGCCGGCCATTTCGCCACAGACGGCGACCGGCACGCCGTGCTTGGCACCGATGGCAATCGTGTTCGAGAGCAGGTACAGGATGGCCGGATGCAGCGGGTTGTACAGATGCGCGACTTCGTGGTCGACGCGGTCGATCGCCAGCGTGTACTGGATCAGGTCGTTGGTGCCGATCGACAAAAAATCGAGGCGCTTGACGAACAGCGGCAGCGTCAGCGCGGCAGCCGGGATCTCGATCATGGCGCCGACTTCGATGGCTTCGTCGAATCTTTTGTTGGCCGTGCGCAGCTGGGCCTTGGCTTGTTCGATCATCACTAGCGTCTGGTCGATCTCGAACGCATGCGAGAGCATCGGCACCAGCAGGCGCACCTTGCCGAAGGCCGAGGCACGCAGGATGGCGCGCAACTGGATCAAAAACATTTGCGGCTCGGCCAGGCAAAAGCGGATCGCGCGCAAGCCAAGGGCCGGATTGAGCGCGGTCTGCTCGGCCGTGTCGAGCGGTTTGTCGGCACCGATGTCGAGCGTGCGGATCGTCACCGGCCGGCCTTTCATCGCCACCACGGCCTTGCGATAGGACTCGAATTGCTCGTCCTCGGTAGGCAGCTTGTTGTTGTAGCCGGTGCGTCCCATGAACAGGAATTCGGAGCGGAACAGGCCGACGCCGTTGGCGCCGGCATCGAGCGCGGCGGCGCAATCGTCGGGCAGCTCGATATTGGCCATCAAATGAATCTCGGTGCCGTCGATGGTGATGGCCGGGGTCTTCTTGAGCTTACTGAGTTTTTTGCGCTCGCGGATCAGGCGCGCCTGGCGTTCGCGGTATTGCTCGAGCACTTGCGGCGACGGGTCGACAATGACGACGCCGGCATCGCCATCGATGATGACCCAGTCGTCCTGGTCGATCAGGGCCGAGGCGTTGAACATGCCGACTGCGGCCGGGATGTCGAGGCTGCGCGCGACGATGGCGGTATGCGAGTTCTGACCACCGACATCGGTGACGAATCCGGCAAACGAACGGTCGCGGAACTGCATCATGTCGGCCGGCGAAATATCATGCGCGACGACAATCATGTGGGAGATTTTTTCTTCGCTGCCGGACGGTGTCGGGATGGTCGTGGCGGTCCCGGTCAGCACTTTCAGGATGCGTTCGCCGACCTGCTGGATATCGGCCTTGCGTTCGCGCAGATACGGGTCTTCGACTTCATCGAACTGCGCCGACAGTTCGTCGATCTGCGTGACCAGCGCCCATTCGGCGTTGTAGTAGCGCTTGCGAATAATATTGAGCGGCACTTCCGAGAGCATCGGGTCCGACAGGATCAGCACGTGCACATCGATGAAGGCGGCCAGCTCGGCCGGCGCATCCTTGGGCAGGTCGCGCCAGATCGATTGCAGTTCGCCATGCACGGTCCGGATGGCGTCTTTCAGACGGGCGACTTCGGCTTCCATCTGGTCTTGCTCGATCAGGTAATGCTTGACGTCGAGCGTCGCCGGCGTGAGCAGATGCGCGCGCCCGATCGCGATGCCGCGCGAGACTGAAATGCCGTGGAGCGTAAAAGAGGCCATCGGGGGTCCGTCTTCAGTGTGAGGGTTATTCGCCTTCGCCGAACTTGTTGTCGATCAGCTCCTGCAATGCGGTGAAACAGGCTTGTTCGTCGGAGCCGTCGGTTTCCAGCAAGACCTTGGTGCCCTTGCCGGCGGCCAGCATCATGACGCCCATGATCGACTTGGCATTGACACGGCGCTTGTTGCGCGTCAGCCAGACCTCGCTCTGGAATTTTGCGGCCAGCTGGGTCAGCTTGGCCGAGGCGCGTGCATGCAGGCCCAGCTTGTTAATGATTTCAAGTTCTTGCTGGATCATGGTCAGGTCTTGTCGGAGGAGTCAGTAAAAAAGTATCGCAAGAAAATATCGACAGGGCTGTCAGTTCGGCGACAGCCGGACCCGGTTATCGACCCGGACCACACCGCTCTGCCCGCCTGCCAGCGCCATCTCGACGACGACATCGAGCGTGTCGTGACGGTAGGTCAGGGCCCGCAACAGCATCGGCAGGCTGATACCGGCAATGACTTCGACGCGCCCCGGATCGTGCAATGGCAACGTGCAGTTGGAAGGCGTGCCTCCCATCACATCGGTGATCACGAGCACGCCATCGCCGGCGTCGAGACGCTCGATGACCACCTTGGCCAGACGCTTGACTTCGCACGGGTCCTGGTCGGCGCAGACATCGACCGCTTCGAGCCGCTCGGGACGCGCGCGGAAAACATGCGAGGCCGCATCGATGAAAGCTTGTCCGAGCGGCGCATGCGTCAACAAAAGAATACCAACCATAAATTATTCCAAGAGCCCATCAAAAGATTGGTCGCCTGCCGGTCGATTACGCCTGACTGCCTTTTTCCAGCGCATCGACAAACATGCCCGCCACATTGAATCCGGTTTGCTGCCGGATTTCCTGAAAACAGGTCGGGCTGGTGACGTTAATTTCCGTCATACACCCGCCAATGACGTCCAATCCTACCAGCAACAGTCCGCGCGCTGCCAGTATCGGGCCGATGCCATTGGCGATTTCCAGGTCACGCTCTGACAAAGGCTGGGCCACGCCGACACCGCCGGCAGCCAGGTTGCCACGGATTTCGGTGCCCTGCGGAATCCGCGCCAGGCTGTGCGGTACCGCGACGCCATCAATGAGCAGGATACGTTTGTCACCCTTGACGATCTCGGGGATGTAGCGCTGCGCCATGATGGTCTGGTGGCCGTTGGCGGTCAGCGTTTCGATGATCACGCCGAGGTTCATGGCGTCATCCTTGATGCGGAATACACCAGTGCCGCCCATGCCATCGAGCGGCTTGAAAATAACATCACGATGCTCGGCATGGAACGCGCGCAGACGCTGCTCGTCGCTGGTCACCAGCGTCGGTGTGGTGTATTGCGGAAACTGCAGGATGGCCAGTTTTTCATTGTGGTCGCGGATTGCGGCCGGCTTGTTGACGACGCGCGCGCCCTGGCTTTCGGCCAGCTGCAGCAGGTACGTGGCGTAGACATATTCCATGTCGAACGGCGGATCCTTGCGCATCACGACAACGTCAAAATCGACCAGCGAGCGGGCTTCGCGCGGCGTGGCGCGGTACCAGTCGAGCGGCTCGCCGGTCAGCGTCAGTTGTGCCACGTTGGCGGTGACGGCACCGCCGGTGACAGCCATCTCGCGCGCCTCGAAGGCGTAGATCTGATGCCCCCGCGATACGGCCTCGGCCATCATCGCGTAGGTCGAATCCTTGTACGTCTTGAAGCCGTCCAGCGGATCGGCAATGAAGGCAATTTTCATTAGTAGACTTCCGGGTTGGGATCGGTTTTTTCGAGTTCGATCGAGGCGGCCAGCAAGGCCAGCCGCGCTACCACGCCGTACAGATAAAAACGATTCGGCGCCGCCGTACCGGGCTTGGCATGCATGTCCGGCAACGAGTGCTGCTGCGCAAACGCGAGCGGGACAAAATGCGCGCCGGGAGCATTGAGATTTTCATTGATGTCGCGGTCGGCATGCACACGGTAATAACCACCGACGACGTAGCGGTCGATCATCATGACCACCGGCTCGGCCACCGAGTCGTTGATCCGCTCGAAGGTATGCACGCCTTCCTGCAGGATCACGTCGGTGACTTCGAGGCCATCCTTGACCACGGCCATCCGGCTGCGCTGCTTGCGATCCATGCTGCGCACTTCACTGCCTTCCTTGACCGTCATGATGCCCATGCCATAGGTGCCGGCATCGGCCTTGATGATCACGAACGGGGTTTCCTTGATGCCGTATTCGCGGTACTTCTTGCGGATCTTGGTCAGCAGCGCGTCGACCTGGACAATTAGTGCATCTTCACCGGAATGATCATTGAAATCGACCTGGCCGCATTTGGCAAAGTATGGGTTGAGCATCCACGGGTCGATGTCATTCATCTTGGCGAACTTCTTGACGACATCGTCGTAGGCCGAAAAATGATTGCTCTTGCGACGCACGGCCCAGCCCGCATGCAGCGGCGGCAGCAGGGTCTGTTCATTGAGGTTGTCGAAAATTTCCGGGATACCCGCCGACAGGTCATTGTTGAGCAGTATCGTGCACGGATCGAAGTTCTTCAGACCAAGACGGCGACCGTTGGCTGAACGCTCCAGCGGTTCCAGCGTCAACGTGGTGCCATCGGGCAGGTCGATCGGCGTCGGGCCCGTGATGTCGGGTGAAAACGAGCCGAGACGCACATTCAGGCCGGTCTGGCGGAAAATCTGCATCAGGCGGGCGATGTTTTGCAGGTAGAACGAATTGCGGGTATTGCCTTCCGGGATCAGCAGCAGGTTCCTGGCATCGGGGCAGTATTTCTCGATCGCAGCCATCGCTGCCTGGACGGCCAGCGGCAGCATTTCCGGTGCGAGGTTGTTGAAACCACCCGGATACAAATTGGTATCGACCGGGGCCAGCTTGAAGCCGGCATTGCGCAAATCGACCGAACAATAAAATGGCGGGGTGTGCTCTTGCCATTCGAGGCGGAACCAGCGTTCGATAGCCGGCGTGTTGTTGAGAATTTTCTTTTCGAGATCGAGAAGCGGGCCATTCAGGGCCGTGACGAGATGCGGAACCATTTATGCCTTTGACTGAGCGGTGCAGGGTGCGCCTGCAAGATGGAGCAGATTCTAACGGTTATCGTCGTGCGGGGCTTGCGAGAGCCGGAAACCCGCCCTGAACACAGGTCAGGACAAAACCACTTTTTTAAACCCGGGTACGAAAAAAAGCGCTTCACGGGAAGCGCTTTTTTGTCGTCTGCCAGCACCAGGCGGGCAGACGACATGGACTGCAATAGTGGATCAGGAGTGGTAAGCCGACTCGCCGTGGCTGGAGATATCCAGACCTTCGCGCTCATCTTCTTCCACGACCCGCATGCCGATGATCATGTCGACCAGCTTGTAGGCGATCAGCGATACCACTGCCGACCAGATCACTGTGGTGATCACGCCTTGTGCCTGAATCCAGACCTGACTGGCGATCGAGTAATCCGGCGACATCTTGTTGGCGACGTAGTCATAAATACCTTGACCGCCAAGCGATGGCGCAGCAAACACGCCGGTGAGCAAGGCACCGAGGATACCGCCGACACCATGGACACCAAATACATCGAGTGAATCATCGGCACCCAGCAGGCGCTTGAGACCACTGACACCCCACAGGCAGATCACGCCGGACAACAAACCGATTGCCAGGGCACCCATCGGGCCGACAAAACCGCAGGCTGGCGTAATGGCGACCAGGCCGGCAACCGCACCGGACGCTCCACCGAGCATCGATGGTTTGCCTTTGGTCAGCCATTCGGCAAAGATCCACGAGGCTGCCGCAGCAGCTGTTGCCAGCAACGTGTTGACGAAGGCCAGCACGGCAATGTCATTGGCTTCGAGTGCTGAACCGGCGTTGAAACCGAACCAGCCCACCCACAACAGCGAGGCCCCGATCATGGTCATCGTCAGCGAATGCGGCGCCATCGATTCCTTGCCGTAGCCAACCCGCTTGCCAATCACGTACGCACCGACCAGACCAGCAACAGCGGCGTTGATATGCACCACGGTACCGCCCGCAAAGTCGAGCGCACCTTTTTGCCACAACCAGCCGGCCTTGGCCGACTCGGAAGCCAGCGAAGCAGCGTCCTTGATGCCATCCGGACCAGGCCAGAACCAGACCATGTGCGCAACCGGCAGGTACGAGAAGGTGAACCAGATCACGATGAACATCAGCACCGCAGCGAACTTGGCGCGCTCAGCGAAGGCACCAATGATCAGGCCGCAGGTAATCGCAGCGAAGGTTGCCTGAAACACCACGAAGATAAACTCGGGAATCACGACGCCCTTGCTGAAGGTAGCGGCAGTAGCGAAGGTGCCCTTGACCGGATCAAAGATTCCGTTAAGGAACAGACGATCGAATTTACCAATGAAGGCACCGCCCTCGGTAAAGGCCAGCGAATAGCCATAGATGCACCACAGGACAATGATGACCGCGAAGATCGTGAAGACTTGCATCAGGATCGACAACATGTTCTTCGAGCGCACGAGGCCACCGTAGAACAGCGCCAGGCCGGGGATCGTCATCAGGATGACGAGGCAGGTAGCGACCATCATCCATGCCGTATCACCTTTGTTTGGCACTGGTGCAGCGGCAGCAGGTGCTGCCGGCACGGCCAATTCACCGGCGGCGGGAGCAGCAGCGGTGGCAGCAACCGGAGCAGGTGCGTCAGCGGCAGGAGCCGCGACAACGGCCGCTTCGACCTTGGCCGGGGCTACTTCATCGGCAGCCACGGCGGCAGGTGCGAAGCCGACGGCCAGCAAGAGCGCGCCGGCAGCCAGGAAGCTTGCAAACTGTTTTTTCATGAATAACTCCTTAAAGGGCTTCTTTGCCGGTTTCACCGGTACGGATACGCACGACATGCTGCAGATCGTAGACAAAAATTTTGCCGTCACCGATCTTGCCGGTGCGGGCAGCGGTTTCGATTGCCTCGATTGCGCGGTCGACGATGGCGTCATCCACGGCGGCTTCGATTTTTGTCTTCGGCAGGAAATCAACGACGTATTCGGCACCGCGATACAGCTCGGTGTGCCCCTTCTGACGACCGAAACCCTTGACTTCGGTCACGGTAATGCCTTGAACGCCGATGGCGGACAAAGCCTCGCGGACCTCGTCAAGCTTGAACGGTTTGATGATGGCGGTAATCAGTTTCATGACTGGCCTCGATTAGAAAGTTTTGCTGATGGCAACGACGAGTGCTGTTTTGCCGTTGTCTTTGCCCGAAGGAGTCGAGTAAGCGCCCGTTTTGGCATCGGTACCGATTACTGCCAGGCTGCCGCTGAGGAAGCCGAAGTCTTTCGTCACGCCGACCTTGTAGTCGGTATAACTGAAGCCCGAATTGTTCTTGACCGACTGGTGACCGACATGCAGGTTCAGTACGGTGCCTTCGGCGACGTCGATGTTGGCGCCGATATCGAGGTAGCCGCTATTTTTGCTGTTAGCGAAACCGAACAGGTCGGTGACCGAATGCGAGTACTTGACATAGCCCGGACCGTAGCCGACCTGACCGTAGATCTCAGTTGTGTTGGCGCTAGGGTTGAGCTTGTTCGATGGGTAGACATAGGTCAGTACGCCGACGTCATACGACACGTCTTTGATGATTTCACCGCGCTTGCCGCCATAAATATCGAGTTCGATGTCGCCCTTGCCGCCGGCGTCCTTGATCCACTTGATGGATGAGGCCCATGTACCCACATAGAAACCAGTCGGGTTGTTGACGAAATCCGCCCCGGCCGAGATGGCTGGCTTCAGGCGCGATTGCGAAATGCCGCGATAGCGGTAATCCGATGACAAGGAAGCGTTGAAGCTCAGCTCGTTGTCAGGTTTGGCGTCTTCTGCATGAGCAAAATTACCCATAAAGGTGGCTGCGATGGCCGTAACGAGAAGTAGTTTTTTCATTTTGTTTCCCTGCTTGAAGTTTATGGATAAAAAAGACGGTGCGACTTTGGGTTTCGATCTACATTAGCAGGACTCGTGCCACCCTTTTTTGACATGAAAAAGTGTCTTTTAGGTAAATAACCATTGTCTGCCACGGCAACAATAGCGCGGCTTTTGATTCAACTGCACCAATTTATGGCGCGCCACCGATGGACGCACATTTACGGTGCCTTACTACCCGGAAAGGTAACAACATGGACAAGAGCAATTTTTTTACTGATATGCAAAACAAGATTAGCCAGGCCATTGAGAATTCGCCGGCCAAGGACATCGAAAAGAATGTCAAGGCAATGATGTCCCAGGGATTTTCGAAACTCGACCTGGTCACCCGCGAGGAGTTCGATATCCAGGCCCAGGTGCTGGAAAAAACACGTACCCGCCTCGAGGCGCTTGAACTTCAGGTGACGGCACTCGAAACACAATTGAACAAGCCGGCGTAAATAAGCCGACATCATTATTCGATCCGGGTGGCGCACTCCGCGCTATCCGGCCTGCGTCTGCTGCAGATCAATATTCGTCGTCATTCCTTATTGCAAACTTGCTCGCGATCACATCGATCCGAACCGCTGTTCCAGCAAGAATGCGATCCCCCCATGAGCCTTGCCGTACTCAAAAGCCGTGCCCTGGCCGGCATGCAAGCCCCCCAGGTAACCGTGGAAGTCCATCTTGCCAACGGCTTGCCGGGCTTCATGATCGTCGGATTACCGGAAACCGAGGTCAAGGAATCGCGGGATCGGGTTCGCGCCGCACTCCAAAACGCCCGCTTCGAATTCCCGGCCCGACGCATCACCGTCAATCTCGCCCCCGCTGACCTGCCCAAGGAATCAGGCCGGTTTGACTTGCCGATTGCACTCGGTATCCTGGCCGCATCCGGACAGATGCCGGCGGGTGAACTGGATGATTACGAGTTTGCAGGCGAACTGTCTTTGTCCGGCGAACTGCGACCGGTACGCGGGGCCCTCGCGATGACCTTTGCAATGCATCGCGGCGACGATCCGGGCCGCGCGCGACGCGGATTCATCCTGCCGCGCGCCAGCGCCGATGAAGCCGCGCTGGTCAAGGATGCCCTGATCTATCCGGCCAACTCGCTGCTGGAAGTCTGCGCGCACTTCGCGGCCGCCGACGGCAATAGCCGGCTAGCCCGTCACCATTGCAAGGCGGAACCGGTTCTCGATGTCTATCCTGATTTTGCCGATGTCAAAGGACAGTTGCAGGCCAAGCGCGGGCTCGAAATTGCCGCAGCAGGAAATCACAGCGCCCTACTGATTGGCCCGCCCGGCACCGGCAAATCGATGCTGGCCGCGCGTTTCGCCGGCATCCTGCCACCGATGACCGACGACGAAGCACTTGAATCGGCCGCCGTGCAATCACTGTCTGGCGGATTCACGGCTACCCGCTGGAAAGTACGACCGTTCCGCTCGCCGCATCACACGGCGTCTGGCGTGGCACTGGTGGGCGGCGGCGGCACGCCCCGTCCGGGCGAGATTTCGCTGGCCCATCGTGGCGTCCTGTTCCTCGACGAATTACCGGAATTTGATCGCCGCGTCCTCGAGGTCTTGCGCGAGCCGCTGGAATCAGGCCGCATTACGATTTCACGGGCCGCGCGACAAGCCGACTTTCCGGCACGTTTTCAGCTCATCGCCGCAATGAATCCCTGTCCTTGCGGCTATACCGGCCACCCTTCCGGCCAGTGCCGCTGCACGCCAGACAATGTTGCACGCTATCAAAGCCGGATTTCCGGGCCGCTGCTTGACCGCATCGATATGCAAATCGTTGTCGCCGCGCTGCCGCATGCAGACCTGCTGAAGGCCGCAGGTGGCGAGGCCTCGGCCGTCATTGCGCTCCGTGTCAAGGGTGCCTTCGACCGCCAACACCTGAGGGCGGGCAAGACCAATAATTTGCTGTCAACGAGCGAAGTCGATCTCCACTGCCAGCCCGAGACAGCCGCTGCCGAGCTGTTGCATGCGGCGATGCTGCGACTGAACTGGTCAGCACGCTCTTACCATCGCGTGCTCAAGGTTGCACGCACGATTGCCGATCTTGCTGGAGCCGTTCAGATCGGGTCCCAACATGTCGGCGAGGCCATCCAGTACCGCCGCGGCTTGCGCGAGCAATGACCCGCGCTGACCATGCCGCTTTTACCGGACGCATACCGGGCAGGGTCCAACTCCTCCATGCCGGCGTGCGGCCCTGTTACCATGCTCGCCATGAAAATCCTCCACCCGAACTCCGTGAAATACGTCGCCACCCTCTTGCTGATGACTCTGCTGACGCTGATGGCGGGCTGCACGCCCAGCCATGACTGGCGGGAAGTCCGTGGTAGCGATGGGGCATTTTCGATACTGATGCCGGCCAAGCCTGCAACGCTGACGCGGCAGATTGATCTTGATGGTGTCAAGGTATCCATGAGCATGATGGCTGCCGAAATCGATAACGTCACGTACGCGGTCGGCAGCGTCGAACTGGCCGATGACAGTGCGGCAAAAATAGCGCTGCTGGCAATGAAAACCGCAATGGTCAGGAATATCAGCGGCACCGTCCTGCGCGAAAAATCTGCGGGAAGCACCATCGACCTGGAAGCCCGCGGAGCGCCAACCGGAGGCGCGCCACGCCTGCTCATCGCGCGCTTCGTCAGCAATAACAAACGGGCCTATCAGGTCATCGTTACCGGCCCTGAAAAAGCCATTGCCCGTGAACAGGTCGACACTTTCATGACGTCCTTTAAGCTGCCATGAGATCCTGCGAACCGAAAACAAATCAATAAGCGACCCGGCACACAGCGTCGTCGCCACAGTAACGCTACACTGCGTCAGCCAGATGTCGGCCTCACTAACATCAAAAACAGGGAATACGCCATGCTCGTTACTTTCAAATCCAAAGCCGCAGGCGAAGTCACCATGTATCAGGTGCACGCGCGCCGCCTGCTCGACCTGCTGCATAAAGATGTCGCACGCGGTGTTATCACTGCCGAAGAAACCGGCCATGCGCTGGCTGTTCTCGAAGCACAGGTCGCAGCCAGCCGCCTGCATCCAGCCTCTGATGAACTCGAACATGATGTGCGTGCGCATCATGGCGATGATGGTGACGACAATGGGCACGAGCCGACAACGGCAGTCACCTTTTCGGCACGCGCCTATCCGTTGATGGAAATGCTGCGCGCGGCCCATGCTGGCAAAAACGATATTTTGTGGGGAGTTTGACGCCTGGCTTCACACTCCGTAACGCTCACGTCGGACAGGATGGCCCGGCTGCACTGCGCGCCCGGCCAGCCTGGTCAGATTTTTATCATGGCACCAGCGCCTTGGTCATGATGTGCGACTGCATGCCGAAACCCGCTGCGTCATAGAAGCCGATCGCTGCACCGTTGGCATCAAACACTTCCAGCCGGATTTCTTCGGCAGCCTTGCCCCTCGCCCACCGCTCGTTTTCGTCGAGCAACAGCTTGCCAATCCCTTGCCCCTGCAGGGAGGCCGTCACAACGACAGTGCCAATATGGCAGACCGCCCGTGACCGCAGGAACGGTGTTTCTGCAGGCAACAACATCCGGGCGCGCAGCAACCCCACCACCCGCTGTTCCCGCACCGCCAGTAGCAAGATGCCCTCGCCATCGTCAATCGCGACACGCCAGAAGTCCGCATCGCGTTCGATGCCGGGCGGAGCAGAAAAAACATGGGGACTATGGGCGTAGTGCTGCGAGTTGATTTCTTCTGCCAGGCAGCAAATTGCAGCATGGTCGCTGTGGGTTGCTCGTCGGATATCAGTCAACATGCCTATCTTCTTTCTTCAGAAAAACGTTCTTGAGCATACACGCGCAGCGGCCTCCTGATTAGCCCTCCTGTGTGCGGCAACACACACTCGTCACCACTACCTTCAGAGAATATCGGGGCATGACATCCGCTTGCAGGAAACGGCATGATTGACAATAAACACACACACCGTGGCGATGGCTACTTCACCCTGGCCGGCGATATCAACAGCGACATGGTCAGGCGGGTTTTTGACGCCCTCGGGAAAATGACAGCCGACGGTATCGGTACTGCCCACATCCTGCTGCAGTCGAACGGCGGTTACGTCAGCGACGGCATTTGCCTCTACAACACATTGCGTAATGCCCCGCTGGAGCTGGTGATGTACAACGGCGGTGCGGTTGCCTCGATTGCCGTCACCGTATTTCTGGCAGGTCAACGCCGGATCGCCAGCGATACCGCGCGCTTCATGATCCACAAATCCCATGCGACGGCAGCCGTCGGTGCCCGCCCGGAGGCACTCCAGATCATCGCGGAGGGCCTGATGGCAGACGATCGTCGCACTGAGGCGATCCTGCGCCGGCACATTCATCTGACACAACGGATGTGGGACGTACATGCCCACTCGGATCTGCACCTGAATCCGCAAGATGCCCTGGACACCTTGCTCATTGAGCGTCTGGGTGATTTTTCACCGCCAAGGGGTAGCCTGGTTTTTAATATCTGATCAGGCCGGCAGTGCCGCTCAGCAAGATAAAATTGCTGCACGGCAATAACAATGCTGCATGTGCAAAAAAAACCCGCTCTAGGAGCGGGCTGAAATCCATACTCTTGGAGGAGTTATGGAGGAGACGCCCCGAGTATGCCACATTATTTGTGCGTCGCACCACAACTATTTCATCGTTATTTCCGTCTTTTTGCAATTAGTTAAAAAATACCTGCGACCAAGAATTTAGTGGCGGCAAAAAAATAGGTCGATACGCCGGCGACTTGGCCGGGGCGCAGTTTAAATGCCATAAAAATGCCCCGGCGTACGCGCAAGCCGACAGGCACCGCTACAATCACCGTTTTCCGCAAATGCTACTGGCAAGAACCTTCGATGAGCATTCCCGGCGTTACCGACTTTGGCTATTTCGTGATGGCCGTCCTCCTGCTCAACGCCACACCCGGCCCCGACACTGCCTTTATCGTCGGGCGCAGCGTGGCGCAAGGGCGTGCGGCAGGATTGACATCCGCACTGGGCATTTCTGCAGGATGCTGCGTGCATGCGGTCGCGGCGGCACTCGGCTTGAGTGCGCTGCTGGCAACTTCGGCAACGGCGTTCACCTTGATCAAGCTAGCTGGCGGCATCTATCTGATGTACCTCGGATTGCGTATGCTGCTCACGCGGGCCACGGTCGAAGGCGTACCAGCAAAAACCAGCACAGCCCGTCCGCTGCGCGTTATTTTCTGGCAGGCGCTGGTCACCAACCTCCTCAATCCTAAGGTTGTACTGTTTTTCCTGTCCTTTTTCCCCCAATTCGTTAATCCGAATGCCACGGGCAAGACACTTTCCTTTCTCATACTTGGCGTGGTGTTCGTACTGATGTCGACCGGCTGGAATTGCGGCACTGCATTGGTTTCCGGAACGCTGGCACGACGGGCTGGTTCCAGCCAGCGTGCCAGGCTCTGGCTGGAACGCTGCGTCGGCGCCGCCTTCATTGCACTTGGTGCGCGCATTGCCTTTGCCCGGAGCTAAACCATGGCCACACTTGTTTTGAAACCCGATTCACTGGCATTCAGCCTGCGCAGCGCCGCTCATGCCGTTGCACTTGTGCGCGGAGGTACGGCTTTGCCGCAGGCTCTGACACGCGTGCAGGGTTATGCCGACACGTCCGGCCAGGCACGCGGCGCGATCCAGGACATTGCTTACCGTGCCATGCGTGGTCTCGGACGTGCCGACGCGCTGGTGACCCTGTTGACTTCGCGGGCACCGGAACCGGCTGCGCTGCACGGCTTGCTGTGCTGCGCGCTGACACTGATCGATCGCGACGAGTCCGATCTGCCCGCACCGTACGAGGTTTTTACGGTTGTGAACCAGGCAGTGGAAGCCGCCAGTGCAGATCCGGCCATGGCGCACGCGAAAGGCATGGTCAATGCCGTGTTGCGCCGCTTCCTGCGCGAGCATGCGACCTTGCTGGCCGAAGTGCTGAAACAACCGGTGGCCGAATGGAATTATCCCGGCTGGTGGATCGATACAATGCGCAATGCGTATCCGCAGCACTGGCAGGCCATTCTCGATGCCGGTAATGCAGCGCCGCCACTGATCTTGCGCGTCAACCAGCGTCGCACGACACCGGAAGCGTATCTGGCCTTGCTGGCAGAGCAACAGATCGTCGCCCGTCAGGTGGGTCCCGATGCGATCCGGCTGGAACGACCGGTGCCGGTCCTGCAGATCCCCGGATTCATGGAAGGACTGGTGTCGGTGCAAGATGCAGCAGCTCAACTCGCGGCACCGTTGCTGGAGGCGCGCGACGGCATGCGCGTGCTGGACGCCTGCGCAGCGCCAGGCGGCAAGACCGGCCATTTGCTGGAGCGCGCACAGCTCGACCTGATCGCACTGGATTCCGACCCGCGCCGCCTCAAACGCATCGAAGAAAACCTGCAGCGGCTGCAATTGTCAGCGCGCCTGGTCGCCGGCGACGCCGCTGCCACCGACTGGTGGGACGGCAAACTCTTCGACCGTATTCTGGCCGATGTGCCCTGCACGGCGTCCGGCATCTTGCGACGTCATCCGGATATTCGCTGGTTGCGGCGCAAAGCGGACACTGCGCAACTTGCGGCCCTGTCGTCGCGCATACTCGACAATCTTTGGCGCATGCTGGCACCCGATGGTAAATTGCTCTTCGTGACCTGCTCGCTGTGGCCACAGGAATCCGAGGCGCAAGCTGCCGCATTTGCCGTGCGCAACCAGGCCGAACGACTTCCTGCCCCTGGGCAATTATTGCCAATAGCAACCTCCAATGAAGACCATGATGGTTTGTTTTATGCCCTATTCAGGAAGCCGGCGGGCTGATGCGAGCCAATGATGCCGTGGCCATGCCAGCGTACCGGGTTACCGTGGTGACGCTACTGCGCGGCTGGATGATGGCGTTGCTGCTCTTGCTGGGACCCGTGGCGCACGCCGAAGGCGTCGATATCACGCAGGCCCATCTCGAGTCGACCGACGAGGGCGTCAAACTATCGGCGACCTTCGCGTTCGAACTCAATCGCGGCCTGGAAGACGCCATTACCCACGGCCTGCCACTGTATTTCACGACGGAAATCGAACTGACGCGTCCGCGCTGGTACTGGTTCGACGAAAAAGCCATTACCGAATCTCAAACCATCCGCTTGTCCTATAACGTCCTGACACGGCAATACCACGCCGCGATCCTTGGCCGGTTACAGCAGAGTTTCAGCACGCTGGACGACGCGCTGTCACTGATCCGCCGACCCAGCCGCTGGCTGGTGGCGGATCGCAATGCACTAAAGACCGATGCCGTTTATTCCGTGGCGGTACGCATGCGACTGGATGTCGCCCAGCTGGCTAAACCTTTTCAGGTCAATGCCATCAACAACGCCGACTGGCGCTTGTCGTCAGACTGGAAAACTTTTCTCTACAAGGCTGAATAGTCGTGCAACGGGCATTGCGATATGCGTTGGTGGTGGGCGGAGCGATCGTCGCGATCCTGCTGTTCCTGCTGGCCTCGGCGTCGGATAATTCGGCTTCTTTCGACCAGCACTATCCCTGGTTGCTCGGTCTTAACGTTCTGGTTACGGTAGCGCTGCTGGCACTGGTGACCTTGTTGCTGGCGCGCTTGTATGCCCGCTACAAGCGCGGCCTGTTCGGTTCGCGTTTGATGGCCCGTCTGGTGTTGCTGTTCGCCGTGATCGGCATCCTGCCCGGACTGTTGATCTATACGGTGTCGGTGCAGTTCGTGTCCCGCTCAATCGAATCCTGGTTTGATGTCCGGGTGGAAGCTGCGCTCGAATCCGGACTCAATCTTGGCCGCGCAGCACTGGATTCCTCGCTCAGCGACCTGAGCACCAAAGCGCATAACCTCGCGATCGAGTTGTCGGACTTGCCCGATAGCGGCCAGATGCGGCAACTGGCTCGCTGGCGTGAACAGAGCAGTACCCAGGAAGCCATCATCGTCACGGCCAGCGGCCGTGTGATCGCCACTGATGGCGGTCAGCTCAGCACCATCGTGCCGGACATCCCGAATGCCAACATGTTGCGTCAGGCCCGGCTTTCGCGCGGTTACACCGGCATGGAAGGTCAGCCCGAACCCCGCGAAATCGATGCCACGGCAGCGCGCACCACGCCGCCGGCGGCCGATGCGATCAATAACCTGCGCCTGCGCGTCGTGGTCGAAGTCCCGTCCGGACGCAACGCGCTGTCGCTGCAATCCGAGGCGCGTTTTCTGCAATTGATTCAGCCTGTACCGTCCTCGCTGGCCACGAATGCGGAGGCGCTGCGGGCGGCCTACAGCGAATATCAGGAGCGCTCATTGAGTCGTTCCGGCTTGCGCAAAATTTACATCGTGACACTGACACTGACGCTCTTGCTGGCCATCTTTGCCGCCATCGTCAGCGCGTTCCTGATCGCCAGCGATCTGGCGGAACCCCTGCTGCTACTGGCCGAAGGAACTAAAGCCGTGGCGGAAGGCGATCTGTCGCCGCGACCAATCGTGGCGACCTCGGACGAACTCGGGACGCTGACGCAGTCCTTCAACACGATGACGCGGCAATTGTTCGATGCCCGTGCCGCTGTTGAAATCAACCGTATCGAGCTCGAAAATGCGAAGGCCTATCTGGAATCCGTGCTGGCCAACATGTCGGCCGGCGTGATGGTGCTGGACGACACATTTTGCCTGGTCACGTGTAATGAGTCCGTCGCGCGGATCCTGCAACACGAGGTCGAACCGTATCTGAACCAGCCACTGGCGATGATCGCTGGACTCGAGCCGTTTGCCGATGCCGTCCGCAATGCGTTTTCGACCCAGAGTGCCCAATCAGCCGGTGCCGACAATGGCAATGCCGGCCTGCACTGGCAACAGCAGATCGAGGTGCCAAGGAACAGCGGTGATGCCAGCCGTGACGATGACATCACGCTGCTGGCGCGTGGTTCGCGCCTCCCGGTCGCGCGCGGCAGCGGTTATGTCGTCGTATTCGATAACATTTCGGAAGTCATTTCGGCACAGCGTTCGATTGCCTGGGGCGAAGTTGCACGACGTCTCGCACACGAAATCAAGAACCCGTTGACACCGATCCAGCTGTCGGCCGAGCGGCTGCAAATGAAACTTGAGGACAAATTGCTGCCCCAAGATGCCGCCATGTTGAACAAAAGTACCGCGACGATTGTCAATCAGGTAACGGCCATGAAGCGGATGGTCGATGACTTCCGCGACTACGCCAAAACGCCACCGGCAGTACTCTCGCCACTCAACCTCAATGCGCTCGTCGAGGAAGTCCTGCATCTTTATACCGGCGGCGACGAACGCGCGATCATCAATGCCTTACTGGCACCGGGTTTGCCGATGGTCATGGGCGACGCGACCCAGTTGCGTCAGGTGATTCATAACCTGCTGCAAAATGCGCAGGACGCCGTAGTGGACCGCTCTGCCGAGAGTGCGGCGCCATGTATCGATGTGCTTACCGAGGTAGTGCACTATCAGAGCGCGAACGGCAAGACTTGCCAGGCGGTCCGTTTTGCGATCAGTGACAACGGGCCTGGATTTTCAGCAAAAATTCTCAAGCGCGCCTTCGAGCCGTACGTGACATCGAAGCCGCGAGGAACGGGCCTGGGACTGGCCATGGTAAAAAAAATCGTCGATGAACACGGCGGGCGCATCGATATTCTTAATCGAATTGAATCAAACGGTGCAAAAGTGCTAATTTTGCTGTTAAAGTTGGCTCCGGGAGAGCAACCGGAAGTAGATATCGGATCCGCCCCAAATAAGGACTCAGGGATAAAAACCGTTTAAAAAGGGAGATCGGCACATGGCAAATATACTAGTAGTAGATGACGAGATGGGCATCCGTGAATTGCTTTCAGAAATACTGAGCGACGAAGGCCACGTCATCCTGACTGCCGAAAATGCCCAGCAAGCGCGGGATGCGCGCGCAAACGGCGCACCTGATCTGGTGCTACTCGATATCTGGATGCCGGACACCGATGGCGTCACTCTGCTCAAAGAGTGGCAACGCGATGGCTTGCTGACCATGCCGGTGATCATGATGTCCGGTCATGCGACGATCGATACAGCGGTCGAGGCAACACGCATCGGTGCCATGAATTTCCTTGAAAAACCGATCGCCTTGCAAAAACTCCTGAAAGCCGTTCAGCAAGGCTTATCCCGTGGCAAGGAACCGGTACGGCCGCCGAGTTTCCAGGCACGTCCGACAACCCTGTCCAGCGAGGCTTCGGCGAATTCGCATTCCCACCACATTGCCAGCACCGTGCAGATCTCGCCGGTACTTTCCGCACTGGCCGCCGACATCGTTGCCGCGCCGGTCTCGCAGGGGTTCACGGTCTCTTTCGAGTTACCGCTGCGTGAAGCTCGCGATGCCTTCGAAAGAGCGTATTTCGAGCATCATCTGGTACGGGAGGGTGGCAGCATGACGCGGGTGGCAGAAAGGACCGGCCTAGAACGTACCCATCTTTACCGCAAGCTCAAACAGCTTGGTGTCGAGCCAAGCAAACTGGTCAGGCGCGGCGGATGACCCTGACCACGCTGGTCAGCGGAGCAAATAGCTTGCAACGGGAGAGCGTCATCGCCAAGGCCATGGCCGCGCTACCGTTGCGTAGCCGGATCGCCGTGATCCTTGAAGGCATGCCGGACAGCGCCAGTGCACTTGCCGGTATGCAGTCTGACAAGGACTGTTTAATTGCCCGCATCGCGCCAGGTTGTCCGTGCTGCATCGGCAACCTGACCATGCGCGTCACGCTCAACCGGATGCTGCGCCACCCACCGGATTATCTGTTCATCAGCCTCGCGAGTACGGCACACCTGGAACAAACCAGGCAGTTCCTGACCAACACGCCCTACGATACCTACCTGCAACTCAATACCGACCTGCGCTGCGTTGCCATTGATTTTGCGTGAAGCAGCCCAACCTGCAATCGGGAAGGATGCAATCTGCATTCAACCGACCAAGGAAACATGATGAATCTGATCTATAACAGTGACCAGTACAGCGTCGTGGAATTCGGCGCAGACACCGCGCTGGAAGCGCTGCGCTCCGGCGGATATGAAATCATGGACAAGCCAGGCAAGCGGGAGATATTCATCGCCGGCTCACTGGCCGAAGCCTTCCGCGGGAATGTCGAAAAACTCATCGCCAGCAATCCCAACGCCGAACAATTCGACGCCTTTCTCGCCGGTTACGATGAAGTGATGCACAACCCTGTGATCATGCACTGACGACCGGCCGCCGCGTGCATGCCGCGGGTATACTCCGCGCATGCATGCCAATTCCCGCCCCGTTACCAGCCCCCAGACCGAAGCCCACACGCACCTGCCGTATCTGATCGCACGGCACCTCGCTTCGCCTTACCTGAAACCTGTCATGCCCTACAATCGGGCCGCTTTCGACCTGTTCGTGCAGCAGTGGCGCAGCGCGGGAGAGCCGGCGCTGATCCTCGATGCCGGGTGTGGAGTTGGCCTGTCAACGTATCATCTGGCAGCACAATCACCGGACAGTTTCGTCGTCGGTGTCGATCAATCGGCGGACCGGATCGACCGGAAAACCCAATGGCCGGGCCCGCCGCCACCCAATGCCCTGTTGCTGCGCGCCGAGCTGGCAGACTTCTGGCGGCTGATGGGCGACGCCGGCATACCACTATCGAGGCACTACCTGCTCTACCCGAATCCCTGGCCTAAAATCGGCCACCTCGGACGGCGCTGGCACGGGCACCCGGCCTTCCCTGCCGCGGTCGCATTAGGCGGCATGATCGAGTGCCGCAGCAACTGGCCGGTCTATGTCGAAGAATTTGCGCTTGCCTTGCGCCAGCTTGGGGTGACCGACGTGAACGTCGAACCCTATGCGCCCCCCGCACCCATCACGCCATTTGAAATCAAATACCTCGCGTCAGGCCATCCGCTCTGGCGCTGCCATGCACAGATAGGGTCACCCGTCGTTGGGGGCATCCGGAAATAACGGGAGGTGGCAGACACATTGACTCATCAAACGGAGAAATCGCCGACACATCCACGGCGTCTAATGGCGACAAGTCCATACCGTGAAGGAACAATGATGACGCAATCAATCTGCCATGCTGTCGTACAGACGCCGCAAGGAAGCATTCGCATCGAAGGAACCGCCGCTTTCGTACAAATTGAACTGGCGCGCTACGCGCAGCCGGAATTCGACATCACCACAAGCGCATCACTGCCAGTGGCGCGCTGCAATCCGGCCATCGACTTTGCCCAGCTGACGGATATCCCCGGAAGCAATATGGCCCACAAAACTGTCAATGCTGCCCTGCTAATCGGTTACTCCGACTTGCTGCAGGGAATCCGGCAGACCCCTTTGTGGCGTATCCGCGACATCGTCAAACAGATGCATTGTCACGACACCAATAATTTTTCAGCGGTATTGCGGCGCGAAACCACCCTGTTCAGCCATAGCGGTGAGCCCACGCTAGCCCTGAATGCAGAAGGGATGCAGCGCGCCACGCAACTGGTACAACAACTGCAACTGGCGTGACATCGATCCAACCGGTTACCACGTGATTTTGACCTGCCACAAACCCTGCAGGGAGTGACTTGATAATCTTGGCAGAGGTGCCAAGACGTATGACGTCACCTATCCGGGGTACTCAAGCGATACGCTTCAGCCAGATCATTCGAGTACTGTCAGAACACCATCCAGCACAGAGCGGGTAACACAGCATGCTTCATGACGCGACGTCATTCCGGCGCAATCAAGCCGTGGTGCTGCTTCAGCCACCCGGACATCCCTTGTCAGAATATCCCGTGGTCAACACGATGCGTCATGTCGGCATGGTGCTACATGAATGCCATACCGCCGAACAAGCAGGCCGTACTGGTTGCACAGTCGGGGTCGTGCTGGTGGCAGACCTCATGTGGCTGCAACGGCTGAGTGCTTTCGAACCGATGCTGGCCCACAGCGGCATCACCTGGGTTGGCCTGATCGCCCATGATCTGGTGGGGCTACCGGCGGTACGTAATCTGGTTGCTGACTATCTGTTTAACTTCATCGCCTTGCCGGCTCCCATCGAACACATCATTCTGGTGTTGCGACATGCTCGCGGCATGGCTTTTGTACGCACGCAACCGCGCAATATCTGGCCGGAGTCAAGTATTGCCGGCGAAAAACACAGTCCAATGTTGGGAAGAACACCGCCGATGCAACGCTTGTTTCATCAGATTAAGCGGGTGGCGCGTACCGATGCCCCCGTCATGATCGATGGCCAGTCCGGCACCGGCAAAGAGCTGGCCGCGCAATCGATACATCGTCAATCAACGCGGCGGCATGCTCCCTTTGTTGCGGTCAACTGCGGCGCAATCCCTCCACAATTATTCCAGTCCGAATTATTCGGTTACGAAAAAGGCGCCTTCACCGGTGCCATCCAGCGCCGGATCGGACGCATCGAGGCGGCACAAGGCGGAACACTGTTCCTCGATGAAATCGGCGATCTGCCGATGGAGATGCAGGTCAACCTGCTTCGCTTCCTCCAAGAAAAAACCATCGAGCGCATCGGCGGAAACCAGACATTGACAATTGACGTGAGGATCATCGCGGCGACGCACATCGATCTGGCCGATGCGGTCGCCCGCGGTCGATTCCGCGAAGACCTGTATTACCGCATCAATGTGGTGTGCATCACCACGCCCCGACTTGCTGATCGCCTGGAAGACATCGAAGAACTGGCACGTCACTACTTCACGCGCTTCGCCAGTCGTCACAACAAAAGCCTGCGTGGCTTTTCCAAAGCCGCCTTGCACACCCTGCTGCACCACAATTGGCCGGGCAACGTCCGCGAACTGGTGAACCGCGTCCAGCGTGCGGTTGTCATGGCAGATGGCCGGTTTATTCAACCCGAGGATCTCGGCTTCGATCCGGCGTCGCCATCGACGATGCTGATGTCACTCGAAGATGCCCGTGCGGAAGCTGACCGGCGCATGATCGAGCGCGCACTTTCCCAGGCACGCAACCAGGTTTCCGTGGCGGCACAGTTGCTGGGCGTGTCGCGGGTCACCTTGTACCGGTTAATCGATAAATATCGCTTGAAGCCTTCATTTTTTGAAGCACAAGCTCAACCGGACACCCAGTTCCTGCAACTCGTATCGGCAATCAGCACCCCGGAGCCTGAGTGTCCGGATACTGATGGGTACATAGTGAATTAATGCGGCAAGACGCTACATAGCAAGCACAGGCACAAACCCGTCACTCATTTTTCACGGTCTGATCAGAACGTATAGGGGAATTTGATCCCGACCGAAAAATTCGGGGCATCCGGTGTGAGCCCCATCGATAGCGTTCCGACCATCGACAGCCGCGGCGTCAACTGATGCGTCAAGCCGGCATTGAAGCTCGCAGAATTTGAATCACTACCAACCTGACGCACCCAATCACCACCGTCGGCACGCAAGCGCGACACCTGCTGTAGTAACTGCGCGTATGAAAAACTGGCCGATGTTTTATCGTTCAATGCAAGAGCGAAACCCGCACCGAGTGACCAGGCATTCCCGATCTTGGCCTCCCCCGGTGTAACCGTTGTCAACGAACTCGACAGATCGGCAAAGCTGCGCTTGAAGTTATAGGTGTAGCCAAGATTGGCGAACAACACCATCGGATCGGTAACTTTCAGGAGCGACAAGCCCAGCGTCGTTGCCCATATTCCGTTGCCCGTAGGCTGACGTGTTGGAATCAGCAAGTTGTTATTGTTCGGGTCCGTATTTTCGACCAACTTGATGCCAAATGGCGCACGCCCCGTAGGCGCTTTCATGCGAGCACTGACAATCCAGTCGATGTCAGACGTGGCACCTTTAGGCATCTGGAAATACACCCCCGCATTAATATCCCCGACCGACCCGGAATGATTCGAACCATCGCTGAAGGCGGAGGCGGCGCTTCCCGCGCCCGGCGAAATATAGGTCGAATTCCGATAGACAACCGGCACATTGAAATCTGCACTCAGACGCTCTGACAAATTCCAGCGACCGGTGAGGTCATATTGGAATTGATCCGTTCGGATCTGCTGCAAATTAACCTTGCCGAGCAGGATCGCGTCCAGCGCCAGGAAACCACTCAGTACCAGGCTACGTTTGTCGTAGTGGGTGTAGGTCAGTCCTTGCTCAAACGAAAATCGGTTGTCGAACAATGGAATTCCCTGGGTGCTGGTAATCGCCGTACCCTGCACCGTACCAGCGGAGCCGCCGGCGGCATTGCCACCCGCCTGTGTCGCTTGTGTCGTCTGTGTCGCCGGCGCCAGCGGCGGGTTGGCACTGATACGCGCATCGACAGGCTGCTCCGGCGTGCCTGCAGAAGTCGCGCTTGCGGTCCCTGCAGGACCACGCCCGACGACGGTTTTCAGATCGGGGCTTGCCAGTGCACGTTGCTCCAGGTAATCCACGCGTTGCTGCAAGCGCCGGATCGCTTCTTCCTGACGGCTGAAGTGCGATTCGGGTGAAGTGCCCGTCACGATGGTGCCGGCCTCGTCGTGATCAGCGCTCCATGCGCAAAGTGGCAACAGCGCGAGCGAAGCCGCCAGGGACAGGGCAGGAAAACATCTGCGGTAATGTCGTTTCATAAATTCCAGATTCCGGGAAAAAGTTTTACGGGGCAATTCAAGCCAAGACCTCACCCGCGTCGGTCAACTCGACTATAAAAATGCCCCGCCTGAGCAGCAGGGCAGGACATCGACAATCCACAGCAGAGAGATCAACGACCACGCAGCATGTTCAGGGATTGACCGAATCCCTCGGCCGCCAATACGGCAGCAGTTTGCGGACGCACCTGCAACTGCAATTGAAGCTGATTCATCACCTGCTGGCGATCCGCGGCGATCTGTATGCTTTGCAAAATATTGTTTGCATTGAGGGTATTGAGGCGTTGTTGCGCGGATCCCGCACCCGGTACGTTCAGTGCCAGTGCAATGCCGTTATTGGCAAAATCGACGGTCACTTTCGCACCATTGGCCGCGATCGATTCGGCGCGGGGGGTGTTGGCTCCGCCAGGCAAGACAATCGCGCGCGGGCTCACATCGATCGTAGTCAGGTTGGACGCGCCATTATTGTCGCCGGCAACCTGCACCAGTTGCGTAGCTCCGGCAATGCTGTTGAGCCCCTTTCCACTGCTGACCAGGCCGGTACCGGGCAGCGATGACGACGTCGGCTCGCTCACGCTTGCTTGCGTCTGTATGCTCGCTTGCGGCTCGACCGCACCGTTCGCACCCGGCAAGGCCAGGGCAAGACTGGCCTTGCCATTCAGATGTTGGCCGTTGGCTGCCTGCCAGGAAGAAGCCATCTGCAAATTCATACCCACTACCTCGCCACCAAGGCTGAATTTTCCGGTGACTCCGGCCAGGTGTTGTGCTTCCATGGCCTGTGCCCGGCCGCACAAACCGTCACTGGTACACACCGCCATCGGTGTCGCATGCGTCGTCACGGGCAGCGGGGCGGCGACTATCGCGAACGCTGCCAAGGTGCGGCGCAATTGCTTTGATTGCATACGATTTCCCTTCACATTAAAAAGTATCGATGCCCAGCAAACCGAACTGACGTTGCTGCGGCAATGTTTGCGTCACGATGCCCGCCCTCTGCAATGGCGCTAGCGGCTGAGCGGAGGCAATCAGTGCGTTGTCCGCCCGGAGCCCGTCCCCGACGACGGCAAATACGATGTTGTTCCAGCCGCTGACAAAATCATCCAGCACCATTTGCCGGTGACCCAGCGCGGGATCGGCGATGAATATCGTGTCGCCAACTACTTTCTTGATGATCACAAAATGTTTGTAACCGCCATTATTCTGTAGCGCGATTACCGGGATCTTGACCGCCCGCAAGCTTGTGCGATCAACCACATAGCCACGTCCGCGTAACCCGATACGTTCTACGTAGCTCTTCATGTCAAGCAGCGAAAATCCCTGGGATTTCGCCAACTCCGGATCGGTATTTCTCAGCATGTCGGCAATCACGTCGGCCTCGCTGATCGGTCGTCCGTAGACTTGCTGCAGCAATGTCGCCAACGCAGCGGCACCGCAACTGAAATCCTGCTGTTGCTGAACCAGCCCTTTGAAACGCAAGTCGCGCAACGACCGTATGGCCAGCCTCTGCGTAGAAAGCCCCGGCACGACATTGCCAATTTCCTGGTGCGAGCCGACAAGAGCGCCACTCTGCTGCGCATGCAACGGCCCGTGCCCGACACAATTTGCCAGCATCACGACAGCAACAGACCAGAGGCGCTTATCCATCACCTATCCCCTCGTAGACCTTGCTACCGCCAGCAGAAACGGCATGCACAGGAAAGCAACCATCCATCAAGCCGGCGCTGACCGGAGGAGTAAAACCTTCCTCAAAGCCAGCGCCCGAAATACGATCAGAGTCCGGAAGCGGCTGCGATCGACAGACTGTTACGTTGCACGTTGCTGATACCCGCCGCGATATTGGCACCAATATTTCCTTGGGCGCCAGACAGTGCAGCCCCACCCAATGTGGCCGTGTTGATGCCACCAGCGCCGAGAATGACGGTGCCACGAATGTCCTGCAGATTCGAGCCCGTTGCCTTGGCCAGCGTGCCATTCGAATTAACCGAAGCAGCCAGCTGGTTTTGTTGCAGGTTTCCGTCGCCACCCGCAACGTTCGCGCTGATATTGCCGCTTGCGCCGGACAATGCATCCACCAGATAAGCAGAATTTACCTGGAGCGGAGCGACCGTAATGGTGTTGTTGGACCGCTGTTCAGCGAAGGTTTGCGCCGAGGCAAATACCCGCTGTGCATCGACGGCCGACAACGCGACAGAATTGCTCTGTCCATTGCCATTACCCGCAGCAACGTTGATGGCGATATTGCCCTGCGCATTGTTCCCGGCCGTACCGTCGATGGTGGCAGTGTTGGGATCAGCCACCACACCTGTTGTGCCGCCCGTCGAGCCGACACCGGCGGGTGGGGTGACGATGGCCGGTGTCACGGTAACGGTAGAAAATTGCTCGGTATCCAGCACGGCACCCGACTCCGATAGCACATTGATGTCACCCGCAACACCGATGCGGCCCGACACGCCAATCGCATTGCCGATGACGGTGCCGTTGGCGATCAGGGACGCGGTAACGCCCGTCACTTCACCGGCCATGGCAGGCGCAGCAAAGGCAGCAGCCAGTGCCGCAGCAAGAACGAATTTAGTTGGTTTCATGAAGTCCTCCTTAAGAATATGAATAAAAATACGTCGGTCGACGTACTGAACGGCACTGCCCACTTCCACCTGCAAAAACTCCGTGCCATTCCCCGGCTACGGCACTACGGAACTGACGTTGAGTGCGAACACGTTGGCGGTACGATTGCCCAATCCCGCCGATTGGTTGACCTGAACAATGCCGCGCGAACCGGCGAACGCTGAGTCGGCAATCTCGGCGCGACGCACCGCCGGTCTGGCTTCGGGCCCGGCAGAATCAGCCGGCGCAACAGCACTGACCTGCACCAGTTGATCGATCGCGATTTCCGATATGCCGCTGATACCAAGCAAGACCATGTTGGTTTGCGCATTGCCACTGCCACTGGATTGATTGACGGAGATCACGCCACGCGCTGCCCGGAAAGCATCACCACGAATGACCACGTCCTCATTACCCCGCACGCCGTTGACGGCTACCGCACCTTGATGGTCGCTGACCAGATCGGCACCACTGATGACGCCGCTACCGCCGAAACCCAAGGCAGTCGCGTTGGACTGCGCGTTACCCTGACCGGCGCTTGAATTGAATCCGACGTGGCCTGTTGCGTTGGACAGTGCCGTATCCGAAATCACGCTAAGCGACGACGGCAGCAAGCCCGACGACACGTGCTGCGCGCCAACCGGTACGGACAGCACAGCCGCACCAAGGACCGCCAGCATGGTCTTCAATGAAATCTGCAACATTTCAGCCCTCCTGGAACGGTAAAAAAAATTGGCAGAAAAGTGCCTCTGATGCCACCTCAATGCGGCGACCACTACCGGAATTTTCATCCACGTCCCGGTCGCATCGGGGCTAACATCGCAAGCGACGTGCCACACCGCTTGGCAGCTAGTTTTGTCGCCCGAAAGGCGACAAAAAATCCCTCAAACGGTCCTGCTTGGTTTCAGGTTTGATACAGATAAGTGGGAACAGGAAGAGGGATTGGCGAGACATCAGTGACGCGGACACTCTCAGCGACACCCGCAACAGAGGCACGAACGCGCCCCGGATAAGCTGTCCTGAAATGTATCGAAACTGATAGATCACCCCGCACCGGAACAGTGGAATAATGGCCGCCCGAACACACAATCAGGATGTCCGATGGATCGCTTGCAATCGATGCGCGTCTTTGCCAAGGTGGTCGAGCAAGGCAGTTTTGCCGGTGCCGGCCTGGCCCTGGACATGTCGAATGCGGTGGTAACCCGCCACGTCGCAGACCTCGAAAAACATCTGGGCGTACGCTTGCTCAATCGCACGACGCGCCGCTTGTCGCTGACCGAGACCGGCCTGATCTATCTGGAACGCACCAAGCAGATCCTGCAGGATATCGACGATGCCGATGCGATGGCGTCGTCGCAGTCGAACAAGCCGGCCGGCACGTTACGGATTTACTCGCACCTTGGTTTTGGCCAGTTGCAACTGGCGCAGTTGTTACCCCGCTATGCGCTGCTATTTCCGGAGGTAAAACTCGATGTCACGCTGTCGGACCACACGGTCGATCTGGTCGAAGAAGGTTTCGACATCGGCATGTTTATTGAACTGCAGAAGTTCGATGCCAGCATGATTGCGCGCCAGCTCGGCCTGTCGGACATCATCCTGTGTGCCTCGCCCGATTACATCCGGCTGCACGGTGCACCGCTGGAGCCGGAAGATATCTCGCAGCATGTCTGCCTCAATTTTGCGTACGAACAATTGCGGCATCACTGGAGCCTCATCATCAACAAGCGCAGCGTCGATGTCCCGATTACCAGCAAGCTGGTGTCGAACGATGGCAACCTGTTGCGCCAGTGCGCGCTGGCCGGCATGGGCATTGTCATCCGCTCGTCCTTCACGCTCGGGGATGACCTGAGTTCGGGCCGGCTGGTGCGCCTGCTGCCGCAGCATCATCTGGGCAAGCTGGCAGTCACGATGGTCTATCCGAGTCGCCGCCAGCTGTCCGCCAAAGTGCGCTCTTTCATCGACTTCATCAGCAGCACTTTTCCGGAACCGGAAGCGGACCCGTGGCAAGCAGTCTGAACCAGCGCTCTGGATAACCCGACCACCAGGTCTGTCGGGAACCGTATCATCGTTGCAACGACAGGGTCATCAGTGCGCTTCAGAGCGGGGCAAGACGCAAAAAAAGTGCTTCCACTTCCGCCCGCGCCCATGGCGTGCGGCGCAAAAAAGTCAGGCTGGACTTGATGCTCGGATCACTTTTGAAGCAACGCACATCGATGCGCTGCGCCAATCCCTCCCAGCCGTGTTGCGCCACCAGCGCGGTGAGCATTGCTTCGAGGGTCATGCCATGCAAGGGATCAGTCATCAGGGTCCGTCATAGTAGGTAAGGGTTCTTCCACGACGACCGTGCAATTACGGCCATCGAGCTTGGCTTGCAGCAGGGCCGATTCGGCGCGTTGCAGCAGGTGGCCGGCCGTGTCGGCCGGCGCATTGGTCGTCAGGCCGGCCGAAAACGTGACGACGGTGCCGTCAGTCATGCCGGCCCAGTCGCAGGCGGCGACCGCCGTGCGCAGGCGCGTCATTGCCGTGGCCGCGCTATCGAGCCAGGTGGCCGGCATCACGATGCCGAATTCTTCGCCGCCGAGCCGGCCGAAACGGTCCATGCCGCGCAATAATTTCTGGGCGGTGTCCGACACGGCCTTGAGCACGCGGTCACCGGCGGCCATACCGTATTGTTCATTGATGCGACGGAAGTGATCGAGATCGACGATGGCGAAACAGAACGGCTGGCCGGTCCGGCGCGAACGTTGCAGTTCGCCATCCAGCGTTTCAAGCAGCGTGCGGCGGTTCATCACGCCGGTCAGCGCATCATGCCGGATCAGTGACGTGATCCCGGCACGCAAGGTGCGCAGTTCTTCTTCACTGACGGCGAGCTGCTGGCGCAGCAGGGCGATTTCGGTAGCAGCATCCGGCTCAATGTTCATGGTAACAAGCTCCGTTTAATGTCACGACAACGAATGGTCCGGGGACACCCCGAACTGATTGGGTTCTTTTGCCTGCTGCACCAGGAACACCACCACCACGATCCAGCCAATCAGCGGTACCAGCCACAACAGCTGCAGCCAGCCGCTGCGGTTGGTATCGTGCAGGCGACGGCTCGCAGCAGCAATCGACGGCACCAGCGTGACCAGCGAAAACACACCACTGGCGGTGTTGTCGATCATCGTCAGCACGAGACTGCCGAGCAACGTGAACAAGGCGAAGTACCAGTACTCTTCGCGCGACGCGCGGTCGTTGAAGTCGGCGTATTTCGAAAAACAGGTCTTGATTGCATCGGTAAAAGTCATTGCAGCGTTCCGGGTTGGTCAGGGGAGAAGAGGGCAATGCAACGGACAATATGCCACAGCGTTTCCGTGATGGAAACACCCGGTTCAATGGTGGCCACGCGCCTGGCGTCGGCCATCAACTGCCGAAAAGTCGCAAGCCGGCCAGGTTCAGTATCGTGATGCCACCGTAATCCACACTCAGCAAGCCATCTCTTTCGAGCACCTGCAAGGCCTGGTTGGCACGCTGGCGCGAGGTGCCGCAGAGGTAGCCGATTTCTTCCTGCGAGATCTGTAGTTGCAAGCCATTGTGCGGATTCAGGTATGGATTGAACAGCGCCGCCAGGCACCGTGCCACGCGCGTATCCGGGTCGAGCATGCGGTCATATTCGACCAGCGAAATAAACAGGCCGAGACGCTCGTTCAATTGCAGCAGCAAAAAACGGTTAAACGAAATACTGGTGTCGAGCAGCCACGTGAAGGTCGCGCGCGGCATATACGCCAGCCGGCTTTCGCGCAGCGCCACCACATCGTAGCGGCGCACTTCGGTTTTCAGCACCGAGCCTTCGCCAAACCAGCCGCCCGGCCCCATGCCGGTGAAGGTGACGATCTTGCCTTCGGGCGAGACGCTGCTCATTTTCAGCAGGCCCGACATCACGCCGATCCAGTGATCGACGGGTTCCGCCTTGCGGCAGGCATACCCGCCGGCCGGCACCACGCGCTCGCTCATTTCGCAGGCAACACGCTCGCGCTGCGCCTGGGTCAGCGACGGTGCCCAAAAGGTCTGATCGAGGAATTGCGCGATGCTGGAAGGAACTGGGGTCATGGTGCAGTGCGCCAACGAAAGTGATGAAATAAATCCTTGATTGTCGTGCCGGTGACAACCTGCAGCGAGACGAGCAACTACTATCTATCAAACAAAAGCCGGACGTTGTCATTGTAGACGTACCGGTGGTGCAGGCGCGATTTGATCGTGCGCAATCGAATTGCCCATCACTGAAATAGAAAAAATCACAGTAAGAGTCGCGTCAGTTTCAACGACCACACTACCCGTCGAGCACTGCCAGAGAGCAGTGCCACCGCGCCGGACACAGTCCGGCAAGCAGCACCCAATATAAGAGGACCATGGTGGAGACAACAACCAAGGCGACGGGAACGACGTTCCCGCACCTGCTCTTGCAACACGCGCAGCAACGGCCGCACAAGGCCGCCTTCCGCGAAAAAGACCTCGGTATCTGGCAAGCCACAAGCTGGTCGCAAGTCGCCGCCGAAGTCCGTGCGCTGGCCTGCGGGCTGGCGGCGATCGGCTTCAAGCGCGGCATGAATCTGGCCATCATCGGCGACAACCGGCCGCGTCTGTACTGGGCGATGTCGGCAGTCCAATGCCTGGGCGGCGTGCCGGTGCCGCTGTATCAGGATGCGCCGGCGGCCGACATGGCCTACGTGCTGCAGGATGCCGAGATCGACTTCGCCGTGGTCGAAGACCAGGAGCAGGTCGACAAGCTCTTCGAGATCAAGCAGACCCAGCCGGCAATGGCCGACCGGATCCATCACATCATCGTCGATGACGAACGCGGCCTGCGCCATTACGCCCAGCCCGAGCTCGACAGCTACGCCAAGCTGCAGGAAATCGGCCGCAAGTACGACCTCGCCCATCCCGATTTTTTCATGCGCGAAGTCAATCTCGGCCAGCCCGACGACACCGCCATCATCCTGTACACCTCGGGCACCACCGGCAAGCCGAAGGGCGTCTGCCATTCGCATGCAGCGATGATCGCCACCGCTACCAACCTGGTCGAGTTCGACCAGCTAACCGAAGCCGATGACGTGCTCTGTTATCTGCCGCTGGCGTGGGTCGGCGACTTTTTGTACTCGTATGGGCAAGCGCATCTGACGGGCCTGTGCCTGAACTGCCCGGAGTCGCCGGAGACGGTTATGACCGACCTGCGCGAAATCGGCCCGACCTATTATTTCGGTCCGCCGCGCGTCTATGAAAACATCCTCACGCAAGTGATGATCCGCATCGAAGACGCCAGCTGGATCAAGCGCAAGCTATTCCATCATTTCATGGCCGTGGCACGGCGTGTCGGCATTCCTATCCTTGATGGCAAAGGCAGCGTCAGCCTGCTCGACCGGCTCGAATACGCGTTCGGCGAACTGCTCATTTATGGTCCGCTGAAAAACGTGCTGGGCCTGTCGCGCCTGCGCGTGGCCTACACCGGCGGCGAAGCGATCGGGCCCGACCTGTTCGACTTCTATCGTTCGCTCGGCATCAACCTCAAGCAGCTGTATGGCATGACCGAAACCTGCGTGTCGGTCTGCATGCAGCGTTCCGGCGACGTCAAGCTCGACACGGTCGGCAAGCCGATGAAGGGCGTCGAGATCAAGCTCAGCGACAGCGGCGAAGTACTGGTGCGTTCGCGCGGCCTGATGACCGGCTACTTCAAGCGCCCCGATGCGACCGCCGAAGCGATCGATGCCGATGGCTTTTTCCTCACTGGCGACGCCGGCTTCTTCGATGCCGATGGCCACCTGAAGATCATCGACCGCGCCAAGGATGTCGGCAAGATGGCCGATGGCGCGATGTTCGCGCCGAAGTACATCGAGAACAAACTGAAGTTCTTCCCGTACATCAAGGAAGCCGTGGCTTTCGGCGACCAGCGCACGCAGTGCAATGCCTTCATCAACATCGACATGGCAGCGGTGGGCAACTGGGCCGAACGACGCGGCCTGGCCTACAGCGGCTACACCGACCTGGCTGCGCTGCCGGCGGTCAATGACCTGATCGCCGAATGCATCGCCAAGGTCAATGCCGACCTGGTGCACGACCCGCTGCTGGCCGGCTCACAAGTCCATCGCTTCATGATCCTGCACAAGGAACTCGATCCGGATGACGACGAACTGACCCGCACCCGCAAGGTCCGGCGCGGTTTCATTGCCGAAAAATACGCGGTGCTGATCGACGCGCTGTACTCGGACAAGACCTCGCAATACATCGAAACCCAGGTCAAGTTCGAAGATGGCCGCAAGGGCATGGTCGCCGCCGACCTGCAAATTCGCAGCGCAAAAATTGTCGCCGCTCTCCCGCGCGCAGCCTGATCGGAACTTCATGAGTACTCAACGACAAACCGGCGACGTGATCCTGAGCCTGCAGAATATTTCGCTGGCGTTCGGCGGCGTGAAAGCGCTGACCGACATTTCCTTCGACGTCAAGGAACACGAAATCCGCGCCATCATCGGCCCCAACGGTGCGGGCAAGAGCTCGATGCTCAATGTCATCAATGGCGTATATCACCCGCAGCACGGCGACATCACCTTCCATGGCGAAAAGCGCCATGCGATGAACCCGACCCGCGTGGCGCACCAGGGCATCGCCCGGACCTTCCAGAACATCGCGCTGTTCAAGGGCATGACGGTCCTCGACAACATCATGACCGGTCGCAACACGCGCATGAAGTCGGGTCTGTTTGCCCATGCGCTGTGGTGGGGACCGGCCCGCACCGAAGAAATCGAACACCGCAAGCGGGTTGAAGAAGTCATCGACTTCCTCGAAATCCAGCACATCCGCAAGACGCCGGTCGGGCGTTTGCCGTACGGCTTGCAGAAACGCGTCGAGCTGGCGCGCGCGCTGGCGGCCGAGCCGAGTCTGCTGCTACTTGATGAGCCGATGGCCGGCATGAACGTCGAAGAAAAACAGGACATGTGCCGCTTCGTGCTCGACGTGAACGACCAGTTCGGCACCACCATCGTGCTGATCGAACATGACATGGGCGTCGTGATGGATATCTCGGACCGCGTCGTGGTGCTCGATTACGGCAAGAAAATCGGTGACGGCACGCCGGCCGAAGTGATGGCCAATCCGGATGTCATCAAGGCCTATCTCGGCACATCGCATTAAGAGGATCACATGAAATTTTTCTTTGAAGTCCTGCTCAGCGGCATGCTGACCGGCCTGATGTATTCGCTGGTCGCACTCGGTTTCGTGCTGATCTACAAGGCCTCCGGTGTCTTCAACTTTGCCCAGGGCGCGATGGTGTATTTCGCCGCGCTGGCGGTGGTCGGACTGATGGACAAGGGCTTGCCGATGTGGGCAGCGATCATCGGTGCGTTCGTGGTGATGATCATCGTCGGGCTGTCGACCGAACGCTTCGTGTTGCGCAAGCTGGTCAACCAGCCGCCGATCACGCTGTTCATGGCGACCATCGGCCTGACGTTTTTCCTCGAAGGCCTCGGGCCGCTGCTGTTCGGTAGCGAAGTGCGGCCGATCAATCTCGGTATCGTCGACGAACCAATCCAGTCGATCATGGACAACTACGGCATCGGCATCTCGAAGTTCGACCTGTTCGCTTCCGGCATGGTCATCGTGCTGGTGACCTTGCTGGCGCTGTTTTTCCAGAAGACCAAGATCGGCCGGGCCTTGCGCGCGGTCGCTGACGACCATCAGGCCGCGCTGTCACTGGGCATTCCGCTGCAGCATATCTGGGCCATCGTCTGGGGCGTGGCGGGTTTCGTCGCGCTGGCGGCCGGTTTGCTGTGGGGCTCGCGCAATGGCGTGCAGTTCGCGCTGACGATGACGGCACTCAAGGCCTTGCCGGTGCTGATCCTGGGCGGCTTCACGTCGGTGCCCGGCGCGATCGTCGGCGGGCTGATCATCGGCGCGTCCGAAAAGCTGGCCGAGATCTATATTCCGCCGGTCATGCAGGACGCCTTCGGTGGCAATTTCGGTGGCATCGAAGGCTGGTTTCCGTATGTGTTCGCGTTGCTGTTCTTGCTGGTACGGCCGTCCGGCCTGTTCGGCGAAAAGCACATCGACCGCGTTTAGCACTCACACATTCAGGAGACACCCATGTTCTATCGTGAAGCCGGCCAATTCAAAACCAGCTACGTGGCCGACAGCCAGATTTTTCCGTTACGCCAGGACCGCATCGGCATGGCCATCGTGCTGGCGATTGCCTTTGTCGGGATTCCGCTGCTCGGTTCCGAGTACTGGTTTTCCGCGATTCTGATTCCGTTCCTGGTACTGGCATTGGCAGCACTGGGCCTCAATATCCTGACCGGCTACGCCGGCCAGCTGTCGCTGGGTTCGGCGGCCTTCATGGCTGTCGGTGCCTATGCGGCGTACAACTTCCAGCTGCGCATCGAAGGCATCCCGATCCTCGTGTCCTTCATCCTCGCCGGCTTGTGTGCGGCAGCCGTCGGCGTGCTGTTCGGCCTGCCATCGCTGCGCATCAAGGGCTTCTATCTGGCCGTTGCGACGCTGGCAGCGCAGTTTTTCGTGATCTGGGTGCTGACCAAGTTTTCATGGTTCTCGAATGACAGTTCATCCGGCGTCATCAGTGCCCAGAAACTGGAAATGTTCGGCTACGCGATCAACACGCCGATGAAGAAATACATCTTCGTGCTGGCCATCGTCACCGTCATGGCGCTGATCGCCAAGAACCTGGTGCGCAGCGGTACCGGCCGGGCATGGATGGCGGTGCGCGACATGGATGTGGCCGCCGAAGTGATCGGCATTCCGCTGATGAAGACCAAGCTCGTGGCCTTTGCGGTCAGCTCGTTCTATTGCGGCGTGGCCGGTGCGCTGTACGCGTTCTGCTACCTCGGGTCGGTCGAGCCGGATGGCTTTTCGCTGGACCTGTCGTTCCGCATCCTGTTCATGATCATCATCGGCGGTGTCGGCAGCATCCTGGGGGCCTTCCTCGGCTCGGCCTTCATCCTGCTGTTCCCGATTTTCCTGGATAACTTTTTGCCGCCGCTGGCAGCGTTGCTGCACTTGCCGTTGTCCGGTTCGGCGGTGTCGCATATCCAGATGATGATGTTTGGCGCGTTGATTATTTTCTTCCTGATTGTCGAACCGCATGGCCTGGCGCGCATGTGGGCGATCACCAAGGAGAAGTTGCGCCTGTGGCCGTTCCCGCATTGATCCTGACCGCAGCAACGTTTTACCGCAGCACCCAAAAAAGTACCTCATCCAAATGAAGGAGACAGCATGACCAAGTTGAGAAATATCCTGTTCGCCGCAGCTACCGTCGCGACACTGCTCGCGCCGCTGACGCCAGCCGTGGCGCAAGCCAATGACCAGTTCATTGCGATCCCGAGTTACCGCGTCGGCCCGTACGGCGCAAACGGCCAGTCGTTCTACGGCGGCTATGTCGATTATCTGAACTACGTCAATATGAAAGAAGGCGGCGTCAATGGCGTCAAGCTGTCCTGGGAAGAGTGTGAAACCGAGTACAACAACGCCAAGGGCGTCGAGTGCTACGAGCGCCTCAAGAACAAGAATCCGATCACCAAAGGCACCGCCTACAACGTGATGGCGACCGGTATTTCGTACGCGCTGATCGACAAGACCGCCGAAGACAAGGTACCGCTGATGATGGTCGGCTACGGCCGTACCGATGCAGTCGATGGCTCGGTGTTCCCGTGGGCATTCCCGCTGGTGACGACGTACCAGATGCAGGCCTCGGCCATCGTCAAGTACCTGACCACCAAGAACGGCGGCTCGCTGGCTGGCAAAAAAATCGCCTACCTGTATCACGACTCGGCCTATGGCAAGGAGCCGATCGGTGCGCTCGAAGCCGAAAGCCTGATCGGTAAGTTTGCACTGATCCAGATCCCGGTCGCCCATCCGGGCAACGAGCAGGGCGCGCAATGGCTGCGCATCCGCCAGGAAAATCCCGACTACGTGATTTTCTGGGGCTGGGGCGTCATGAACCAGACGGCGATCAAGGCGGCGCAAAAAGTCGGCTACTCGCGTGAAAAAATGATCGGTTCCTGGTGGGCCGGTTCGGAAGAAGACACGGTGCCGGCCGGTGAAGCCGCCAAGGGTTACATGAGCGCGACCTGGAACGTCACCGGTAAAAATGTGCCGGTCATCACCGACATCGAAAAAGTCGTCTACGCCGCCGGCAAGGGCAACATGCAGGACCAGACCAAGGTTGGCACGATCCTGTACAACCGCGGCGTGTCTGTCGCCATTGCTACCGTCGAAGCGATCCGTACCGCGCAAGGCAAATACGGCAAAGGCAAGGTCATCTCCGGCGAGCAAATGCGCTGGGGCCTGGAAAACCTGAACATCACCAATGCCCGCCTGAGTACGCTGGGCGCGACCGGCCTGCTGCCTGAAATCAAGACCAGCTGCGATAACCACGAAGGGTCCGGCAAGGTCAAGATCCAGCAATGGGATGGCGCCAAATGGGTCCTGATTTCGGACTGGATCGAAGGCAACAAAGCCCTGATCCATCCGCTGTTCAAGGCCAATGCCGCCAAGTACGCCAAAGAGAAAAACATCACGCCTGCGTGCATGAAGTAAACCCGTGGGCGGCCACGACCTCATCCTGGTCGCCCAACCGGACCCGCACCACGCGGTTACCAAAGGAGAAATCATGTCCGCAGGACTGCGCATCAACAATATCGAAGTCATTTACGACCACGTGATCCTGGTCCTGAAAGGCGTTTCTCTGGAAGTCCCGCAGGGCAAGATCGTCGCCCTGCTCGGTGCCAATGGCGCCGGCAAAAGCACCACCCTGAAAGCCATCTCGAACCTGCTCGCCGCCGAACGCGGCGATGTCACCAAAGGCAGCATCGAATACAAGGACGAACGCGTCGACAAACTGACCCCGAACGAACTGGTCAAGCGCGGCGTGATCCAGGTCATGGAAGGGCGCCACTGTTTCGCCCACCTGTCGATCGAAGACAACCTGCTGACCGGTGCCTACACACGCAACATCAGCGGCGCCGAAACGCGCCATGAACTCGAAAAAATCTACACCTATTTCCCGCGCCTGAAGATCCGGCGCAAATCGCAGGCCGGCTACACCTCCGGCGGCGAACAGCAAATGACCGCAATCGGCCGCGCGATGATGGCCAAGCCGTCGATGATCCTGCTCGACGAGCCATCGATGGGCCTCGCACCGCAGATCGTCGAAGAAATCTTCGAAATCGTCAAAGACCTGAATAGCCGCGAGAACGTCTCGTTCCTGCTGGCTGAGCAGAACACCTCAGTGGCGCTACGCTATGCGGATTTCGGCTACATCCTGGAAAGCGGGCGGGTTGTGATGGAAGGCGCCGCGTCGGACCTGGCCAGCAACGAAGACGTCAAGGAGTTCTACCTCGGCGTCTCGGGCGCGGGGCGCAAGAGCTTCAAGGACATGAAGTTTTACCGGCGGCGCAAGCGGTGGCTGGCGTAATCGATGTAGAAGCGGCGTTGCCCGCCAATACAGAACATAAATAGGGTCAGAGTCAATTTAATTGTCGCCCAAAAGTAATATTCGACTCTGACCCTAATTGATTTTTTTACTGAATACCACCGGAAACTTTCCCATGTCCGACGCCCTCGACCACCTCGAAACCCGCTCCCCGGCCCAGCGCGAAGCGGACCTGATGACGCGCCTGCCGCACCTGATCGCCCGCGCGCAAACCGCCAGCGGCTGGGCGCGCATTCTCGGTGAAGTCGAGGCGTCCGGCATCACGTCGCGTGCAGCACTCGCACAGCTTCCGATCACCCGCAAATCCGATCTGCACAGCCTGCAATCCGGCACGCCGCCATTCGGCGGACTGACCTCTACCGCACCGGATGGCTTGCGTCGCATCTTCATGTCGCCCGGGCCGATCTTCGATCCGGAAGGACGCAGCGATGACTGGTGGCGCTTTGCGCGCGGGCTGCATGCGCTGGGGTTGCGCAGTGGCGACTTGCTGCAAAACTGCTTCTCGTACCACTTCACGCCGGCCGCCTTCATGGTCGAGGGCGCGGCCGCCAAGCTCGGTTGCGTCGTCATCCCGGCCGGCAGCGGCCAGACCGAAATGCAGGTCCAGGCGATGGCCGAACTGAAGCCGGCGGCGTATGTCGGTACACCCTCGTTCCTCAAGCTCATCATCGAAAAAGCCCGCGACATGGGTGCCGACATCAGCGCCACGCAACGCGCGCTGGTCAGCGCCGAAGCCCTGCCGCCATTACTACGCAGCTGGCTGCAGGACAACGGCGTGCCGCACGTGCTGCAGATGTACGCCTCGGCCGACATCGGCAATATCGCCTATGAAACCGAGACCGCCGACCGCGTCAATCCCGGCATGATCGTCGACGAAGACATCCTGCTCGAAATCGTCCGTCCCGGCACCGGCGACCCGGTCGCGCCCGGCGAAGTCGGCGAAGTCGTCGTCACGTCGTTCAACCCCGATTACCCGCTGATCCGTTTCGCCACCGGCGACCTGTCGGCGGTACTCGAAGGCACCTCGCCGTGCGGTCGCACCAACCTGCGCATCAAGGGCTGGATGGGCCGCGCCGACCAGACCACCAAGGTCCGCGCGATGTTCGTCCACCCGTCGCAAGTCGCCGAAATCGTGCGGCGTTTCCCGGCGGTGGGGAAGGCGCGACTAGTGGTCTCGGGCGAGATGGCGAATGATTTGATGACCTTGCATTGCGAAGTGGCGACGACCGATGCGGCTTTGTCGGCGGCGATCGTCGAGGCGATCCGGGAGGTGACGAAGTTGCGTGGGGAGGTGTTGCTGGTAGCACCGGGGACGCTGGCCAATGATGGCAAGGTGATCGAGGATGCACGGCGGTATGAGTGACACACGACATGGAAAGCAAATAGGGTCAGAGTCAATTTAATTGATGCCGCTTGGGAATATTCGACTCTGACCCTAATTTTTTAAAGATTGTTCAGCAGTGCTCCCATTTGCGGTTTGTCCACTGGACTTGCAAGGTTCGCTGGCTTGAGCAGGTACATGTATGTCTGCGGCCACCAACTGCCACCGGACCAGTAGGTCCAACCGGCCCAGACGTCGGCGTTCGCCGAAGTGTAATTCATCATCGCCGCACCTTCGCTCAGGCATGTCGCTTGTTGTGACCACCCGGCTTCGGCCAGGAATAGCTTGTAGTTGTTGGCGCGGGCCCATAGCGTGGCGCTACTGAGTACGTCCTTGCCTTTACCGAGAACGCAGATATCACTTGTTCCCGAATTATTGCTGTCGAGGTATTGATGTACTTCGAACGCAAAATTATTGCGCGGTTCGGTGAATCCTTGCCAGACAGCCGCGTTACCGCTGGACACCCAGCTATGCGCGCCAGACCACGATGATCCCGGAATCAATATCTTCTGTGTCGCTCCGGTAGAACGAATCGCAGTGACCGCGTCGGTGGCAACGGCTTTCCATTGCGCCGGCGTCTGCTGATTCGGCTCGTTCATTAACGCAAAGATCACGTTAGGCTGTGACTTAAACGCGATCGCCAGTCGCTTCCAGAAATCAGCAAAATTCGCCGAAGGCAAGCCGCCCGGAACACCAATCAGCTTCATCGTGCCACTGACCGAGTCGTATTTCCGACCGTAATCGTGCGGATCGAGGATGACGGTGACGCCTTTGCTGGCGCTATACGTGATGACTTTTTGCAAGTTCGCGATTTCGCTAACGCTGAGTGCCGCATTATTGACTGGCTGGATACGCGCTCCGGAAAACGGCATCCGGATAACGGTCATACCCTTGCCGGCGTAGTAATCAATCTCTGCATTACTGGGGTAGGTATATTGGTAATTCAGACGGCCGGAGGTATTGCCGCCGTTATATTCGCCACCAGAAATATTGACGCCCTTCAGTTTGACGGGTACCGGTGCCGACGTAGCAGCCGTAGCAACGAATGACAGTCCCAATAGGCAGATCGATGCGAGACGGGTCATTGAAATTTGCTGTGACACCGGGGGGGGGTTGCCATTTGTGCGTCGCATTTTTAACTCGGTAATTTGGTTTCCACACGACAATACTAACGGCTTTTAATTTCTCTTGAGCAATTGTTACAAAGTATCTCAAATAGAGCTTTATTTACGACACGATTGCGATTGACTCGGAGAAAATAGGGTCAGAGTTAATTTAAACAGTGCCGATTGGAAATATTCGACTCTGACCCTAATTTTCAGAGAGCCGGAAACCGAACCGTAAGTGAATGGCACTCCAAAAATGTCATGACCATTTATCGCGATATCGACGCCGCATGTGCCGTGATCTCTGCCTGAAAGCGACAAGCGCAGTGGTACACTTTCGCCAACTATCGAGTACGCTATTCGACTTCTTGAAATGCTTCTGACCGGAGCAGACCTCCGGTTGAAAACCAATCATCTCCAAGGAACCCTGATGCAACTAATCCCCACCATCCTCTGCGGCGGCGCCGGTTCCCGTCTCTGGCCGGTCTCGCGCGAGATGCATCCTAAGCCGTTCATCCGCCTCGCCGATGGCCAGAGCCTGCTGCAAAAAGCCTTTCTGCGTGGTGCACAATTGCCTGATGTCACCGAAATCCTCACCGTCACGAACCGCGAATTGCTCTTCAAGACCGAAGACGAATATGGCGAAGTCAATGCCGCCAAACTGCCGGCCTCGTTCATCCTCGAACCGTTCGGCCGCAATACCGCCGCCGCAATTGCCGCCGCGGCCCTGCAGGTAGAAAAAAAATACGGTGCCAGCGCCATCATGCTGGTGCTCGCCGCCGATCATCTGATCGCTGATCAGCCAGCCTTCGAAGACGCCGTGCTCGCCGCCACCAAGCTGGCCGCTGCAGGCAAACTGGTCACCTTCGGCATCGAGCCGGAGTCGCCGGAAACCGGCTATGGCTACATCGAAGCCGATGGCAACACGGTCATCCGCTTCGTCGAAAAGCCATCGCTCGACAAGGCGCAGGAATACCTGGCTTCGGGCCGCTTTCTGTGGAATTCCGGCATCTTCTGTTTTGCAGCCGGCACGATGCTCGCCGAGATGGCAAAACATTGCCCCGACATTCTCGCTGCCACCAAGGCGTGCACCGACCAATCCCGCCTGGCCGAAGGCAAGAACTTCACCCAGCTCGACCTGGACGCCGAGTCCTTCCGCAGCATTCCCGACCTGTCGATCGACTACGCCGTCATGGAAAAATCGACCGACGTGGCCGTCATTCCGTGCAGCATTGGCTGGAGCGATATCGGTTCATGGACGGCGCTGGGCGACTTGTCGGCGGCCGACGCCGATGGCAACCGCACCCAGGGCGACGTGATGCTGCATAACACCAGCAACTGCACGATCCAGACCAGCGACCGCGTGATCGGCACGGTCGGCATCGACAACCTGATCATCATCGACACGCCCGACGCCGTCCTCATCGCCGACAAATCCTGCGCGCAAGACGTCAAGCACATCTACGCCGGCCTGAAAGCCAAGGGCCACGAAGCCCACAAGATGCATCGCACCGCGCATCGTCCGTGGGGCACCTACACCGTGCTGGAAGAAGGCAACGGCTTCAAGATCAAGCGTATCGAAGTCAAGCCCGGCGCCAGCCTCAGCCTGCAGATGCACTACCACCGTAGCGAGCACTGGATCGTTGTCAATGGCATGGCCAAGGTCGTCAATGGCGAGAAGGAATTCCTGGTCAACACCAATGAATCGACCTACATCCCCGCCGGCCACCGCCACCGCCTGGAAAACCCGGGCAGATTGAATCTGGTGATGATCGAGGTGCAGAGTGGCGGCTATCTGGGCGAGGACGATATCGTGCGGTTTCAGGATAATTACGGGCGGGCGTGACGTTACTCGCAGAGAGCATTGCCGTTTGATTTAGCTTGTCGTTATCCTGTCAAAGCAATCGAATAATGACAGGACAACTATGGCAAAGCGCGATCTCCCACTGGCAATACGGGACTATCTGGCCAGTCGCACCGCAAGCGACCTCGGTCCGGCGGGGGCGGATGACATCACCCGCTTGATCGCGGCAAGCCGCTCCACCATCAATCGTCATCTGGCAAAAATGACTGCATCGGGAGAGATCGTCCGTGCGGGTGCCGGGCGCGGTACGACCTACCGTCTCCCTATGCCGTCGCCCTCCGCGGCCGCCACGATGACAACACGTCCCTGGAGCGTTGACGCCACGACGCTGAGAGCCCAACTCGACGCGCCGCTCGGTAGTCGCCTGCCGGTGTCGTACCAGCGGCACTTCGTCGATCGTTATGTACCCAACCAATCGTCGCTCCTGCCGCACCAGCTCGCCGATAATTTGCACACCAAAGGGCGCGTTAAAGGACAGCAGCCGGCCGGGACCTACGCACGTAAAGTCCGGGAGCAATTATTGATTGATTTGTCATGGTATTCATCACGCCTTGAAGGCAACCGCATCAGCCTGCTCGATACACGTGAACTGTTTATCCGGGGACGCTCTGCAAACGATGATCTGGATGCAACAATGTTGCTCAATCATAAAGACACCATCGAGTTCATCGTCGACGCCGCACCCGAATACGGCATCACGATCGCGGTAGTGCGCAACGTGCAAAGTCTGCTCATGCAGGGTTTGCTGGAGAATCCGCGTTCCCTGGGTGCCATCCGCAAGACGGTGGTCAACATCACCGGTTCGGTGTATGTCCCCACCCAGGTTCCTTCCTTGCTGGAAGAGATGCTGGAGCAAATCGTCAGCAAAGCCCGGCAAATCAACAATCCGCTGGAAGCGGCATTTTTTCTGTGGGTGAATATTGCGTATTTGCAGCCGTTCGAGGATGGCAACAAGAGGACCAGCCGGTTGTGCGCAAACCTGCCACTGATGCTGGCGAACTGTGCGCCACTATCTTTTCTCGATGTCGATGCCAACGACTACGCTGTCGCCATGCTGGGGGTGTATGAGCGATTGGATGTCACGCTGGCCATTGAACTGTTTGACTGGACCTACCGCCGCGCGATTGACAAATATCGTGCCATTATCAATGCCATGGGAGCACCCGATCCGGATCGCGCGCGATTCCGTGAACATCTCGGCGAGGCGATCCGGCAGGTAGTTGGCTCGCGCAGCCCACTGTCGCAAGCGGTCGCTGCGCAGTCACTCAATGAAATCGATGAACACCTTTTCAGATTGATGCTGGTGCAGGAGTTGCAGCATCTTGAACCGTGGAACTGCGCGCGGTACCGGCTGCCGATCGGCAAGACGGAAGAGTGGATCAGAGATGAGCGGCCCATGTAGATGGCCGCTACAGCGAACCGAAAAAGCCTGCCAATTCCGCCCGGTTTCCAATGCGCACGCGTGATGAAAAGCAGGCCAACAAGCTCCCGTTTGAGTGAACGTCCCAGCTGGCTTACCCTCCCGTCAGCCGCTTTCGATTTTCCTCGATCATGTTGGCCACGGCGTTCACCGTCGCGGCACGTACCGGCAATTCTTTTGCCAGCGTCCGGAATACCTTGTCGGTGATACGCGCGAGCACGGCATCAATGATTGTCTCCGTGTCTTTCGCGGCCAATCCTGCTCCCTGCGCAGCAACGACAATGTGCGCCCGGGTTGGCGCTTTTCCCTCACCGGCAATATCCATGAAATGTTCGCCCCGATATCCCGGGCAAAACGTCAGGTCAAAGGGCGGCGCCAACCGCCATTGACGGTCCCGATCGAGCAGGAAAGCGATGTTCTTGGCATGGTCGTCGCGATTGTTCATCAGCACATTGAACACACAACGCTGCACCGCTTTTTTCAGCGCGCGCTGGTCACGCGTGAGGCGCCGCGTTGCCCTGAAAAAATCGTCATAACTCACCGACGGAATCTGAAAATTCGCGTGCAGCAATCCCGCCAGCGAATGGACATGAACACGCTGCCCGCCTTCGCGATCAAAGCGCCTGGTACCGAAGGCCGTCAATCCTGTTCCAATGTCGAAAAAGCGGGTTGCCGTCATCCCCATCTCGCTCAGGTCCGCGACTTGCGCGTACAACGCCTCCAGCGCACAGGCATCCGATGCATCGTCCGATGCCGGAAACTTGATCAGCCATGACTCGGCACCGGCAACGCTGCCTGCGCGCGTGCTCATCTGGCCGCTGACAGGGTCGAGATAGACTAACGCCTTTGGTCGTGCGCCACCGGGCGATCCGCCCGCACGGGCCATCTCTGCCAGCACCGCATGGCTGTTGTCGATCAACAAGGCCTGCACTTCGTTCGCCAAGGCGAGCAAGCTCAGGTCCGCGCCATCGGTCGCCTTGTCAGTGCAGGGCACATAGGTCAGTGCACCCATGGTGTTTTCGCCAAGATAAGCAAGTCGATCCAGCGTCGACACGGTGGACAGATCAATCCCGAGCGCTTTCATGCGCCGGTTCATCAAGCCAAAACCCCAGCTATCCGGCAGCGAATCGGACACCAAGCCAGGCACCCGTTGCAAATTCATGTAGTGCTGTTGCTGGTCGGGATAAGCCGCTACGCGCAAGGGCAAGCGGATTGGCGACAACTCAAGTCCAAGCGCAATCGCTGCGGAGGAGTATTGAAACAGCACCTCGCCACCGGCATCCGCCAAACGGCCCAGCACAACCGATGCGCCAAAAGCCCGGTACATGACCGTCAGCTCTTTCATTTGGTACGACCGGATAGCCGATAAGCCCGCTGGCGTCCCACAAGCGCCTCTTTCGCCCGCATATCCTCGATCGTGCGATTTTGTGTAACCAGCACCGATTGGAGGTCCGCAGTAGCGTTGAGCGATTCGAGTATCCGGACAAAGGTCTCCAGCGTGCAGCGCCCGGTGCGCTCGAAGTTACCCAGCGTCTTATTGGAAAGACCAATGCGTTGCGCCATCTCGTCAACGCTCACATTCAGCGAGAGTCGGCGGGTACGGGCACGCGCGCCAAGTTCGAGACAAATTTCGTGTGGAAGGGCTAGCGCTAAATCAAGCATATTTCTTCCTGATAGCTTTGTGGAAAGCACTTAATGAGAATAATTCTACCTGATGTATTCCCGACTTCCGTCCTAAATCCTGGTGTAACACCAGAGGCCGTCAGCACTGGCCTTCTTTTGTGATCGCGCATCCCTGAGTGCCGCCACCGGATCACCGACAAACCTGCTGATTTTGTGGGCACGCCCGTATGTGCCCACGCGCGCGAACCAGAAATGTTTGCCAAGTCCCTCCGTTCCTCACTCTTCATGACGACTGTTTTCTATCAAGCATGCCGCAGCCTGAGTGAGCGCCGGCGCCAACTTCGTTCGGAGCATCGCGACCACGTCGAGTAGGGGCGTCATCGCAAGTCGGTTCTTCTTGAGAAAAGCCAGCCACATGGTCTGCCGGGACGGGTCGGCAGCAAACTCGACTGTCAGACCAATGGGCAGTGAAACCGGAATCGGCATTCCTCGACGGCCAAAGGTTGCAGCGATCGCCTTAGCCAGCGTGTCGGCATCAAGGTCTTCGCGCTCCAGCAACACCCAGATATCGAGATAATCCTTCATTCGACTATTCGTCATACCGAGCAAGGCAATCGCGTGAAGTTTTTCCGAAATGACCGTGTAGACAGGGTAAGTTCGCAGTCGAGGAGCGGGAAAATCGTCAAGCAACAGCGGATAGACCGCAAAAACCGGGCCGGGAGTGACTGCATCGCCAAAACCGATATCGATCTGCGTTTTGCATCGTGCCTTGGCAACGTCGCCCGTCATCAGCACCCTGGCACCTGCATAGCCGGCATCTTTACGGATTTCCGAAATGCTCACGGATTCAGGGTCGAAGACGATGCCATCCTCAACCGCGACATCCGCGATATCACGGAATGTCGCCGCAATCGATTCGAGGTCGCTCGGTCCGAACCCGAGCAAATCCGCGTCACGCGTCGGCCGATGCGGCATGTCATACCAGAGCGTGAACAGCAACGGGCCCTTGAGCAAGAATTGATCGGCATGTTTGGATAGACTGAGGCGGTACAGCATGCGCCCAAGCGCAAAGCGCACCAGGATCTGATTGAAATCAACACCCTGAGCCTTGGCAACACTCAACAGCCGTGCTCGTACCAATGCTGCAAGGTCTTTCTTCATCCAATCACCTCAAGGTAGGGCCGCATCACGTTTGCGACACGGCATATCCTGGCGTAGCGCCAGAGGTCGTCAGCACTGGCCTTCTTTTGTGATCGCGCATCCCTGAGTGCCTCCAGCGCCACGTCGAGTCCTATCTTGTTGCGGTGCTTGAAGCAATCGGCAATGGTCTTGGCAACACAGTAAACCCGTAACTGCACCTGATCACGCTCATGGACCTCGATGCCTTCCGAATAGGCCTCGCCGGAAAACTGGACCATCTTGACCGGCGGATAGTCGATCTTGGGGACGTGACTGCCACGCGGCATGGCGATCCACACTTGCCACGGTAGTTGGGTAGACAATTCATGGAACTGCAGGGCGCTCAGCAGACAAAATACCGCCTGTGGAACTTTGGTGGCGACAGCGACCAGGCTCTTATGCTCGGAGCCTTGCCAGCCAGGCAACCGGTACAGGCCGCGACCCGTTTTCTCCAGTTGGCCACGTACCACCATGCGTGTCAGAACCATCCGCGGAACCCCGATATCAACGAGATCGCTGGGGCGCACTATTCCTTTCCGCTGCAGCAGGTCAAGGACACGTTGGGTAGGGGTTTCAAGGCGCATGGTCTGCAAAGTATGTTCCGTTTATTCGTCGAATACAAATAAGTAACGAATAAATGTAGTCTCCGAATTCCAGCTTGCTACCTCGGGGAACGGGAACGTCAAACTGAAATGCGCGCACTCAAGAGCACTCAGTTCACACTGGCGCGCCCCCCTATGTCGCGAGTACGAATTTACCGATACGGCGCCGCCAACGGTTCGCCGATAAACACCCCTTGCGCCGGCCACGCCACGCTTTTCCAGTACGCCTCGATCGCCGTTTCGCCGGCCAGATAATGCTTGAGCAACACGCTCGAATTCGGAAACTTCTGCCAGTAATTGCACGGCTCCGACACGCTGCCATAGCTGGCCGTCGCGCCCGCATCCAGCCAGCGCAAGCTGCTCATCTGGCTCTTGCCCAGCAAGTCCCCACCGGCAGATGTCAGGTGGTCAGCCAGCGCCCCTGCCTGGAAACGCAGCGTCTCCAGATGCGGCACCGATACCGCACCGGTCTGGTAAATCATCACATCGGCCGCATCGACGAGGCTGTCCTGGCGCAAGGTCTTGATCACCAGCTTTTTCTGCGGAATTGCCCCGCTGCGCGGGAAATACACCGCGCGGCTATTGCGCGCCTGGTCGGCCGTGATCAGGTAGTAGGCCGTCGACGGATAGACCCGAAAACCGCTCTGTACACCACGATCGATCAGGGCTTTGGCCTGCTCGAATGACTCGGTTGGCAGCAGCATCGACGGACGAATCCCGAACTCGGTAAAAGGCTGACGCGTGAGCGCGTTGTAGTACGGGCTGGTCTTGCCGGGCGCACACGTCTTGACACACTGTTGCGCATCAAAGCCGAGCGTCATCGCAGACGTGATCGAATTGCACTCGACCCCATACGGCGCCGTCCACACCATCAGCATGGCTTGCATCGATGGCGTCAGCTGCGCGTCGATGTCCCGTTTAAGCCTGGCGAAAGCCGCCCGCGACAAATTACGCGGCGCATCGGGAATGCGTACATGGATCATGTTCTCGGCAGGGATTTGACGCGCTATACGGTAGTACTCGCCGACTTCCACGCTAAGGGGATCGGTGTCGTTAATGATGACGGCGAACTGGTGGGCCTGGAGCTGCAAAGGTTTCGGCAACGGTACGATTTCCGCGGCATGGCTTGTAGTGACGAGAAACATCAAAATAGCTGTACTAACGAAGTGAAAGGCGATGAACATATCTGCAAACAGGAAGCGAATTATTGCGGCGAGTATAGCGGCCGATAAACATTTTGCGAGCAGAAACACGGTCCAGCAACAAATTGGCACTGCGCGAGTACCACATCGGAGGCTATTCACAACCTGATCAGAATCTTCTGAACAATAATGCAAGAAACGCCAGATGAACGAATTGCAAGCTTGTCGTCAGCTTGCGTTCACAGTCTTGCCACGGACGCCGACACTTCTCAAGCCAGGCAAAGGAACGCTCCACGACCTATCGTTGTGGAATAACGGCAAACGAATGCAGCTCACTGCGAGCTGGCGACTTGTAATGTTGGTCCCAGGTGATCAATAAGAGATGCTGCTGGCGACCATCGAGCGCCTTGAGTTGGCATTGGCATTGTTCACGATCATCGCCTGGAGTATTCAGCGGCTGATGCGTTTGGGACGAACAGGTCCGGAGATGGAGTGCGAGACCGTCTTTGATCGCGAGGAGTGGCAAGCTGCCTACATCGTGGCGCGCAAACCGATTCTGCGAGACACGCCGCCGTTAAATACGGTGATCCGCCTGGTCGCCATTTCGGTGTGTTGCTGGGGCGCAAAGGTGATGGCGAACCGGGCGTGAAAACGCTTTCGATTAAACTGCAGCGGGTCATGGACTTTGCTACTGGAATACGGTCTTACAAGAGCGGTGAGGATTGTATGCTATAAATTGCACTAATCCGTGCATGGTAAAAAATTCCGGACTTAATATTTCATACTTGTTAAAGATAAAAACTAAATAAAGAAGACTCATGAATATATTTTAACAGTCGATTGTTTTTAAATAAATCTATGATTCATGCATTTCTTCTTAAAGTGAAAATTGCGGCTTTGAAAATGTCAATAAATTTAACTTAATCAATAAAAATAACCAATAATAACATTTATGCTTATAAATAATAAAATTGAAATTAAAAATAATGGGCTACTGATTATTCATCCTCCGGTGATGTCTATTGGTGATGGACTAACAAGAATATCCTCGAACATAGAATTTCCTTTGGGCAAAGAGCAGCTTTGGTATGAGGTAAAGTCAGAATACGCACATTGGATTTCGAATGAAACCAGTGATGCATTCCTCGTTGCCATATTAATTTATGCAATGAAAAACAAATTTGATGTGCACGTAAATGGCTCAATTTCGAGTAAATTATTTTATAATGTTAATTTTTACTTAATGGAAATCATTAGAAATTTAATACCAGAATGTAGTCAGGTAGATATTTCAGTGGATCGACTTATCAGGACCAATTGGGGTGGGGTCGAAGTTTTCACTGGCTTTTCAGCTGGTGTCGATTCGTTCTGTACAGTAAATGAACATTTGGAAAGTAATATTCCCGTGGAGTACCGGGTAACGACACTTCTATTAAATAATGTTGGGTCTCATGGGCAAAGTATTCGTGATCAAGATGTTTTCAAGGAACGCTTTGCACGCCTGGAACACGTGGCAACAAAACTAGATTTACCTATGTTTTGGATAAATTCCAATTTAGATTTGGTTCTAAAAATGGATTTTCAACTCACGCATACAATACGCAATGTTTCTGTTGCCTTGCTGCTCCAAAAAGGTTGCAGTAAATATCTATATTCGTCTGCAGTGCATTATACTGACGGCTCTGTAAGGGGAACTCATGACATGGGATATGCAGATGCAGTTACGCTAAATCTTTTTTCTACAGAAACTACAGAGTGTATTTCAAGTGGTGGGCAATATACTCGGTTTCGAAAGACTGAAATAATTGCAGACTGTCTTATCGCACAAAAATCGTTGGATGTATGCGTAGCACCTCAGAATGCAGCCAAGATTAATTGTTCAACATGCTGGAAGTGTCTGCGAACCCAGCTATCATTGGAGATAGTCGGAAAACTGGCTGAATATAGCGATGTTTTTGAAATCGATAAATACAGGAGTATGCGCTTTATATTTATATGCAACGTGTTGACAAGTAGTGCTTCATTGTCCATTGAAATTAAATTGGCAATGAAAAAACATGGATTCGCTGTACCGGTAAGAGCCAAAATAGTTGCATTTTTATTATCAAATAAGATGATTGAAGGAGTAGAAAAATTTTATGCTACTCATATTTTAACGAGCATTGGATTTTTTGCCTATTTTAAAATTATGGTTTTAAAGAAAATAAAAACAAAAATTTATAGATTTAGAAAAAAATAGGTGAGTTTTGGACTCGCTAATTAGTCGGTCATGAATAATTTCCTTTTTGAACATGCCGACGTTTTAACATTATCCTATTTCAATTTCAATTTATTGAAGATCAGCCGGATGTTATGACCGGCACCACACAGCACTGCCTGAATCGCATCGTCCAGCGATCCTTTAAACCAATTGCGCCTCAACTTGCCGACGGCTACCATGAGGCCGATGTACGGTTCAATCGCACTCCGGCGCTTGAACTTCGCTTACAGACAGCGGGTGACACTGCGTAGCTGACCGGACATCCAGGCCGGCACAACGGCAATACCGGTACCCCGATGGCCCCATTCGACTAAGACGTTTTCCGGTTTAGCATCGGCGGGGATTCCTGCATGCTCTAGCGCCTCGTGAAGCGTATAACGATCGTAAGGATTGTCCGGGATTAACTTGGCACCGACCACGAGACCTTCCTTGAGCGTCGTAATGATCGACACCTTGCCACCGAGCTTGTAGGGCTATCGGGATTTCCCTTTCGAAATACACGCGACCTCGGGAACATGGTGGGCGTCCAGCTTGTTCTTGTACTTCGGTTGCTGCGCCAGCACACGACCGGCTCACCCAGCAGCTCGTCTACATGACCCCGCTGGAAAAGTGGCACCTAGTCCTGCTGCCGTGCGATGTCGCGATGCACACGTCCGAGACGAGAGCGCAAGATGAGTACCGCACCGCGCATACGCTTGAGCTGACCAACTTGCGCGTACCAACTAGAATGACGCGCTAATCGTGGCGTTAGCGGTTGCAATTCTGGCGCAGCGTCAAGCCACACCGTTGCGCCGCTTTCAACTGAGGTTGTTGGCTGTGTTCGAGCAGCGCGCTGTCTGTTGGATAGGTAATCACTTTCTCCATCACGGTCGTATCAACGATGACTTGCCTGATGCTGGCGCTAGTTACCATGCGTGCCTTTTTTGCCACCTCAATGCCTTGGGCAAGTTGTTCTTCGACGCCGGCCTCACCCATTCGCTAGCGCAAGCGCGGCAGGCTAAGTGATCAATCGGCGGTGCGATTTGCAGATGGGTTTAACTTGTAAAAACCTGCCAGTACGGGTTCTCGACACAGACAGCTACAAACTGCTGGACCGACAAGCCAAACGCATGCTGCAGGTACAGCAATCCAGTAATCAGCCGGGATCGCAATAATGATCGACTGAGTCCTGCAGAAAACGACACACAAGCGACCAAATCAATGGCTTGCCGGTCAATCAAGCTAGCACTCATCACCAAGCGATGGTCCTAACCAATCTGTTCGCGTAGGGATGGCTGGTGATTTTGCTATGCCGAAAAACGTGACTTTATTTTGGCATGACAACTTCGACATTATTTGCAGGAAACTGGGTGGATGTAGTCCGGTTTCCTGGCTTCCCGGCAAAAATCTTTAACAGCGATAAGCGGCATGGCACCTAGGGTGTATTGATTATTCAGGACTGACTAAATAATCAAGCCTAGAATCAAACCGCCATACTGATATTTCATTTTATGGACAAAATAATAAATCACTTAAGGTCATTTTCATGAGCAACTTACTATTGCGCAGTCATAGTATTCCTGCGCACAAAGTTCAAATAAAATAACTGCGAAAAAGGATTATTGGACAAATGACCTAAACGTATTTATTTTAGAAAGAGTAATGACAAAGACAATCGAAAGTGTAAGGACAATAGATACGAAGGCAATTTCCCAAAATGCCGAATTATACAAGTGGCGTATCGGACCAAGCATTTCAATAAAGAGAAAGTGACTTGCATAAATCCCAAGGGTAAATTTCCCTATGATTTGTAAAACCCTATTTCGTAAAAAGCTACAATTAGACAGTGCAGCGATTGCTACGCCGACACCCATAAAATACGTACCTAAACAAAAATCCTGAACCAAATAACCACCATATATTCTAGAAATCACATACAATTCGATAAAATGAAGAACAGTGCCAAACAAAAAACATCCTATTCCTAAAATAAACCATCGATTGGTTGGATTGTAGCGCGAAAGAAAATATCCAGTTACAAAGAAAATAGTTCCAAAGAAAGGCCCATTCCTTGTATCGAACTGAATACGAATTCCAAACGATGTCTCGCTATATGCTTTTGCGAAAACACCGAAAAGATATAACGCAATCGCGAAAAAAATCAACCAACCTTCTAATTTATATTTTAAAAAAATTTGAGATATCCCAACAGAATAAAGTAAAGCTACAAAAAACCATAAATAAACTTTCGATCCTTCCATTAAAGAGCGAACAGGATGTTCATAGATATCCCTAATTTTCCAATATGAACTAGTCAATAATTTATACCAACCAATTTCCGAGATACTAAAAATATTATATGGCAGCACATAAATAATTGACCAAAACACAAAAATCATGAAAATCTTTTTCATCATTGGATAGCTAATATCCTCAGATGAAACCGCATTTCTTATCTTTATCCCCCAGAAATATCCCGAAACAACAAAGAAGAAAGGTACTGCGAATCGAGCCAATTGATTGATGATGATAAAAAGGTGTCTATCACTGCCATTCTCAAAAGAAAACCCTTGAAAGGGTTGGACATGAATTGCGATTACTGCTGTAATTGCGATTAATCTGAAGATTTCAACACTCTCAATGCGGCGCACATTGGCCTCTAGAAAATAAAAACTTGACAAGCTAAGGGGTTTTTTTATACAAACTTAGTTAATTTTCACTTCTAATTTCGTTATCAATCCTGATTAATATTTCCGAAGATTTTTCATCGAATTTTCTTGCAAAAAGAATGCCTTCGTTTGATTTATTCAGAGCCTGTTCCTTGAAGGTGTGAAGGTGTCGCTCGTTAATAATTTCTGGACTTGCTCCACTTGCACTCCAATCGTCATAGGTCACGTTCTTGACCGCATTTTTCATATAGGGTGAGTTCCCCAGAATCGTGTGAAAAAATTGTTCATCAGGACATACCGTATTCTTGAAGAAATCCACCAAAAGCTGCTCCTTGGCAACGAAGCCAACGATATATTCAGAAGCGTCGCGTGAAAAAGCCCACCACGAGGAACCGCCATAAGGCTGAAAATTCGCAAATGCAGTCTTGTAGTCACGGTCAGGTAACCGAAAACCGACTTTTTTTAATACTTTCTTTGTGAACCGGACAATGGTGTTACCACCCGGTCGAATAACAAAAGTAGTAAGTCTTGATATTGACTTTTTGTGCGACTCGGATGGCATTGAAACAAGTGTAATAAACTCTCTGTCAGGATGCTCTCGGAAATATTTTTCAATGTACGAAGTAGATTTAATCGGATAATCGACCCCGCTCAGCAAAACGTAACGATCGAAATTATTTTTATCTGATAATGCAGTCTGTAACATTATCAATGAAGCGTCGACCTGAGAAAAGTCGCCCCAATAGACAGGAATTCTTTCATTCGTAAAATGAACATTATCATCCTTCAATTTTAAAAAAACATCAATACTTGATTTTTTATCAATATGTATAAAAAAACTCACTGATTCTGACGATAAAGCGACTATAAGACGCTTCAAATGGATTGGATTATTGTGCGCAGCAATCAGGTAGGCTATTTTCATAGGGGGGGGAAACTCTTCTTATTTATTAATTGGTACGTGAGATTTTTTACCCCTGAAACCAATAAAAATATTAGCTTAAAAGTTACGAATTATTTAATAATTTTATAAACTTATTACGCCAAATTTCAATCTAACCTAAAGCCTGCTTTATTTGAAAAAGGCTATATGAAATTGGATATTAATTTTTTACTTCCTATGAATCACTGACGGAAATGCTGAAAATTGATCCCATAGTATTTCAACAAGAGAATTTCAGCCTGAAATTTTACAACATCGATCGATAGATTTGAAATTGATTAACTAAACTTTAAATACGAACCTTTCCCCACAAATACTTAACATCTATTTGATGCCATCATCGCACGCACCGATTCATCTTGTTGTGATAATCATGCTAAAAATCTACATTTCTGCGAGAGACCAACTGCATCATTTTCCCGGCTTCCGAACAAAAACAAATTTTTTCGACTGAGTAGATATCAAAAGACTGACTAAAATTTATTAGTTATTTTTAATCGGTAAGATGTCAATTTTATTATTACTATATAAATATATTGACTCTTTAAAGCTCACTAATTTATGCTAAAGAGATGACTCCATTGATAAAAATCATCATTTAATTAGAAAAATATCGTTATGATTTTACGGTTATCGCAAATAGTGAAGAGATTGTCTTGGCAAGTACGCTTCGCATTTTTTAGCTTCGCAAGACTAATAATCCTACGCCGCTACTTAAAAGAAACAATTGAGGCTGATTAGCCACGGTCCAAATCCATTTCAGCACCACGCAGTTCATCCTCGATGCGAACGTGGAAGATGATCGCCTACTTTCCGATCCGCAAACAAATCAACAAGCATGGACAATCAGTGGGGAATTCTGCAGCAAGAGGAGGGATCCAATATCAAATCCCTTGTCCCTAAACCAAGTCGGTACACAGGCAAAGCCAACGCGTGCAGGTAGGTGGCTTCAGCCGCGCAAATTATCACAAAAGAACCTTGCACCACCAAATCGTACCAACCCTCTCCCGTTGAAGCACGGAACGCAGAATGGAACGAAACAAATTAAAAACGTATTGGGAAAAAGAGCTCCTGTTTTACCGCATCAAACAACGGTCACAAAGAAAACGCGATCAATAACGTCTCCCTTCGAATGTCAGATCAAAATATGGTGACAGCAGGTGTATAAAAGAAAAACCGAAACGAAGCAGTGCCACTGTCGCAAGGTGCACTAGATGTTGCGAAAGACGAAATTAACATCTGAATACTACCGTAAAATCAAATAGTACGATCCGTAACCAGTCACTAGAACAAAAATATATCTTATTAAAAATAACTTATTTTATTCATGGTAACATTAAGTGTCTACCAACTTTATAAAATTGCAGATTATGCCTATTTGGAATCCATCAATTGAACAAGTCATCTTTATCGAAAAACACCTTTCCCAGGTGAAAGTACTATTTATTGGGAAGCCTGTTCTTGAAAATTCCGCCTTGATGGCTGCCAGTTTAAAGATATGCAAGAACTCCAACGACATCAATTATTTTAAAAATTTCTGGATTACGTTTCAACCTGAGATAAATGAATACATGCTCACCATGCTTGACGAAATGATTTTGATGGACGAGGAAGGAGCGAAAATATACTATAACTCTATTTCCGACTGGGTAGCTGAAGAAAATTTCGACGCTGTTTTAAGTTTCTTCGAAATAATGGTAGTCAACCTTACCAATCGAAAATCTTGAAACGACCGAAAGGTGAAGACATTCAACTATTTCAGAAAATATAATCGAAATGTCCTGAGCATATAAGATGCATCATTTCTACCGAGAGATCACTCACGCATCTAATCTTAAGTGACGTAATAAATTATAAATAACGAGACTTTGGCCGTTCGTCGTCCTAATAACAAGTGCAACTCAATGTTCGCCGCCCCCACTTTCAAGATAGACATCTGGTATAAATTGCAGTGGCGAATAAATTACATAACCCAGTGCACTTAACTAGTGCGCTTCCCGAAAGACAGTATCAGAATTATGTGCCCGCAAAATATGACCGAATACTACAAACAATATGCAAATGCATTATACGTAATAACAAAGGCGTTATCTCGATAGCGCGAAAGCGCTATCGCTCGTCACTGATTCCAAGAACGTCTCGCTGATTCATTGAATAAATGAATCCCTTGCCGGTTACAAACTCCGTTTTCCACTACCAACGATAATTACGCATCAGATTCCTGCTCTTCGTTGTCGCGAGGAACCGTACGACGATCTCGCGCATCACGCCAACTATTGGTTGGGCAATCCGATACATGCATCATCGTACCCTGTCGATCAACGCAATAATCCTTGCAGACGACCATTTCAGTCATCTCGGTATTGGGTGTTACCCGGGTGTATTCGAACAATACGCTACGCACCACCTCTGCACCTGCACAGATATGGCTACCATAACCGATCCATGTTGGACCAACGATCGTGCTGCCTGCCTCGATTCTGGTACCGGAACCAATATATACCGGCCCGGTGATCGTGGTGCCTTCCCAATCAATACGGGTATTGAGGCCAACCCAAATACCATCGGCAATTTGCGTACCAGGCATTGTCATATGCGCAACGCTACCGCTGAGCACGTTTTGCAGCACTGCCCAGAAGTCTTTTACGTTACCAATGTCGATCCAATTAAAAAAGCGCTTTTGCGCGAAAAAAGGAACGCCTTTCGCTACTAATAAAGGGAACAATTCCGAGCCGATATCGAACATTTGGTCGGAAGGAATTAACTTCAAGACCTCAGGCTCCAGGATATAAATGCCGGTACTAGCCAAGTTCGATAGCGCATCTTCCGGTTTTGGTTTTTCCTGAAACGACAGCACGCGGCCTTGATCATCGGTAACAACCATGCCGTACTCTGACGATTTGTCGTTCGGGACTTCCTTGGTAATCACACTGGCCATCGCACCTTTGCGGCGATGCTCGAACAAAGCTGACTTGATATCCAGGTCGATAATCGCATCACCACAAATGACAATCGTGGTTTCGTCAAAGAAGCCACCAAACTCCTGGATCTTCTTCATTCCACCGGCCGAACCAATCGGTTTCGGACTGACTACGCGTTCGTCATTAATATAGCCTTCAAACGAATAACCGATCTGTGCACCGAATCGCTGACCTTCACCGAAATAATTTTCTATTTTCTGATGTAAGTAACTGACGTTAACCATGATTTCAGTGACACCAAATTTCACAAGATGATCAACCAGATACTCCATGACTGGCTTGCCGAGAATGGGAATCATCGGCTTGGGAAGTTCATAGGTTAGTGGCTGGACTCGTGTACCTTTGCCTGCAGCGAGGATCATTGCTTTCATTTAGCTCTCTTCATCTAATTAAGATAATACTGATTTTAAAAAATTCACAAAAAAATTCTATTTTCATATTGCAAATTTGTGTATATGTATGGTAATTTATAGTCTAAAGATACAGAACTTTACAATTGAAATAGAATTTTGAAATCGAGGTTATTTCTAAATAAATTCAATTTGAAGAACATAACATATTTGCGATCTTGCAATAGTTAGGTACCACACATAATAATCTACTATCTTCACTTATTTTTTTCAAAAATATATATTTACTCGTTATTTCGCATGGAATGAATAAAACCAATAAATTCATTAATATCTATTTTTTCGGCATCCATGTTTCGAGTGAAAACCTTGCCTAATAAGTTATCTCTTAATTTAATTCGGACTATACGTATCAACGAAATTTAAAACACTGCCTCAAAAAAATAAGAATGTCCCACGTATAGCGCCGCAAAAGCCGACGCGGTTCCAGATACAGGCGATAAAGCCATTCCAGACGCAACCGCTTTACCACTGCCGGTGCACGCTTCTTGTGACCAGACCAGAAATCAAACAAGGCGCCTATTCCCATCAGTAGATTGGCATCCAGTGAAGCACGGTGATCAAGTATCCATTGTTCCTGCATCGGATTTCCCATGGCGACAAGTACAACCTGTGCCTTCACTGCATTGATTTTTTGCACCAAATCCGGTGTATTACGCATGCCCGCATAGCCATCGCAGAAACCCACTACATTCTGTCCGAGCACCTGCTCCGCATGGACTGCCGCCCGCTTGGTGACTTCAGGGCGACCACCCAGCAAAAACACGCGCAGTGGCACTTTGGCCTTGTCAAATAAAAATGGTGTGAAGTCAGTACCATTCAGATTGTCCGCAAAACGGGACTTGAGTACCAGTTTGGCGGCTATATCCATCCCAATACCATCATTGACCAGTACGATCTTGTCGTCCGGAAGTGACTTAAGTACGAAGCGACACTTGACGATGAAGTTGGTATTAGCGAAAAAAAGCACCGTTTTACTGTGATTAACGATCCGTTCCAGCAAGTGGTCGGCAAGTTGATCGCGTGTGGTGCTTAAGACCGGGAATTGACTGATATGGTAGATCGGTTGGTTGTCCATCTCGGCTTTCTCCTACCTGTTTGATACCTGCAGCGATAAAGCATCCGATGGCTTAGTTTTTCGCGCTTACGCTGTAACTATTCATAACTCGCCATCGCGTTTCGAACGTACCCAGTCCACTTGACGGCTAACAAAAAACTTCAGGTACAAGGGAATTTTCCAGAAAACGTAGAAGACAGCCATCGCCAAATTTGCAGCACTGAGTCTCTCTCGGCCATAGCGCCACCAAGACAACATGACGGCGGTCACCATCAGCCCCATCACCAGACAGGCAAATAGCACCGGGACCAGGTTCCCCGTTACGACGGCGAACAGTCCACTGACTGCAAACAATACCAATACCATCAAGGTAAGCAACGCCAGTGGTGGAACACATAGGTCCAGACCAAGGGCAATCATTCCTGCATTACGCTGACGCAGCCCGCCAAACAGGAGCGGCCGGGCTTCGGTCAGTATCATGCTGATATGCCCGTGCTCCCAGCGCGTGCGCTGGGTTTGCGTACCCGACTCGCTCATCGGAAAAGTGCTTGATACCAGCACTTCAGGGCAAAACAGTGGAGGATTGCCTGCCTTTGCGAGATCCATTCCTAGCTTTAAGTCTTCAACGAGGTTGCCGTTCGCCAGCGATGCAGTGCTGATCGTGTCCCATGAAAATGCCATGCCGGTTCCCATCAGCTGGCAGGGCAAACCCAGCCGGTGATAACCCAGCGGGCGCACGAGGTTCTTCACTAGCCAGGCAAACTCGGCGATTTTCTTCATCGGACCACTATTTTCAAGTGCGCGCATCAGCGACAGAGCCTGGATAGGTCGTCCCGTATGAAACGATAGACGTGCAATCCGATCGATAAGCCCAGTACCGGCTATACAGTCAGCATCGATGATGATGACCACCTCGGGAGGAGCTTCCGCCAGCGCACGCACGCCGAAATCAAGTGCGTACCCTTTGCCGCGCCGCAACAAGTCCGTACGTATGAGCACTTTGGCACCGGCTTTGAGGGCAATCGCGGCCGTATCGTCGCTACAATTGTCTGCAACAACGATGAGGCGATCTCCATCGCGGAGCTGTGGCAACAAGCTAGATATAGTGGCAATCACGCCGCTCGATTCATTATGTGCTGGCACCAGAACGGTGAGAGTAGGTCGTCGACCCGTGGCAGGATCTCCCTTCCGCAAGGGGAAAAATGCCACCATCGCCTGGAGCAAGAGCAGCAAAACGGGTATCGAAATGATCACAAGCGCGATGAATAACAGCGTGGCAACTAAAAAACTCATTGATTGGTCCTAAAACTCTATCGACAGTTACTCTGCCGGAGCAGGGTTATCGTGTTGAAAAATAATGCGTGCGGGTGCCCCCACGGCGGTAGCTCCATCGGGAACGTCGCACAGGACGACGGACATGGCGCCGATGCGGCAGTTATCACCAATGCGTACGTCACCAAACACTTGCGCGTAGGCACCGAACTCGACATTGCTGCCGATAATGGGTACCGGACCTCCTTCATGGCGGTTGCCGATCGTTACGCCTTGGCGCAACGTGCAGTTCGCTCCAATAATGACCGCCGGATGAAGAAATATCCCGCCGAAATGCCAGATTCTAAGACCAGGTCCGATGTCAGCACTTTTGGGAAGACTAATACCAACCAGGGTTTCAATAAACCGGAACAGCGGCCAGTACAAGGCCAAACAAATTTTTCTGGCTATCCCATCAGGACGACCATCAATGCGTCGGCCGAGCCGATAAGCCCAGACTGCCCAGATCGATTGTTCCTTGAGGAAAGGACGGCGCATAGCGTAGCGCTCGAGGTCGGCTAACCAGTGTGTATCAACTGCCATCGATAAACCTCTTTTCCACTGGAAGGCCGACGCCCTGTTTTGGTCACGAAATCAAGTACCACCATCGACCAGATCCCCCCTGACAAGCGAAGACTGTCCGACCCCACTGATTGCGTACAAAATGAAACGTGAATCGCCACCTGGCCATGGAAATTGCGCGCTTTCGCCGGCACCGAGCTCGCCGCTGTCAAACAGCTTCGTACCGGATTTGTCATGTACGGTCAGGCGCAACTTGGCGCCGCCTTTTGCGCTCGCCGTAAGGCGCTGTATCGATCCGACTTGTGGCGTAGACCAGGAAATCTTGTTCAGGCCACGACCGGAGTAATTAACCTGGGTAACACGCGTTGATGTGGTCGGGAATACAACGGCTTGAGCCAATGTATCGAACGCGCCGAGCAACGGCCCAGTCTGGGCCTGCCAAGGTCCCCGCATCGACAGCCGGTTGAACACTTTCTCCGGCACCACGGTCTGGTTGTTACCATCCAACCAGCTTTTTGCAGATATCACCTGCCGCAACTCGGCGCGGATGCGATCGAGTTCCGCCGCCACGGCATTGTCCCAACTGTTGTTACTCATTTTGAAATCTGCGCCGTTCTCGACATAGATGGCAAACGGTGTGCCGTAATTCCGGTCAACGACATAGGCGCCATGCAACTTCAGCGTATCCGCAACCTTGCGTAGTGCCGGACTCGCGATTTTTGACGTGTCGTACGAAGGCGGCAACATCATCAATGCCCCCTCAGGAATCATGCCGGTATTTGGTGTTTGTACGACATTGTCACCCGACGTGGCCGGATAAATGAAGTTAGGATTTGCCGCCAGCGCATTGAAGGTCAACGACATCGCCAGTGCGTGGTGATAGACGGGTTCACCATCATTGATCTCGTGCTTGCGCATCAAGCCCGCCGAAGTAGGAACGCCCGCTGCACGAGACCCCTGGAAATAATGAGCAGGATCACCCCACCCGCGCCCTTCAATGCGAGCCCAGGCATACTGCGCTGCAACCCACTGCCCATTAACCTTTTTTAGCTGCCAGAATGAATGAATCACGCGCAAGACAGGATCATAGATATCTGCATGTCCATCCGCTTCCGCCGCACCTACTGTGTCCGCAGGCCATCTTGGAACCGCGACTTCCGGTCTGTGTATCTCTGCGTCCGGATCCCACACTCCGGGCAGACCAGGAATGCCTTTCACGACCATCGGAGCATCGCCATCCTTCGCAAGGAACATCCCGGTAGACCAGGGCCCACTGGCAATAGAGGGAAAATAGCTTGACTTTGGAATCACGAAATCACCAAACACGGGCTCAACCGGACGCGCGTTCCAGAGGGAAGCGGCACTGAATGGTGTCAGATAGGATTCCCACTGCGGATTGAACGCACTTGCGGTAGCAGCCACCTTCACTGGCACGGGTGAGACCGTCGCCGCAAATACAGCCGGCGGGATTAGCCCACTTAACAATGCACAAGCCAGGCCGCGTAACGCAGCCCTAGGCAGAAAGTCGCCGCTGCCTCTCTGCGATAACGCATCCCGCGCTGGGAAATAATTTTGGGTAGAAATCATGGAGTCCGCCTGTCTGTTGACTAGCTGGTGATGTTGTGGGAGGCATTTAAACTTTGCCCCTGAGAGAAAGAGGTGCGGCGCGAAAGAGCTTGGCCAGCTTTGCTGCCTCGGTATCAATCGAATGTCTCTCGATCACCCGATAATGAGCAGTCTCCCCCATTTGTTGCAATGTAACAATTGGCGTCGCTAAAAAATCTTCCAGCGCTTTGACGAGCGCATCGACGTCACCAGCTGTAAACAACCATCCGGTCTCGCCTGGCACGACCAACTCGGGAATACCGGCGATATAAGTGGAAAGTACCGGACGACGCAAGGCCATCGCCTCCATCACCACAACCGGCAATCCTTCTGCAAAACTCGGCAAGACCATTCCGCGTGAAGCAAGCAATTCTTCACGCACAACCTCGCCACTAATCCAACCTGTGATACGGACCCGCGCTTGCAAGCCATACTCCGCGATTAACGCTTCGATAGGCGCACGCATTTCGCCGTCGCCGGCCAGGACCAACTCAACGTCGATACCTTTTATTACTAACTGGTTTACTGCATTGATCAGCAACAACTGTCCCTTTTGCTCGCAAAGACGCCCCACACAGACAATCCGATTCAACGAAGTGACCAGTACGGGCGGTCCCGCGTGAAACGCCGGTTCAATGCCACAGTGAACGACCGCCACCTTCGGCCAATCAGCGTAACTTGCCCAACGATAAATCTGACTACGTCCAAACGAACTGATACCCGCAACAAAAGCCGAACGGCTTATCTTTTCGTTAAGCCACAGGAACTCAGGCTTGTCGAACTCCTCAGACCCGTGAATCGTAATGCTGTAAGGGATACCGCTAAGCATCGAGGCGAACATGGCGACTTCTGCAGAGTTGGTGCCAAAGTGGGCATGGATATGTTGCGACCCGGCCTGCCGCATCCAAGGCACCATGCAACAGGCTTCGGCCAGATAAATCAAATGGATAGGCAACGGCCGCTCCGCACGCAAGCCCATTTTGATCGCCAGCCGTAATACCTGGAAAAAAAGACGCGGTGCAGCGAAGAAAGTGGCTAGCGTTGCCAAAAGCAACTTCATGAATCCAACTTGGAGAATATAGCGAGTACGAATGCGTTCCTGAATGTCTTCCTCATCAACGAGCTCTCCATCCCAACCGCGTACGGCGATTCGCTGTACTTCGAAATCCTGTTTTTCTAGTGCCAATATTTCACGCCGAATGAAACTATGACTAACCTTCGGATATTGATTAATTAAATAAGTTATTTTCATTATTTACATTTTTAGTTATTGGATAACTTTAAAGACGCCCTCGACCGCTAGCGTCATTAGCTATAGGCCCGAAGCTTTGAATTTGTTCGATAATTTTCGTCCGTATTCAATAAACCAGCTCTCGAAATATTTGGTAGACAGCATCGCAAGCATGAACAACACCAAAAAGAGCAAAGGCCGCTTCATATATTTAACAATGACATCGCCACTACCGAGCCAGGAATGGGCCAGAATCGGGTGAATGACATACAAGGAAAATGAAATCCTAGCGAGATAGAATAACCACTTGTTATTTAAAAATTTCACCAAAGACGTATCGGGTTTTAAAATAGTAGAACCTATTAAAATAGCAGCGAGATAGGGCCTGAAATAATTGAACCACCCGCTATACGGGGAACAGGAGCAAATAAGCAGCACTAGCACACAACATTGAAATTTCGAATCAAGGTCAGGTTGTATCTTACGTATTAACTGACTATGGTAGAGCAGGGCGAGTGTACATCCGGCCAAGATTTCGTCGATCCGGTAATACGTAATACTCGCCGCATGAACGCCATCCCAGACACGAACTCCGGTAAAGAAAATACACAATACCGGCAAAATATACAGACCTCGCTTCTTGAATAAACCGACCAGCAGCGCAACGCCAATGTAAAACTGCACTTCGACACATAAACTCCACATGTGATCAGTGAGCGGCAGCAGATCTTTTGGCGGCATGTTTGCATAAAATAAAAAATGCGTGTACCAACCAGCAAACGACGCGTGAGATAAAACGAGGGAAATAAAGAGATATAACCAGGCGAGAGGAATGACTCGAAAAAAACGTCGTATCAAAAAACTCGGAATATTCTGATTCCTAATCAGAAACGACGTAATCAAAAATCCTGAAAGTATAAAAAACAAAACCATACCGAATATTCCGGCTGCGTCATTGAACTTCCAATAGTTAGGTCCCAACGGGAGTAAATGTGCTGCCAGAACCATTAATATACTCAAACCACGCCAACCATCAAGGACAGCGAGGTGCTCCGCTCCACCCGGAGGCTGATCGGTCACTTCATTTGTCTTTTGCAACGGCATAAATAACCGATCTCTTTTATGCAATGTTAAACAATCAATATGCAGATGAATTAATCAATGTCTTATTAATTATCGTTTTAGCCATTATTCTCTTCAGATTGAAGCATGATTACAGAACAACCTGCCCCAATAGCGACCCACATGTACCAATTAAAGACGAGATAAGCCAGGGTATTATCAGAAAAAGCAACCACGAGATATTCAGCAATAAGCGACAACAAAATGAAAAATGCTAATGGCTCTATTTTTATAATACGCCTGAGATAATTAGAAATATTCGCAAATAATGACAGAAAAGCTAATAATCCAAGGATTCCCATTTCAAAGAACAGTTGTACGTAAATATTGTGCGCACCCCAATTTGTAGCTCCAGCTTTCAAAAAGAAAGTCCTGGAATGAAATTTAAACGACTCAAGCCCATACCCGGCTAAGTATTTCAAGGTTTCCATCCAACCCAGTGCCGACTCCCATAACGAAATACGCCATGAAAATGAATTTAACTCAGCATATTGATAGACTTCATTGCTACTGTCGAGATTAACAAGACGATCACGGACCGAAGGAATTAACAAGACAAAAATAGGCGTAATTAGTAAATATAAAAAATATTTCCTTTCAAAAAATAACGCGTACATGAAGAAAATCAGGAAACAAGCAACCCATGCACTTCTCGTTTGAGTCAGCAAAAGCATCCCAATCATAATTATCATATTTAGCGTGACACTTAGACGGCCTAATGTTTTCAATGGGAATAAACGCGTCTTCAGCAGGTACAATGACAAGGTAATGACGAGAACCAAATAAAATGCAAGAATATTTGGGTGCGAGAACGTGCCTTGCAAGCGAAATGCGCCACCCCTCATGTGAAGACCAATATCTACCAAAGCGTACAACGCAGGAAGAACAGATGACCACACTACAAGCCGAATCAATTTATTAAAGTCTTGCGGCGTTCTGACTAAGTAAATCGCAATAATGAAGATTGCAAAATATGAAAGAAAAGTCAAATAGAAACGTATCGCTTCAATTTTAACCGGCGCATTTGCAACGGAAAATAGTGCCATCAATAGGAAAGGCAACCAAAATAGTGCTAGCTTTTTGGGGAATAATTTCGGTTTCTCGACCACCAGCAAGAATGCAATCAACAATACTACCAAATTAATAATCGCTCCTATTCCAATCGATACACCACCAAATGAAGTTTTTGTTGTTTCAAGAAATACATCACCTGCTGACCGGAAAAGAATCACAGCAATAATAATTTTTTTTCTGTCTAACGCAAGACAGATCACGAAAATTAGCAATATCGGAGGTATCAAAAGATTTGATATTTTCGCTCCCATTAATCCAACGTAAATGGGCATGGCTGAACCAACCATTACAGCCATTAATGCTACGACAGCGACAGCTATCGAATTAGGATTAATTATCCAATCAAAGAATTTATGCATAATTTTTATTGAAATATAATAATATATTGACTGGCGATACTTTGAAATTCATTAACCAGATTTACAGCGAATATTTTTCAACTCCGTCTTTCGCCATAGCAAGACTTGCTAAAAAAAATCATCCGAGACTACTGACTTACGGGCCTTCCCGGGAAAGTGCCGAATAAGCCACGACCTGATTGCATTCCACTCACCGGTTTCTGTGACTACCTGCGAACGGAATTTGTTATAGCGCCAGAGTAGTTCCCATTCACGCCTTGAAGAAATAACGCCGCGAAAAGTCAATTCACGTGTCAATCCATCGGAATCACCAAATCCTGCCCGAAGAATTTTTTCAATCTGGAGATATTTCTCATCAAAATTCTTGCTTTTATTAACATCAAATAAAATCCCGCCATGATTACAAAAAGGAGCGGGATCAACCCAGGGCGAATTATGAATTTGGCTAAAACATCTCATTAGAAACCGTGATACTTGCAAAGCAACGATTAATTGTTCGTCGTATTTTGTGGAGCTAATATTATTGCCGTGCCAACGATACTTGATTAGCTTATCAGACAGATTCGTGCATTTTCCTAGAATTGCTAGTTGACCAAATAGAAAATAGTCCTCTGCTAGCGTTTTTACTTCGAGGCTCTTCTCGGAAGGCAACACATTCAAAAAATCCACACCATAACGTACCCCAAGCTTCTGCGACTCGGAGAATCTCAGCATCGCTGTGGGATGACTGATCGGATTCCTGAAAAGACTAGCCGCCGCTACGCGGTTTCTCCCGACCGGCATACAGTTTTCACCAATATTTTCACCCGCACCGTTGATGACATCCGACTGACCACCAATCACAATACACTCAGGCTCACGACTGAAAGCAGCTAATGTTATTGCCATTCGTTCCGGGTAACAGATATCGTCTGCATCGTGTCTCATCAGATATTCGCAGTCTGCAAGGTCCATGCCCATATTGAGCAAATCGGCCAAGCCATTAGCCTTCGGAAAACTATGTACCACGATACGAGGATCTCGCTCCTGATACACTTGCGCTAATTCTCGACTACCGTCAGTTGAGCCGTGATCCAGAATAATAAGACGCCAGTCTTTAAAGCTCTGATTACAGACACTATCAAGTGACTCTGCGAGAAACTCCAAACCATTACGTACTGGTAGCAAAACATCTATTTTGGCCAATTAAAAATTCCTTTAAATAATTTTAAATCCGAAACTGCAATTAAAAATTAAATTGATCTTTCGGCCATATTCATTTATTTATCTTTAAGTCAGCCATAAGAATCTCGATATTTTCCAACATCTTCGAATGTGCTGTTTCAATAATCTGATCATGACTAAGACTTTGAGGACTCTGACTAATTACCCTGAGTCGCGCTGCTGCTTTTTCTAAAAAATATCCCGGAAAAATCTTATTTATCTTTCCTCTATTTGCTCTGATGTGACTAACGATATATTCTTGGGCACCACCGATTTCTATTGCTGTTTCTACCATTGTTGAAGGTACCAGGTGCTGCGGGTGCAACTTCAAATCTAGCGCAGAAGCCCAGTCGTGCCATTTCATTTGATGGCGTTTTTGTATCGGCGTAACAGCGATCCAAGGTACTCTTAGTGCATCAGCCGCTATTGCGCCATGCATGGCTTCAGTAATCAGCACTTCTGACTTAAGGATCTGATCTAACACGTAATCAACTGGTTTTTTCGGATCAATATAATTGATAGAAGCGAGCTTGCAGACTTGCTCCCATGCTCCATCATCGGTACTTTCCCAATGCGGCATGAATGAAACTTTGTGACACTTGGCTGGGCGTTGTTTGATACATGACCGCAGCAAGATTGCTGAATCTCCAATAGCAAGTGCAGGATCGATACCTAGTAAATTAGCCGTCAACTTTCCACGAACAAAATACACTTTCCATTTCTCATCAATTTTCGGCAGAGGGGTATAACCGCCATAGCCTGCCCCAAAAACAATTTTTTTAGATTCCGCAGGAAATGAATTAAAAAGAATCGAGCCGATCCCCAAAAAAATTGTCTCGCTGTTATCATTCCATATATTAGGCAATAACTGAGGCCACATTGACAAATTTAGATCATCACCAAAATTCGGCTTTGTACCTTTATAGTAATATAATTTCACTTCGCATTACTCCACGTTTTGCATCCACTCTACTTTTACAACTTAAAATGACTTCACAATTTAAAAAATTGTTAATTCTCACGGTATCGAACACGAACTTTCGAAAACTCAAGAATCAAGCGACTTGCTTTCTTCAAAATATAACTCAAGAAAATAATATAGTTTTTTAATTCTTTATTTGAGCGCAAAGCCGAAATATAGTATTTTAAGCAATTTAGGTATTCACTTTTATTAAAAAACATGTCTCCAATATAATATTGCGCTTCCGATAATTTTTTATTCGTTAAGGTAATTAGAGATTTTCGGCCCACATATATTTTTTCTGACAACCTCATCATCAGTACTTTTTCGTGGCATTGCCATGTTTCCAACTGATTATTTGTTAAATTGGTTTCGTGATTTATTTTAATTATTAAAACGTCTGACATAACGAAAAAATTTGTCACCAAAGAGCATCGAAGCCATAAATCATAGTCTTCAGCCTGCTTTAGTGCAGTATTAAACAGCCCGGTCTGACTCAAAACGCTTTTCCTAATTATTACATTAGAACAAGTACCAACGAAATTAGAATTTATTAGTGTGACGACAGAGCTTTCGCTCATAGGCGCATCAATAATCAATGCATGGTCGTCTGAAAATAAATCGAAATGGTTGACTCCATTATTTTCCTGAACATAATTGCAACAGCAAAACCCTACATCAGGGTATTGCTCAAAAACTTTCATTTGCCGCTCTAATTTATTTTCTTCCCATAAATCATCTGCATCCAAAAATGCAATGTACTCCCCACAACTGGCTTTAATACCTGTATTTCGAGCATTTGATACACCTCCATTCGGAATGGAAATTATATTTACCGCCATCCCAAATTCTTTCAGCTTTTCGAGAGTGCCATCAGCCGAACCATCATTGACAATAATTAATTCGTAATCTTTATATGTTTGCCTAAGAACCGACCTGACAGTCTCAGCAATAAATTGAGCGCCATTAAAAACAGGTATGATCACCGATATTTTTTTCATATAAATATTTCCGGAATAATTTTATTATTGGTATATTGAATTTTGGTACACAGAAATTCCAATTCGAATTTTTAAGTACCAGATAATAAACGAACTGAAATCTAAAAAATCCTTGATACATTTTGAATAATGGTTTTATCGTTAAATTTTCTTTAATATTTTATTAATAATTCTTAGTATTTCAACTTCCGGACCGTGGGGTTTGTCTGCCATCCTCCAAAGCATCAAATGTGTTGATATATACAAGAAAGCACCAACAGCTATAAAGGCGATCAACTTTAAGAATAATCCAGTTGATGTTCCATCTTGACCTATTAAATATTCGATATACAGGACACCAAGGACCATTATTATGACGCTAACGGCTGACCGCATACTAAATCCTAATTGTTCGACAACCCCTATTCCAATCATATTGCGAACAAATCTCATGTTGATATACATAGCAATTAACCCGGAAATGGCCCTTGCATAAATAATCCCCAGCAGCCCCCAGAAATACATGCCGATTAAAATCATCGGTAAACGTATCGCTAAATTCAATACATCCCTTCGAAATAACAGCTTCGTCTGACCTTTTGCCATAGCTAACGGGTGAACCGATGAGCTCAGTGTTTGAATCGCAAAGATACAGCACAGAATTTGGATAACAATCACCGAAGGCAGCCACTTGCTTCCCATCCATAGCAACACAAGGGGGTGAGCAATCAAGGCGAAGCCGAAGCCAACTGGCAGTGCAAGGGCAGAAATCAATCCTTGAGCAGATTTGTAGGCTTGTTTTAGCCTATCTAAATCGTCTTTGATTTTTGCAAAGCCCGGGAAAAGCGTAAATTGAAGTGGAGCTATCATTTCCCTAGACGGCATTGACGCAAGGTTATCGCCAACTGTGTAATAACCGAGAGCGGGTCTGCCCAGCACCCCACCGATCAAAAGAAAATCTAGCTTTGAGTTCAAAGTATTAATTACTTGCCCCAGCATTAACCATACCGAAAAAGATAAAAGCTCTTTTGTATATCGGAATATAAATTTAGGTTTGAAAGGAATAACAACATAAGACACTATAATTCCGACAATTTGAGAAGCCAGCATTCCGACTACTAATGCCCAATAACTTTGGTAAATGATTGCAATCAAAGCACCTGCAATGAAACCTGCCAGTTTCTGTGACACGCTAATTAAAAAATCTTGCCAGAAAACGAGATTTCTTAAAAATAAGATCGTCTTCGGATTATTAAATCCTGACATTGCAACCGAAGCGCCAAGCACAAGCATAATATTAATCAACCGGGGCTCTTTATAAATAGCAGCCGCTATTGGTGCAGCAATAGCCAGTATTAGTCCAACTATCATCGCCCTGCATAAGTTCAGAGTCCATGCCGTATGGAAATGATCATCAGTGGGATTTGCATGGTGAATCAGAGCGGAACCGAGAGTCAGTTCAGTTAAAGCGCCAATGATCGCAAGTATTGAAAAAGCTAATGACGCAACGCCGAAATCATCCGGACTAAGATATCGAGCGAGTAGTAAAGTACTGAAAAGCGCTAATATATTTACTAGTATTTTTGAAGCGGCGAGCCAGGCAACACCTTTTTCCAGTTCATCTTTCATAGGGTATTTCTATTTAGCACGGGGGTTGGCATGAAGGACAAAATGATCTAATGTTGAATGAGTGCATCAGGACAAATAATGTAAAATTACTTGCCCGCATTTAAACTTAGCCACCGATTTCTTTGAGTAGTTTTACGTATTTATAATTCAATAACATAGATTTTATTAATTAATTGTCACTCAATTAATCAAGACATTACTGTTCGAATTTACGGCCGCCACAATTTCTTTTAAAAAATCTTCTTGGATTTTATATGCTCTTTCTGAATCCTTGGCATCGTTTATCAACATCGACGCCCGAACCAGCATTCCATCAGTCACGTTGCCACCAATGCCATCTCTGAAAATTTTCAAACGTGTAGCCAATCCACCTCTGGGATAGGCGTCTCCAATCCGTACCCAATAGCTCACAGCCTCGGTTCGGCCGTTCCCTGTGGTTAGCAATCGTTTTCCGGGAACGGAGCCGCCGTCCGGAAGCACCGCCAACGATGTCGGAATATTTGACAATACCTGGTATCCCTGCGCTGGGTAACACACTTCCGGCAGGTGAATCTTCACATCTTGCCGTTGCTCTTTGGCATAGGCCAAAGCCAACATCACCTGATCGCCCGCTTTGTTGACGTAAGTGCGCGTTAGTACATCGTCATAGGGCTGATCTATGCTTTTTTTCCCGTCCTCCATCGCAGTCAAATCTGCTTGAACAATCAATGATTTGATTTCTGTCCATTCTCCAAATTGCGTCGGCACACTGGTCGCCAGTGGTGCCATCGCCTTGGACTTGCCCATCACCGGCGTCAGTGCATAAGTGGCACCGACAGCCACGAACATGGCCAGCATGATAGCCAGCGATGCTTTGCTAGTGACCGCCCTAACAGCTCGCCAGGCCTTGAGCCTAACTGACTTCGATGCACAACTAAGACCAACCGGTAAAGTTGGCGTTACCGCCTTGTCGCGCACGAGCCGGCTGATTACGCCATCGACACTAATGATCAGTAACAACGCGCTGAGGAACAGGACGATGCCGGAGAATCCATGGACAAAGCCCTGTCCGGCAGCGTCGCCAAAATAATAGGTAATTAGTGCGAGGAAGATAATCCGGATGGTATTGGCCGCGAACGATATCGGTACGATCAGGGTAGCCAGCACTACGTTGCGCACAACCGACGAATGACGTACGAGGTTCATGTACAGCAGACCGAGCGCTTCCAGGACAAACAGGGAGTTCAATCCTGCACAGGCATCGGCAACCAGCAACTGATACTGACCGATGGTTAGAATCACACCGCTGCGGGCGATCGGATAGCCAGCCCAATACAGCAGGTGTTCGGTCGCATAGGAAACGCCAATTTTCAGAGGTTGCGTTACCGCGTCCACCACCGATGCGGGCAACGGAATCATGAATAGCATGAAAAAGAAAGCGAACCACATCCGTGACCAGGTACGTACGCCGTAGAACGTCACCACCATGCCTGACAGCACAACAACCAGCGAACCGACTTCCAGCAACAGCACGCTTTGCGAACGACCCACAGCGTAGCAGAGCAACCCGAAACCCAGCATCAGGCTGCCGACGACCGGCGCAGGTGATCGATCGAACAAGCCACGCTCAAGCAACTGCTTTACGCGGTAATACAGGAAGTAGAACGAGACGCCCATGACGATCGGGCCCTGGGCGTTCTTCTCGGTACTCCAGGCGCCGTGAAACAGGTCATAGAACGTTGGCCCATACACTGCACATAAGCCAACAAGGATCAAGATCCATGGCAGGAACTGCGCGCGATTGACCGCGATTGGCTGGCTCAGTGTGGTGGCCATGGCGTCAGAAATTGTTCAGTACGGTACCGACGAGCTGGATGCGTGTTTCGGACAGGCGGCCAATGAGGTCGCCGACCTTGCTCACATGACTGACGTTTTGGCGAGTGACGACGATGGCGGCACCGGCTCGTGCGGCGATGGTCTGCGCATCGGCAAATTCGTCACCGGCCGGGGTGTCGATGAGGATTACATCGAACTGGCTTGCCAGTTCCTGCAGCATTTCGCTGAAGAGCGGACGACCGAGCAGTTCAAGCGGGTTGGGTGGTGGTGCACCAGCTGTCAGCACGGACAGGTTTTCGAGTTCAGGGACGTTCTGTATTGACTCGATACCATTGCGGCTGGACAGGATGGATGACAGGCCGACCCGGTTTTCGAGATTGAACAATTGATGCTGACGCGGATTGCGCATGTCTGCATCGATCAGCAATGTGCGCTGGCCTTGCTGCGAAAAGACCACCGCGAGGTTGGATGTCAGGAAACTTCTGCCGTCTTCGCGTTCGGCGCTGGTAATAGCTAGTGCACGGCGTTCAGGTCCGGTCTGGAACCAGCGAGCAATGAGCTGGTTGCGCAGTGCGCGCAGGGCTTCGACACGATTGGTAAATGGCTCGTAGGCAGCGACGACGTCTTCGCTGATTTTGCTTTGTCCGGGTAACAGATAAGCGTATTCGAACTGACGTGACAGGGCAAAGTCGATATCGGCTGGCTTCAACAGGCCCAGTTCGATCGCGGCGTCACCAAAACGGACGTTGCATTCGCGCTGGTAACGCATGATTTTTTCAGCATCGAGCGCTGTCAAGCGGCCGACATTGACGAGAATGGAGCCGATCGAACGGTCCGGCACAACGGCCTGCGACTTGTTGCGAAACTCGGTAATGACGCCTGGCTGCAGAGGGGGATTCTGGTTCATGACTGGTACTCCGTGGTGATCGTTGTGCTGATACGGCGCATTGTGCTAACGAATTCGGTGCAGGTCATGTTCTGCCTGTCGTCATCGGAAAGCCATCACCCGGGTGGCGCAAGGGCTTGTACGAACGCTTCTGAGAAATCGCACGGGATTTTTCGATGATGCCGAGTACTGGCAGACCGAAGGTTTCTGATAACTGCGATGCCGACCGGATACGCTGGTCCAGGAACTCCATGCCAAGTGCTGCACCAACGCCTAGCAGTAGGCCGACCACGAATGACAACACGGTGTTAACCAAGATACGTGGTCCCGCTGGTGATCCTGGCGCTGTGGCTGCTGTGAGTACTGCAATGTCCGCTTGCTTGGACTGACTTTCCAGGCTGGTCTGGTTGAAGCGCTGGGAAGCAGCTTCGTACGCACGACGGGTGTTTTCGGTCTCGTTGGTGAGGATGTTGAACTCATCGCGGGCACCATTGAGTGCCATAACCTTGGTCTTTTGGGTGGTCAGTGCCGAGCGGAGTTCTGCTTCGCGTTGCTGGTAGATCCGGGCACTGGTAGCGACACTGGCCGAGGCTGTCATCACTTGTTCGTTGAGGGTTGCACGCATCTTGTCGATTTCTGCTTTGGCAGAAATATATTGCGGGTGGTTTTCAGCGAGCCGCTTGGAGATTTCGCTGAACTTTGCTTCGGCAACGGCCAGCGACGATTTGAGACCCTGGATCAACGGGTTGTTTTGTACATCAGGAGATTCGCCGGCATTACCGGTTGCCTGACGCTGGCGCGAGACCGCTTCCATTGCGAGTCCTTGCACCTGAACGAGCTGTGACGATAGTTCGTTGAGGCGCGCGGTTTCTACATCGAGACGGTTGTCTGCGCTAAAAATATTGTTCTTTTGCTGATAGTCGGACAAGCGGTTTTGCGACTGCTCGTACCGGTCCCGCAATTCTTTGATCTGGGTATTGATGTATCCGGAGGCTTGCTGCGCAGGCTCTGTCTTCAGCTGCACCGTCAGTTGCATATACGCCTTGGCAAAGGCGTTGGCGACGGCGGAGACGAATTGCGGCTCGCTTCCTTTGAAGACAATAGTGAGTACGCTGCTTTCGCGCGAGGGGATGACATCGACGTTGGCTAGCAGCAGATTGGCGAGCCAGTCTCGAATGGTGCCGACGCCATTTGTTGCATCAAGGAACTGCTGTTGTACTGCGGGACTGTCTGCCAGTCGCAATTCATCGATGACTTTGAAGGCGACGCTTTTGCTCTTGATGATGTCCACTTGGGTGGCGACATAGCCGGCCTGCATCTGTGTGAGCAATGACAGGCCAGTAACCTGATCGACACCCTTGTAATTGACGACCAGCGCGGTGCTGGCCAAATAGGTCTTTGGTAGCAACAGACTGACCACAACCGTTGCCGTTACGGTCAACACCAGCGTCAGCAGGATCAGTTTGTAGCGGGCGCGCAGGGCAAACAGCAACTGGCTTAAATTCATGATTCACTTTCCAAATGGACTTCGATGCTTAGCAACACGATGCATTATTTGCGGGTCGGGATGCCCGCTTTGGTTTTCATTGCGCGCCTCAGAACATACTTTCTTTCACGAAGACCACATCGTCGACTTTCAGCAGATCGTCCATCTTGGCGCTGATCTCCGAGAGCTTTCCATCGGCATCACGTCGCTTGATCCGGATTCCCCGTTCGGTACCGCGCGGGCTAAGTCCGCCGCCTGCCGACAAGGCTTGCAGTACGGTCATATCGCGCTCGAGGCGGAAGAAGCCGGCACGCTGCACTTCACCGTAGATGTAAAAACGGGGGGCACGCTCGACGTAGACAACATCGTTGCTGGTCAGCTCGAGGTTTTTGTTGAAGTCGCCGGAACGCATCATCTCGACCAGGTCGATCGCTTCCTTGGTGGTTTGGCCATCACGGGTACGCACTATCGTGACGATATCGCCACCATCGGGACCAACACCGCCGGCCAATGCCAGGATGTCAGTGAGTGTGCGGGTGCCGTCGATCGGGTAACGTCCGGGACGAGTGACCTGGCCTAGCACCGAGACTTGCTGGCTTTGCAGGACAGTTACCAGCAAGTTGACCTGCGGCTTGCGCAGGAATCCACCGGTTTCGAGCATGCTGGCGATTTTCTTTTCGGCTTCGGAGGCGGCCAGGCCGCCGATGGCGACTTCGCCGATTAGCGGAAAGCTGATGCTGCCGGTTTGACTGACGCGGGTTTCCAGACTGAGGTCAGGATTGCCAAAGACGGAGACTTTGATCACGTCGCCAGGGCCAAGCAGAACATCGGCGGCAACAACGGTATTGACGTTAAACGCCATCGTGAGTGCCATCAGCCAGAGTGCGATTTTTTTCATGGAATACCTTGCGATGTCATGCTGGTCTGCGTGGTGTGCAGACCAACTGGGTTACTTGAGTCCGGCTACGCCACGCGCCATGTTGTCGGCGTTTGATGCGCTGTCGGTTGCGGTTGCGGTTGCCGTGCTTTTTGCTGGCGCGGCGACTGGTGCCCCGGCAGCAACTGCCTTGTCTTTCTCGCCGTCGGCCTTGTTCAAATATTCCAGCTTGGCGATCGATCGCAGCCGGGCCAGTTCATCCTTGGCCGCTTCCTGACTTTTCTGGTTACGCAGGAATTGCTCGATTTGCGGTGCTGCGGCTTCGGCATTGACTGGGCTGTCCTTGACGTCATTGAGACCGACCAGCAGGCTACGATCGTTTTCCTTAATGACGAAGAGCTGACCTTTTTTCATGCCTTGCAGCTTGGTCACCAGTGGTGGCGGCAGGTCGGCAGTGGTGCGGGTCATCTGGTTGCGGCCGTACTGGATCTTGTTGCCATCGAGCCAGACAGCCACATCATCGAGTGACTTTGCGTTGTCGATTATGGCGCGCAACGGGTCACTGAAGTCTTTGGTGGCAATGACCAGCTGATTCATGTCAAACGACTTGCGTTGAGTAAAAAATTCGGGGTGCTTGGCGAAGTAATCGTCGATTTCAGATTTGGTTGGCTTTGCGATTTTGGCGACGCGTCCCTGGAGGTAGGCTTGCGCAAGGATCTGTGCCTTGGCGCGCTCGATGGATTGCATGACTTTAGGATCGCGTTCGAGCTTGTTGGTCGTGGCTTCGTTGAGTAACAGCTGTCGGTCAACCAAGGCTTCGAGGACTTGCTTGCGGGCGGCTTCTTGCGCCGCCGGCGTGGGTTGTGGCGGGGTGCGGCCCAACTCTTCGTTGAGTTGCAGCACGGTGATTTCTTCACCGTTGACGCGCACCAGCGACTGGCTGGCTTCTTTTTTCTTGTCGCCACCGCAGGCGGACAAGCCCAGGGTCAACATCAGTACCATTGCGCTGTAGGTCAAATTCGATTTATTCATTTTTTAGGACCGCTTAGGCTTGTGAAAAATCAAAGTGATATTTGTTAAATCGACATCATTATATTCGTCGCTCGCTGCATTCGGCACATAAAGTAAACGTCTTCCTTGTACTGGGTAACTTCGCTACCTTGCCAAAAAAAGCGTTTGCTTCTGCCTGCTCCAATTACAGTTTGATGATTCCTGTCGCGTTTCTACGTCGTCCTGATTGCATCACAACGAAACCCAACACGATGAGTAACAACAAACCGGTTTCCGGCAGTGGCAGAGACGGGACCTTGGCGACAGTTTGTCGGTACGTCAGTTTGATGACCGACAGGTTGTTTCCGATTATTTCTGCCAGCTGGTTCCCGGATAACGCATTGAATGAACCGGGAATGATGTTGTTGGCGGCAATGTCTGCCGGCTGTTTTTTTTCACTGAAAGAGGCTGATGGCGCGCTTTCTGTTGTGCTGATTTTGATAATCGGGACAGCGGCGCTGGCGATGCCTGCGATCCCGAGGATGAGTGCTGCTAAGAGTAGCTGTAATTTGTTCATTTGGCAGGCCTTTTATTGGGTACTGCGCGCTTGCCAGCTGGGGTGAATGACGACTGAGCTTGGTCGCTGTTGAGCTGGCTTGCTGATTTAAACAATTTTTGCTGCACTGCACTTATTGAGGATAACGGAGAGATTGTTAAACAATTGGCGCTTATAACTGCATGAAATTTAAGATTTTTGACTTTACACAAGCATATTGAGCATGTCAATTATGAGATATCAATATAACAATTTATAACAATTTACCGAAAGATACTGATGCGATGCAGCATGTTTTATTTTGTTCGTTGGGGCTGAGCTGTGCCGGTGGGGCGGTGGGCTTGGCGGGTGCCAGCGGGGCGCTTGCGCGGGCACGGTGGGGCTGTGCGCACCCTGCGGAACTGGTGATTTTGTGGGGTGGCACGGGTTTTTGTGCCCGCGCGAATGGACTAGTAAGCGTTATCGCGTTTGAGCACGACCTTGATGGTGCGGAAGATGATCCAGAAGTCGAGTGCCAGCGACCAGCTGCGCAGGTAGTCAAGGTCGAGTTCGATGCGGGCTTCCATCTTGTCAAGGGTGTCGGTTTCGCCGCGCATGCCGTTGACCTGCGCCCAGCCGGTGATGCCGGGCTTGACCTTGTGGCGCAGCATGTAGCCCTTGATCTGTTTGCGATACAGCTCGTTGTGGGCGACTGCATGCGGGCGCGGGCCGACGATACTCATCCGGCCTTGCAGCACGTTGATAAATTGCGGCAATTCGTCGAGCGAACTGCGCCGCAGGAAGCCGCCTATCGGTGTCAGGCGGGAGTCGTTTTTCTGGGCCTGGACAACGACCGCACCGGGGTCGTGGATCTTCATCGAGCGGAATTTGTAGATGATGATTTCTTCGCCATTCAGACCGTAGCGGAGCTGCTTGAAAATCACCGGTCCCGGCGAAGTAACTTTGATGGCGATGGCGATGCCGATCATGACCGGTGTCAGCAGTATCTGGATCATCGTGGCCAGCACCACATCGCTGGTCCGTTTGACGACGCTATTGAACCCGGTGAACGGTGTCTCGCAAATGGCGACAACGGGCACGCCGCCGACATTGTCGAAGCGCGCCTGCATCAGGTCGAAGACATAAATGTCCGGTAAAAAATAAATCGACGCCGTGGTGTCCTGCAATTCATCGATGAGCTTGCGGATACGCGGCTGGGCCGACATCGGCTGGCTGATGAAGATCATCTGGATGGCGTGGCGTCTGACGTAGTCAGCAATATCGGCCATCTTGCCGAGCATCTTGAGGTCGTTGCTGCCTTCGTGGCGCTGGGCACTGCGGTCATCAAAGAAACCATGGACGGCCATGAACAGGTCGGGATACTCGGCGATGCGGCTGGCCAGCTTGAGTCCGGGCGGATTGGCACCGACGATGACGACCGAGCGCACTTCTCCGTCATTCCGCAAGTTCGAGGCGATACGGCGCAAGGTCAGGTGACTGGCCAGCAGCGCCAGCGGCGTGACAGCAAACCAGATCAGGATGACCTGTTCAGAGAAGCGGTAACTCAGCCCCGTGACATGGCCAATGAACAGCAGCATCGCGACGATGATGATCCAGCCGATCAGGATGCCGCGCGCGTAGGCCAGCAAGCGGCCGCTGCGCCAGGTGCGATACAGGTCGATCTGTTCGTAGACATAGGAGGACACAAAGAAAGCGATGATGGCCAATACCAGGTAATACCCGGTGAAAGCTTCCTGGTGCAGCAGCGTCAATCCGTACAGCAGGCTGAGAATGATGAACGGGTCCAGCAGTCGCTTGAAGAACGAGACTAGCGGCGTGTTGTTGATGGTCATCGACTAGCTGTCGTCAGAAATCGTAACGGGAGTTGAGTGACAGTCCCGTTGCGCGATAGTTACCGAAGGTCTGGTTGGACGTTTGCTGGTCCCGATAGGCAATCAACAGGAGGCTCCATTTGCGGGTTGCCGCATAGTTGCCTATCAATGATGCTCGTCGATACGTATCTTCGCGATCTGCGCCACCTTGGCCTACCAGGGCGGCGTTCGGTGCGTAGCTGCGACGCTCATTGAGCAACTGGGCAGCCAGCCGGGTCTTGGGGCTGATTTCCCATGCCGCTTCAAGACTGACACCGTTGTTGAGGGAGTAACTGTTGATCAGGTCATCGATCGAACCAATTTCACGATATACGTTCGCGGTGAGTCCTATTTTTCCGGTCAGCGCATGCGTCGCAACCACCCGGGCATTAGTTCCGCTGTAATCGCGTTCGGGGGCACCATCATGCTTGCGCTCAACGTATCCACCGAGGAATTGCAAACGGCTCTTGCCAGTTGCGTACCAGTCGATCTTTCCCTTGAGCTCGTTTTGGGAGTAATTGTTAATTGAACTCAAGTAGGATGCGGACGAATGGCCGGCCTGAATACCGACGGAACTCTTGGTGGGGCTCAGGTAGTCAATACCGACCACTTCAGTATTGAGGTCGCGGTTAAAACCGCGCTGCGACGCTAGCGCATAATTTAACTTGTCCTGGGCAACGCTCCCGCGCACCTGCCAGCTCGGATGGAAGCGCCAAGCCCCATCTGCAAACAACCGCTTTTGCGTCCGGAGATTACGTTCCGTCGTGGCCCGCAAATCGGAAAATGGTGTCAACGACTCCACGTAAGTGGTTCCGATATTGCCCTCCACATGCGTGCCCAGATGCCAGTTCAGATTGACCTGTAAATCCTTGCCGTCGTTATCGAGCTGGGTAAAGCGGTTGTAAGCAGTCCGGTTCAATCCAAGATTGGCAGTGATCCGTTGCTGGCTGATCTGCTTATCGATCGCCAAGCCCACATTGAGACGACGGTAAGTATCCGACAAGCTACTGGTTCCCAAACGCAGCAAAGCCTCTTCCGGACCGCTTAAACGAAACAGGTTGTCATCATGAGAAACCACTATGCCGACATAGGGCGTAAATACGTCTCCGGGTCCAGCCAGCGCACTCCCGCTAAACAAAGCACAAACAACCATCGTCAACGGTGCCAGCAACGGCAGGGGAATCAAGGCAGGCGATTGGATTCGAAGCATAATTTTGATTTCCGGAAATCCACCGCCTCGCTGATCAGCGGCAAGCGGCATCGTTGTTAGCAAACAGAAGAATGACGTATTGTCATGGCTGGCGCATTTTACGCTGTGATCCAAACCAGTCTTCAGTAAAGTGATCTTGTTACCAATATTCCCAACGCCCGCTCGCAATAACCCACGCTCCTAGTATCCCATTGGTCACACCATGCGCGAGTATCGGTGACCAGAGCGTTCGGCTGCGCACATACAGCAAGTTATAAGCAATTCCGGCAACAAGTCCCGCCAGCCACAGGTTGTGCTCGACAGCAAACAGGACGGCGGTGATGGCAAACGCTTTCAGGCCAACCGATGCGGGATCGACCTGCAGGAAGTCGGGCCGGGACAGCCAGCGCAGCAGGAAAGCGCGCCAGAACAATTCTTCCATGACCGGCACGACCAGCGCGGCACCGGCCAGGCGGATGGCGATCAGCCCCCATTCCATCTGGCCATCCGGCCCGAGTGGCTGGTAGCCGGCAGTGGGCGCGGCCACCATCATCCAGCTTGACCCGAGATTAATCCACGCCACGAAGACGGCGACACCGACGGCCACCGCAATGAGCCAGTGACGTGCACCTGCCACGGGTGGCCATGCCATCTCGACGTACTCGCGCCGCCAGTACCAGAGCAGGGCGACGACCACAGAAATTTTAAGCGGATACAGCCAGCGCAACTCCATCGCGGAAAAACCCAGCCGCGTGAGCAGGTCGGCAATCGCAATGAACACAATGTAGGTGGCGAACGGGGCAATACGCGCCAGCGACGACCGGTCAGGCATCGGTGGTGCTGGTCAGCGGATTGAAGCGCAAGAGTGGCGAACTAGGCATGGCGCTGGCGAGAGGTTCGTCGGAGCGCCATGCTGCAGCAAAGTAACTACTTTTGCAAGATACCTATTGGTCGACAGATCTGCACAGATTTACAGTTTGAGGCGTGCCCGCGCCGCGTCGTATTCAGCTTTCAGGCGCGCGACCATCTCGGCGACTGTCAGCACGTCGTCCATCAGGCCAACGCCCTGGCCGGCACCCCATATATCGCGCCATGCCTTGGCACTGGTGGAGCCGAAATTCATGGCGGTCTTGTCAGCGACCGGCAGGTTGTCGGGGTCAAGGCCGGCGGCGACGATGGATTTTTTCAGGTAATTGCCGTGCACGCCGGTGAACAGGTTGGTGTAGACGATGTCGGCAGCGCTGGATTCGACGATGGCCTGACGATAGGCGTCATCGACGTTCGACTCTTTGGTGGCAAGCCAGCGCGAACCGATGTAGGCAAAGTCAGCTCCCATCGCTTGCGCTGCCAGCACGGCGTCGCCGGTGGCGATCGATCCGGACAACGCAATCGGGCCGCTGAAAAACTTGCGCACTTCGCCGACCAGCGCGAATGGCGACAGCGCTCCGGCATGGCCACCGGCACCGGCGGCAACCAGGATCAGGCCATCGACGCCGGCTTCAAGGGCCTTCTGCGCATGGCGGATCGAAATCACGTCATGCAGCACGATGCCGCCGTAGCTGTGGATGGCGTCCATCATTTCTTTTGGCGGCGCGCGCAGGCTGGAGATGATGATCGGGATCTGGTGCTTGACGCACATCTCGACGTCCTGGGCGAGGCGGTCATTGGATTGGTGAACGATCTGGTTGACGGCGACCGGGCCGACCAGCGCTTGCGGATTGGCCAGCTTGTAGGCGGCAAGATCGGCCTTGATGTCGGTCAGCCAGGTATCGAGCAGCGCTGCCGGGCGGGCATTGAGCGCCGGAAACGAACCGACGATGCCGGCCTTGCACTGCGCAGTGACGAGCGCCGGACCACTGGCGATGAATAACGGCGAACCGATGACCGGCAGACTCAGGTTTTGCAACGCAACGGGCAGTGCCATGACAACCTCACGGATAAGGGGTGGGAAAGCGGGCGCGGGAAACGCGGTAGACGATTATAGGCTGGAAACAGTTTAAAAAAGTACGGTCGTGCTAGATTGAAGAGTCTAGATTTTTGTGACCAGAGCGCCGCTTTCTGAAACGCCTCCGCTTGTGGCCCACTGCGGCAGGTATTCACGCACGGCACGGTCGGTTCACTCTGACATGGACTGGCTTTCGGTATTTTTTACGGTTTTTTCAAAACGTACCGGAACACGAACAAAATCAACCGGTTAGATGACGGCATTTGGCTACGCAATGCGCGCCCCCGCCTTCCACGTCTCCAGCACCACCGGTATCCCGTCCACCACCCGCACCCGCAAAAAATCTGCCCGCAGCCCGACGGCAATTTCGCCGCGATCATCCAGGCCGGCCAGTCGCGCCGGATTGCGCGAGACCGTCGCAATCGCTTGCGGCAAACGCAGTCCGTCGTTCTGCAACAGAAATGCCGCGTGCAGCAGGCTGGCCGGCACGTAGTCCGACGACAGCACATCCAGCAAGCCGGCCCGTGCCAGCTCAGAGGCGGCAATGTTGCCGGAGTGCGAACCGCCGCGCACCCGGTTTGGCGCGCCCATGATGATGCCCAGTCCATGTTCCCGTGCCGCGCGCGCCGCGACCAGCGTAGTCGGAAATTCCGACATCGTCACGCCATCGTCATGGCCTTCGGTCACGTGGGCGATGGTCGTGTCGTCATGCGATGCGAGCGGCACTGGTATCGCGCGGGCGCGGCACCGCGACACCACCGCGCGACGGTTGGCATCGGCGTAACGGACCTGGCGCTCCAGCATGCCGTCGAGCATCTCGGTGACTTTCTGATCGCTCCAGCCGCGCTTGCCGGTGATGAAGGTGCGGTAGTGATCGAAGTCACTCCACTGGCGTTGGCCTGGCGTGTGGTCCATCAGCGAGACCATCCGCAGCAGCGGCTCGTCGACCAGCGGCTCGAACAGTTCCAGCAAATCTTGCGACGCCAACTCCAGACGCAGATGCAGAAAGTGGTCGGCGCGGAGAATGCCGGCCTGCTGCGCCTGATGCAAGCCGGCGATGCAGCCCGGCAGGGTTTGCATGCGCATGCTGTCGGGATCGATATCGCCGACGGCAATCGCGTCGAAGACGGTCGTGATACCGGCGGCGGCAATCTGGGCATCGTGGGCAATGATCGCGGGAATGACCGGCCAGGCCACTTTCGGGCGCGGCATCAGATGCTTTTCGAGGTTGTCGGTATGCAGCTCGACCAGCCCGGGCAACAGCAGATCGCCGTGCCAGTCATGTCCTTCGTGGCCGCTATTTCCGGGTTGCAGCGCGCTGATGTGCTGGCCGGTAAAGGCGAGCGCGCCCGGAAGTTCTTGCGTCGCAGTGATCAGGATAGCGTTGCGGATCAGGGTCATGGGTGATGAATTCGTTGAGGACCGGTGGACGGTAGCACGATCGCGGCGGATGTCTTCGGCTACGATCACTGACCGATTCATTTTATGACTGCTGACGATGTCACTGCCCCCTGCCGCCGCACTCTCCCGCTATGCCATTTATTTCGCGCCTGCAAGCAACTCGCCGTGGTGGCAGGCCGGTTGCCGCTGGCTGGGCCGCGATCCGGAACACCAGCTTGATGGCCTCGATGCCACGACGCCATTGCGCGGGAACGCGCGTCGCTATGGTTTTCATACAACGCTGAAAGCGCCGTTCCGGCTGGCGGATGGCTGCGACGAAGCGCGCTTGCAGGCGAGCGCGCAGCGGTTTGCCGCGCAGCAGGCGGTGCTGACCGTGCCGCTGCCGGCGGTGCGGCTGCTGGGAAATTTTCTGGCACTGCAGGCGGACGCTGCGGTGCCGGAGATCAGCGCGCTGGCGCAACGCTGCGTCGTCCATTTCGATGCGTTGCGTGCCCCGCTGACCCCGGACGAACTGGCGCGCCGGCTGAGCGCGCCGCTGACATCGCGCCAGCAAGCCTTGCTGCAGCAGTGGGGCTATCCGTACACCGGCGAGGAATTCCGTTTTCACATGACATTGAGCGATAGCCTGACGGGCGTGGCACCGACGGTCGCGCAAACCATGGCGGGGGAAGCCAGTGCCGCATTTGCAGAGGCGATGGCGACACCGCTGGTCATTGACGGGATCGCGATTTTTCGGGAAAGGGAAAACGGTGCGCCGTTCGAACTGATGGCGCGCTATGGATTTGGCGGGTCGCCGGGGTGATGGCGTGAGCACGGAGGTACCGTGTCCACGCACACCGCCAAACTTAATGCGAGCGGATCATCGTCCCGAATGCCTGCTCGGTCAGCACTTCCAGCAGTAACGAATGCTCGATGCGGCCATCAATGATGTGGACCGTATTGACGCCCGATTTGGCAGCATCCAGCGCCGACGAAATCTTCGGCAGCATGCCGCCGGAGATCGTGCCATCGGCGAACATTTCATCGATCTCGCGTGCCGACAGGTCGGTGACAAGGTTGCCGCTCTTGTCCATCACGCCCGGGATATTGGTCATCATGATCAGCTTTTCGGCTTTCAGGATTTCGGCAATCTTGCCGGCGACGAGGTCGGCGTTGATGTTGTAGGCCTGGCCGTCTTCGCCAAAACCGATCGGCGAAATGATCGGGATAAAAGCATCATCCTGCAGCGCCTTGACCACCGCCGGGTTGATCGCATCGATCTCGCCAACGAAACCCAGATCCAGGAATTGCCCCGGGTTTTCGCTGTCCGGCATCTTCATTTTGCGGGCGCGGATCAGGCCGCCATCCTTGCCGGTCAGCCCGACTGCCTGGCCGCCGTAGTGATTGATCAGCATCACGATGTCTTGCTGGACTTCGCCGCCTAGCACCCATTCAACGACTTCCATGGTTTCTTCGTCGGTGATGCGCATGCCGCGGATGAAGGTGCCCTGCTTGCCGATTTTTTTGAGCGCGTTATCGATTTGCGGACCACCGCCGTGGACCACGACCGGATTCATGCCAACCAGTTTGAGCAAGATCACGTCGCGTGCAAAACCGTGCTTGAGACGCTCTTCGGTCATTGCATTGCCGCCGTATTTGACGACGATGGTCTTGCCATGGAACTTGCGGATGTAGGGCAGGGCTTCGGCCAGAATTTCAGCCTTGATTTGCGGCGAGACCGAGAACAGGTCGGGAAGGAGTTCGGACATGGCAATTCCAAAAATGAATTGCGACGATTTTACAGCGAAACGTTTCCGGGCTCGCAGGCAATTTCTTGTTTTTAGCGACGCGTTCCGTTAGCCTTTCGTACAAGCGCCAACAGGCGATCTCCGCATCACGACAAGGCGCTCACCATGACCACAACACTGCACCGGGAACTTGAAACACTGCGACCGGCCCTGCTGCGATTTGCCATCTTGCAACTGCGTGACAGCACACTGGCCGACGATGTCGTGCAGGAAGCGCTGATCGCTGTCCTGGAAAAACCCGACCGGTTTGCCGGCCAGTCAACGCTACGCACCTATGTCACCGGCATCCTGAAATTCAAGATCATTGATGCGCTGCGGGCAGCGGGACGCACCCGGCAATTTCTTGTCACCGAGGACCAGAGCGAGGATGACGTGATCGATGCACTGTTCGCCGCCAATGGCCATGCCATCGACAAACCGCGTCCGTGGGGCAATCCCGACGCCGCGCTGGAACAGAAGGATTTTTTCCGGGTGATGGAACTCTGCCTGGAAAAACTGCCGCCCAACACCGCGCGGGTCTTCCTGATGCGCGAGTGGCTGGAGCTCGACACCGATGAAATTTGTCAGGAACTGGCGATCACCACGTCTAACGCCTGGGTCATGTTGTATCGCGCACGATTGCGTCTGCGCGCATGCCTGGAACTGCACTGGTTCGGCAATCTGCCCGCCAGCCACGCTCGCTAAGGAATCGCCATGAGCCTCAAACCCACTTGCCGTGAAGTCCATCGCCTCGTCTCGGAAGGCCAGGACCGCGACTTGTCCATCCTCGAAAAAATCCGTGTGCGCGTGCACCTGGCTATCTGCGATGCCTGCACGACCTTCAATACGCAGATCGGTTTTTTACGCCGGGCCATGCACAAGTTCGAGATCCCGGCCGATACGCCGGGGACGCCGCCCGCCCCGGCCAAGCCGGATGCCGAATGAGTCGCTGCCTGCGCTGCGGTGCCGAATTCGGCTGCGGCATGGTCGATCCGGCGACCTCCGGTCCGTGCTGGTGTACGTTATTACCGAGCTTGCCGGCGCTGCCGGCCGGCAGCGATGCCAGCTGCTTTTGTCCGGCCTGCCTGCGCGAGTTGCTGGAGCAAACACTCCCGCCAGCAATACCCTGATCGACCTCATCGGCGCAGCGCATACCAGCCCCCGACTACGACCGGGACCGCCAGCGCCAGCGTCGACAAGCTGTCCCACCAACCGTCGCCCACCAGCGCGATGACCAGGCCAGCCATGGTCAGCAAGCCCAGCGACACCGGCCAGGACCACAAGCGGATCAGGGCGCGCGTCATGGCAGCGCATCGCTGCGCACCGGTGCCGCCAGTGCCGGCAAACCGGTCACGCTCCGGCCCCGCCCGCCGCGCCTGAGCCACAGATAGACACCGCTGCCCAGAACAACGATGGTCGCCACGTCAAGCAGAGCCCAGAGTATTTTCATGCCCATGCCGCCGTAATCGCCGAAATGCAGCGGCTGCGAAATCAGCAGGCCGGTCAGATACCAGGGCAAGCTGCGGCTGTCGGTCACTTGCGCGGTTTGCGCATCGACCAGTACCGGCTGGTATAGCCGCGCTGTCAGCGCATCGCGGCCGCGCATGAAAATCCCGTAGTGATGCGGACTGCTGAACGGCGTGCCCGGCCACGCAATGAAACCGAAATCCATGTCGGGGTGCAGCGCCTGCGCGGCCTGCATCGATTGCTGCATCGACGCCAGCTGGGTGGGCACCGGCAAATCCTTGTAAGGCGCGACCATCTGCGCCATCTGGTCCGACTGCCAATACTTGAGCACCAGGTCGGCCCAGGTATTGATCATGCCGGTTGCGCCAACGACCAGCGCCCAGACCAGCGTCGCGGCCCCCAGCAGATTATGGGTATCGAGCCAGCGGGTGCGCGGCGTGCGCTCGCGGCGCACCGTGCCGAACGCCAGCTTGCGCATGAACGGCGCATACAGCACGACCCCTGAAATGATCGCGACGATCAGCAACAAGCCCATGAATCCCAGGAACAGCATGCCCGGCAAGCCGGCAAACAGGTCGACGTGCAGCCGGAACATCACATAAACGAAGCTGCCTTCGAATTTCGGTTCGGCCAGGACCTTAGCGGTACGGGCATCGACGGCGATCGAATTAAAGTTCGGGTCGTTGATGAAATCGCCCAGCGTGACATTCCAGATCCGCGCTTCGTCGATCTCGCGCGACATGTACTGGACGATCTTGCCGGGATACAGCGCCTTGGCCGCAGCCAGTACCTGGTCGACATCAGCAAGTGGCGTGGCGGCTGGCATCGACGGTGCCTCGACGACATTACCGAGCAAGCCATCAATCTCGTGGTGAAAAATCAGCGGCAGGCCGGTCAGGCACAACAACAGCATGAAGACGGTGCAGACCAGGCTGCTCCATTTGTGGATCCAGGCCCAGCGGCGCAGTGTGACAGGAGGCATCGGGGTCTTTGCAAAGGGCAGAAAATGCCAACAAGGAAGATCTTAATGCAAATCACTCGCATTGACTAGCCAACGACGCCTTAGGTCGATATGATTGGCCCGATCCTCTTTCCTTCTAGAAATTACCTTCATGAATCCCCTCGATTTCACGCTTTCCCCCCTCGCACTAGCTGTTTTATTGCTCGTCAACACTACGGCACAGGCACAAACCGCCACTACCATCGCAACTGCCGCGCCACAGGTTTTGCAAAGCATCACGGTGAGCGCCTCGGCCGATGCATCGGCGGCGGGCTTGCCGGTGGCTTATCCCGGCGGCCAGGTGGCGCGCGGTGGCCGACTTGGCTTGCTGGGCAATACCGACCTGATGGACGCGCCGTTCAATAGCACCAACTACACGCAAGCGCTGATCCAGGACCAGCAATCGCACAGCGTCGCCGACGTGCTGCAAAACGATCCATCGGTCCGCGTGGCACGCGGCTTCGGCAATTATCAGGAGCTATACATGATTCGCGGCTTTGCCGTGAGCTCCGATGACATTGCCTATAACGGCTTGTTCGGATTGCTGCCACGCCAGTTCGTGGCAGCAGAATTGCTGGAGCGGGTCGAGGTATTTCGCGGGGCGAATACCTTTTTGAATGGCGCTGCACCGGGCGGTGGCGGGGTCGGCGGATCGATCAACCTGTTGCCGAAGCGGGCCGGCAATGCGCCATTGACGCAAATCACGGCAGGTATCGAATCGGGTGGCCAGGCTTATCTGGCAACCGATATCGGCCGCCGTTTCGGTCCGGAAAATGCCATGGGCATCCGGATTAATGCCGTGCGTCGTGATGGCGATACCGCCGTCGACCGCGAACAGCGCTCGTTAAGCGTGCTGTCGGTCGGACTGGATTACCGGACCGCCAATGTGCGCCTGTCAGCCGATGCCGGTTTTCAGGAACACAAGCTGACCGCGCCGCGCCCCAGCGTGACGCTGGCCGGCGGCATTGCACTGCCGCCAGCGCCGGATGCATCGCGTAATTTTGCCCAGCCGTGGACCTACTCCAACGAGCGCGATACCTTCGGCACCGTGCGCGGCGAAGTTGACTTGTCCAAGGATGTCGTGGCGTGGGCGGCGCTGGGTGCGCGTTCCGGTAACGAAGGCAATGTGCTCACGCCGCTGACGGTCAGCCGGAGCACGGGTGCGGCGTCGCTGTACCGCTTCGACAATCAGCGCCGCGACACCGTACGCACCGGTGAAATCGGCGTGCGCGGCACCGTGCAGACCGGCCCGGTCAGCCATAGCCTGAGCGCGACGCTGTCCGGCTTCAGCCTGGATTCGCGCAATGCGTATGCACTCAGTGATTTTTATATCAACCCGCTGGCCAGCAACATCTACACGCCGGTCGATGCCGCTGCGCCTGCCGCGACGTTTTTTACCGGCGGCAACCTGGCAGCACCGCTGACGACGCGCAAGAGCAATCTGTCGAGTTATGCGCTGGCCGACACGATGTCCTTCGCCAATGATCGCGTGCTGCTGACCATAGGCGCGCGCAACCAGACCATCAAGGATGTCAGCTACGACTACACCAGCGCAGCCGAAACCTCGCGCTATGACCAGAGCATGGTGACGCCGATGGCGGGTCTGGTCATCAAGCCGATGAAGGATGTGTCGGTCTATGCCAACTACATCGAAGGCTTGCAGCAAGGCGCGGTCGCCAGCGGTAACGGCGTGACAAACCTGGGCCAGACATTTGCGCCGTACAAGTCGAAACAAAAAGAAATCGGCATCAAGTACGACGCCGGCACTGTCGGCATGAGTGCTGCCGTGTTCACCACGGCACAACCGTCGGCGTATGTCCGCAACAATGTCTTCGGCGTGTTTGGCGAGCAGCGCAATCGCGGACTGGAGCTGTCGGTATTCGGCACGCCGGTGCGTGGCGTGCGTGTGCTGGGCGGACTGACCGTCCTCGATGCGAAGCAAGTCAGTACTGTCGACGGCATCCACGACGGCAAGGACGCCATCGGCGTGCCGCGTCAGCAATTCAATCTGGGCGCGGAGTGGGATGTGCCGGGTGCCAGGGGCCTGACGCTGACCGGTCGTACCGTGGTCACTTCGTCGCAATATGCCGATGGTGCCAATACGCAGGAGCTGCCGTCGTGGACGCGGGTCGGTGTCGGCGCGCGCTACGTGACGCTGTTCGGCGAACGCGCACTGACCTTGCGGGCACGGGTCGACAACCTCACCGACAAGAATTACTGGGCGTCGGCAGGCGGTTATCCGGGTGCCGGCTATCTGGTACTTGGTGCACCGCGCACGGTCGTGCTGTCGGCCTCGATCGACTTCTGATCAACGCGCGGCGCACTCGCGCCGTGCGACTTTTGCTACCGTTGCGGCGAGTTCGATGGCCGCCGTGACGCCGGCGTCATCGAGGTCATGCAACTGCATTGCAAAGCGGCTGGCGGCGACGCCAAACGCGCCGATGCGGGCGCTGCGCACGCCCTGCCTCGTCAATTCCGCCAGCCGTGCATCGGCAGCGCCCCGGCTCCGGAACACCCCCAGCGAAATCCCGAAGTGCCGCTCGCCGGCCGTTTGCACTACATAAAAATCCTTCACGCCAAGGCGACGCAGTTCGGCCGATTTACGATCAGCACCTTCCTTGTCGCCTTGCGACGGAATGAACACGATCTGGCTGGCGGGCTCCTCGGCAAGACGGCGACGCACCGGCGTGCTACGGATGTCGAGCGCACCTAGCGCCGCTTCAAAGTGAACCGCTTCGGGCTCGCTGAAGTCGCCCAGTTCGATGCAAGCCAGCGTGACCGGCGCAGCGACGGCCACCGGTGCCGTGGCTGCTTCGAATGACAGCAAGCGCAGTCGCTCCGGATCACGCTGCAGCTGCAGGCGCTGCGGATCGGGCTGGTCCGGCAGGAAGGCATCAAGATAGCCGCGCTGCAGCGCAAACAGACCCGCATTGGCCACGAGCAGGAAGCACAACAGGAATTTCAGCATGAGGGAGTCGCGAAGTAGGCGGCGTGCAAACCGTGCAGCACAAGGTGATCGATCAATACCGTTGGCACCGATAGCGCCGCAGTGACACGCGGCGCGGCTCCGCCCGACATGACGCAGCGTGCACCAGCATGCGCGGCCAGCGCCCGTTCGATCGCACCGGCCTGCGCCGCCAGGCAACCGCTGAAGATGGCGCCATCGGTGCGGTCCGCAAACAGCGCCGGGGTGACGGCGTCGTGTTCCACCTGCGGCAATTGCGCGGTGTGGCGCGCCAGTGCCGTGAGCATCAAATCAAGGCCAGGCAGGATCATTCCGCCGATGAAGTCGCCTTCCGCGCTGACCGCATCGATGGTGGTCGCGGTACCGCAACTGACGACCAGCAGGGCTTGCGCCGGATAGCGGGACCGCGCACCGATCATCGCAGCGAAGCGATCACAGCCAAGCTGCGCCGGTTCGCGATAGCCGTTGCGCAGGCCGGCGCATTCGGCGCGCGACACGAACCACTGCGGCGTCACGCTCAGTGCATCGTGCAGCAGCGCGGCCAGTTGCGCCTGCAGCGCGGCACCGGCGACGTTGGCCACGATCGCCGCGGTCACACCGGCAGGACGCCAGGTCGATGCGAGTGCGGCCAGTCCGGCGTGCGGCACCGCGCCCGAGGCCTGCCATGCCGCCGGCTGCTGCGGGTCGGCCAGCGCCCATTTGATCCGCGTATTGCCGGCATCGATCAGCAACAGCATGGTCAGGCTTCCACGGCGCGCAGCGAGACATCGCCGGCCACCACGGTGCGCCGGCCTTGCGCGGTATCGAGTAACAGCCGGCCTTGCGCATCGACGCCAACGGCAACGCCTTCACACACGGTCTGGCCACGGTCGATGATGCTGACCGGCTGGCCGCGATGCGTGTGCAGGGCATTCCAGCGTTCGGCAAAAACCGCAAAACCGTATTCCTCGAATTCCTGCAAGGTCAGGCAAAGGTGGCCCAGCAAATCGGCCAGCAGCAGGTCGCGGTCGATCGCGCCGGCGTCCGCCAGTGCGGCCACCGGCTGGCCGATGCGCGCGGCCAGTGCGGCGTTTTCCGACAGGTTGATACCGATGCCGATGACCGCCCACAAGCGCGCACCGGCTTGCCGGTCGACGGCGGTTTCGATCAGGATACCGGCGAGCTTGCTGCCATCGGCCAGCAGGTCATTGGGCCATTTCAGTTGCGCGGCAATCCCGTGTCCGGCCAACACGTCGGCCAGTGCCACGCCAATGGCCAGCGGCAAACCGACCAACGCCTGCAAGGGCACCCGCACCGGCCACGCCAGCGAGAACGTCAGCGAGGCGCCACGTTCGGAATGCCAGGTGCGCCCGGCGCGACCACGGCCGGCCGTTTGCTGGTCGGCCACCAAAAATACCGGACCGTGCAGCTGGTCCAGCCGGGCCAGCAAGTCGGCGTTGGTCGAGCCGGTCTCGGCCACGGCGTCGATGGTCAGGCCGGGCACGGCGGTGCGCAGCGCGGCGGCAATACGGGCGGGGGAATGGAGCAATTTCATGGGGGCATTGTAGCGGCTGCCGTGACGCTGCTGGTGATCTCCCTTACACTGGCCCCCATGCAAAAACCTGCCCCTCCGGCGCTCGCGGTCGATCCCGCCCATCTCTCGGTCATCGTCGCCTCCGGCACGTGGCAAGTCCATGCGCTGGCAGATGCCGGCGTGATCGGGCAGCTCGACGCCGCACTGGCCCGACTGACCAAGCCTACCGGCTGGGACCTGACGCAGATCACCGCCATCGATCACATCGGTGCGCAATGGCTCTGGAATGTCTGGGGCAAGACCCGCCCGCCCGGCCTGGTGCTGACCGGCCGGCAGGATGAGTTTTTCCAGCGGCTGGAACAGGCTGGCCCGCTGACGCTGCCCGAGGTGCAGAAGCCACGCTGGAAACAGCTGATCCGGCTGGGCGCGCGCACGCAATCGCTGACCGGACATCTGGTCGACGTCGTCGGCCTGCTCGGCCAGCTGATGTTCGATCTGCGCCGCTTTGCCCTGAACCCGCGGCGTGGTCCGTGGAAAGAAATCTCCTCGAACATTTATCGCACCGGCTATCAGGCGCTGGGCATTACTGCGCTGGTCGGCATGCTGATCGGTGTCGTGCTGTCGTATCTGTCGGCGCAGCAGTTGCATTCATTTGGCGGTGACATCTATCTGGTCAATATTCTCGGCATGAGCATCATCCGCGAGCTCGGCCCCTTGCTGGCGGCGATCCTGGTGGCCGGTCGTTCGGGCTCATCGATCACTGCACAGCTGGGCGTGATGCGGGTCAATGAAGAGCTCGATGCGATGCTGGTGATGGGCTTGCCGCACGGCTTCCGGTTGATCATGCCGAAGGTGCTGGCGCTGGCCATCGCGATGCCGCTACTGGTGATCTGGACCGATGCGATGGCGCTACTCGGTGGTATGGTGGCCGCTAACCTCGAGCTGGGCCTGTCGCCGCGCTATTTTTTGCACAAGCTGCCCGATGCGGTGCCGCTGGCGAACTACTGGATCGGCATCGGCAAGGGCGTCGTTTTCGGCGGGCTGATCGCGCTGGTGGCCTGCCACTTCGGCTTCCGTATCAAGGCCAATACCGAGAGCCTCGGGGCCGGCACCACCAGTTCGGTGGTCACCGCCATCACAGTGGTGATCCTGGCTGATGCGGTGTTTGCGATTGTCTTTAGCGGGGTCGGTTTCTGATGGCCGCGCCGGTAATCGACATCAACGCACTGCGTACCGCCTATGGCAATACGGTGGTCCATGACCACCTCGACCTGCAGGTCGGGCCGGGAGAAATCATTGCGCTGGTCGGCGGTTCCGGCTCCGGCAAGACCACGCTGCTGCGGCAAATGCTGGGACTCGATCGCCCCGCTGCGGGTACCGTGAAGGTGTTTGGCACCGATCTGCAGCAAGCCGACAACGCGCAGCTGCAGCAGTTGCGGCAACGCTGGGGCATGCTGTTCCAGCACGGTGCGCTGTTCTCGGCGCTGACGACCTTCGACAATGTGGCGCAACCGATGCGCGAATTGCGCACGCTGCCGGAAGACCTGATCCGCGATGCGGTACTGCTGAAATTACAGATGGTCGGACTGACCCCGGCCGACGCGTGCAAGATGCCATCGGACCTGTCGGGCGGCATGGTCAAGCGGGTTGCGCTGGCACGGGCGCTGGCGCTGGAGCCGGAACTGCTGTTTCTCGACGAGCCGACTGCCGGCCTCGACCCGAGCCTGTCGGACAGCTTCGTTGCGCTGATCGCCTCATTGCGCGAGGCGATGCAACTGACCGTGGTGATGGTCACGCATGACCTCGATACGCTGCTGGCACTGGCGACGCGGATTGCGGTGCTGGCCGACAAACATCTGATCGCGGTTGGCACGGCGCAGGAAGTCATTGCGGTGCCGCATCCGTTCATCGAACAATTTTTCCTGGGCGGTCGCGGACGTCGCGCGCTACAGGTCCTGGACAAGGAAAGAAGCTGATGGAAAATAAATCGCATGCCCTGATGGCCGGTATTTTTACGCTGGCCCTGCTGGTGGCCGGCATCCTGCTGGCGATGTGGTTCAACCGCGACCGGATCGAGCGGGTGCCCTTCGAAATGGCGACCAAGTTATCGGTTCCCGGCCTCAATCCGCAAGCCGACGTGCGCTATCGCGGGCTTGATGTCGGCAAGGTCGACGAGATCATTTTCGACCCGAACGTGCCGGGCCAGATACTGGTCCACATCAGCGTCCGGCCGGGCACGCCGATGACGCAATCGACCTATGGCGTGCTCGGCTATCAGGGCGTCACCGGGATTGCGTACGTGCAGCTTGATGACGATGGCAGCAAGCCGGTCAAGCTGACCAGCTCGAAAGATAAACCGGCCCGCATCGAGATGCGCCCCAGCCTGTTCGATAACCTGCAGACGCGCGGCCTGGTCATTCTCCAGCAGACCGAAGCGCTGACGCTGCGACTCAATCGGTTGCTGACACCCGATAATCAGGCCGTGATGCTGGGCGCGTTCAGCGATATCAGCAAAGCCGCCATCGCCCTCGAATCGATTCCGGCCCGGCTCGAACCAACGCTGTCGCGCCTGCCGGCACTGACGACGCAAGCCAGCGACACGCTGGCCTCGGTCCAGCGCTTGTCGGACGATACCGGCAAGCTGGTCAGCAATTTTTCCGGCATCACGACGCGCCTGCAAGCACCGGACGGTACGCTGGACCGGCTGGCAACGACAGTCGACCAGCTCGGATCGGTGGCCGGCCGCATCGAGCTCAAGATTCTGCCGCTCGGTGACGAGGCAAACTCGACGCTGCACGCGGTCAACCGGACACTCGACACCTTCAACAACCGTCCGCAAAGTATCCTGTTCGGTCCCGCCCCGGCGGCACCCGGCCCGGGCGAAGCCGGCTTTGTTGCGCCGGTGCGCTGATGCCGCCTTTTTTTATCTTTGCCACCTTGACGGGAACGCCATGAAAACCACCTTGCTCGTCGCGTGCCTGCTGCTGCTCGCCGGCTGCGCCACACCCGCTGCAGCGCCAACGCAGTTCGACCTCGGCCCGCTGCCTGCCGCCAGCCAGGTCGCCCGGGTGCTGCCGGCCGTCAGCATTGCCAGCGCGACCTCGTCACCCTTCCTCGACAATCCGCGCATGCTGTACCGGCTGGACTATGCCAACAGCCAGCAGCCGCAGCAGTTTGCCGACAGCCGCTGGACCATGGCCCCGGCGCAATTGATCGAGCAGCGCCTGAAAGCGCGGCTCGCCCGCGCCGGCAGCGCGGTGCTGGCCGCCTCGGATGGTGCGCGCAATGTGCCGCTGCTGCGCGTTGCGGTCGATGAATTCGTGCAGGTCTTCACGACGCCAGCCAGCAGTACCGGACAGCTGACGGTGCGCGTGGCGGTGTTCAATGAGCGCCTGCTGGTGGCGCAAAAAAGCTTCACGCAGCAACGTCCTGCAGCCAGTGCCGATGCCGCCGGCGGGGCGCGGGCGCTGGCCGGTGCCAGCGATGCGCTGATCACCGACGTGATCGACTGGCTCGGCACCCTGCCACCGCAGAAATAATGACGGCAGCGATACCTCTTCCCGCTCCCGCAACCGGCTCGGCCTTCGCGCGCCTGGCCCTGCTCGGCTACGCGCTGCTGATTGTCTATGCCAGCTGGTATCCGTTCACCGGCTGGCAAAGCAATGGCTTGCCACCGCTCGGTTTTGTGCGCTCACCGCTGCCGCATTACTGGACTGTGTTCGACGTCGCGACCAATGTGATCGCCTATATCCCGTTCGGCATGCTGCTGGTGTTTGCGCTGTATCCGCTGCTGCGCGGGGCGCTGGTGCTGGCGCTGGTGCTGCTGGCCGGCGTGCTGTGGTCGGGCACGATGGAAGCGGTCCAGACCTTCCTGCCGACGCGGGTCCCGTCCAATCTGGACTTGTTGACCAATGTCGCGGGGGCGGTGATCGGCGGCGCGATGGGACTGGTCAGCAGCAGTTTTTTCCTGCAGCAGAGTCGCTTGCTGCAAGTGCGTCAGCGCTGGTTTTCGCATGAAGCCAGCCGCGGCTTGCTGGTGGTCTGTGCGTGGCCGCTGGCGCAAATTTATCCGCAAGGCTATCTGTTTGGCCAGGGTCAGCTGACCCCATTGTTGTCCGAGGCACTGACCGATCTGGCCGGCAGCCCGATCGACTTGTTTACCCTGATGTGGCCGGGCCTGCGCCTGAGCGCCGAACAATTCTGGCTGTGCGAAACCATCATTACCGCCTTCGGCATGACCGGAGCGGTACTCACGCTGTTGTGCCTGCTGCGCAAGAAAGCGCCGCTGTGGACGCTGATGCTGCTGACCATCGTGCTGGCGCTGGCGGCCAAGTCGATGGCCAGTGCGCTGCTGTTTGCGCCTGAAAACGCCTTCGTCTGGCTCACGCCGGGCGCGCGCGGCGGCCTGCTGCTGAGCTTGCTGATGCTGGCCGGCCTGCACTTCACGTCGCGACTGGTGCAACGGCGCTCGGCGGTACTGATGCTACTGATCAGCTTGCTGGCGGTGAACCTGATTCCGCCGAATCCGTACTTTGTGGTGACGCTGCAGAGCTGGGTGCAAGGCAAGTTCCTCAGCTTCAACGGCGCGGCGCAATTCCTGTCGCTGCTGTGGCCGTTTTTTGCGCTATGGTTCCTGCTGCATCCGGTGCATCGCAGCAAGGCTAAAGTATGATGCCGCCATCAGTCGCCACCTGTACTGCCTCCCTCCCACCTTTTTTGCGAGCGATCATGGACAACACACCGTATTTTGAGCAGCACGTTTTCATTTGCATGAACAAGCGTGAGGATGGCCGGCCGTGCTGCGGCGAACGCGGCGCACAGGCCGCCCAGAAGCATGCCAAGAGCCGTCTGAAAGCCCTCGACCTGAACGGCCAGGGCAAAATCCGCATCAATCAGTCCGGTTGCCTGGACCGCTGCGAAGAAGGTCCGGTCATGGTGATCTATCCGCAAGGCACCTGGTACACCTACATCGACAAGGACGACATTGACGACATCATCGATACCCACCTGATCGGCGGCCAGATTGTCGAACGCCTGAAAATCTGATCCGGACTGTCGCCATGAATGCCCACACCCAGCAATTTTTCATTACCGGTGCGGCCGGCGCGCTCGAATGTGCGCTCGACCTGCCGGACCCCGACGACGGCAGTCCGCGCGGCATCGCGCTGGTGGCGCATCCGCATCCGCTGTACGGCGGCACGATGGACAACAAGGTCGCGCAGACGCTGGCGCGGGCGTTTGTCAGCATCGGCTATGCCGCCGTGCGGATGAATTTTCGCGGAGTCGGCGGCTCGACCGGCCTGCACGACGAAGGGCGCGGCGAGACCGATGACATGGCGCTGCTGCTGGCGCACATGCAGCAGCAATTGCCGGGCTTGCCGGTGGCGCTGGCCGGATTTTCATTTGGCACCTTCGTGCAGGCGCAATTGCAGCAGCGCCTGATCGCGCAGGACACCCCGGCCGAACGGCTGATCCTGGTCGGTGCCGCCGCCGGCAAATGGGCGATGCCGCCGGTGCCGGAAGACACCATCCTGATCCATGGCGAACTCGATGAGACCATTGCGCTGACGGCCGTGCTGGACTGGCTACGCCCGCAAGACATCGTCGTGCGGGTGGTTCCCGGGGCCGATCATTTTTTTCATCGCAAATTGCAACATATCAAGAATGCCGTGGTCGAAGCATGGCACCGCTGAGCCGGGCGTTATAATTCGTGCATCGTTTTTTTGTCCGGCTTCTCGCCTTTTGTTCCACCACGCCATGGCCTTGCCGGCACGGCGCTTACCATTGACCCTCATGAAAATCTTTATCGCGGCCCTCGCCGCTACTGTCATATCGCTTTCTTCCGCTTTCGTACAACCGGCTTACGCGCAGACCATGCCGGCACCCATCGTCGCGGCCAAATCCTGGCTGCTGCTCGACACCACCAGTGGCCAGGTGCTGGCCTCGCAAGACCCGACCATGCGCATCGAGCCCGCCTCGCTGACCAAGATCATGACTGCCTATGTCACGTTCCAGGCGATCAAGGAAAAGCGCCTCGCACTCGCGCAGATGGTCAACGTGTCGGTGCGCGCCTGGAAGGTCGATCCGAGCAGCTCGAAAATGTTCATCGATCCGGCCACGCCGGTGTCGGTCGACGATTTGCTGCATGGCCTGATGATCCAGTCCGGCAATGACGCCGCCGTCGCCCTGGCCGAAGCCGTGGCCGGTACCGAAGAAGCCTTCGTGGTGCTGATGAACCGCGAAGCCAAGCGCATGGGCCTGACCAATACCCAGTTCGGCAACCCGCACGGCTTGCCAAGCCAGAACAATTATTCGACCGCACAGGACCTGTCCAAACTGGCCGCGGCGGTGATCACCGATTACCCCGAGTTCTACAAGATCGATTCGGTCAAGAGCTTCACGTACAACAAGATCACGCAACCCAACCGCAACCGCCTGCTGTGGCTGGACCCGAGCGTCGATGGCATGAAAACCGGCCATACCGAAGCGGCCGGCTATTGCATCATCGCCTCGGCCAAACGGCCCAACGGCAGTGGCGAACGTCGCCTGATCTCGGTCGTGCTGGGTGCCAATTCAGACCAGTCACGTACCCAGGAAAGCCAGAAGCTACTGAACTGGGGCTTCCAGAACTTCGATACGATCAAGCTGTATGGCAAAGGCCAGCCCGTAGAAACCCCGCCCGTCTGGAAGGGTTCCGAGAAAACCATCAAAATCGGCTTCACGCAGGATATCTATGTCACGGTTGCCAAGGGTGTCGCTGCCAAAATGAAGCCGGTGCTCGAACGCAAGGATCCGCTGGTCGCGCCGATTGCCGCCAACAGCAAGGTCGGGATGATGAAGATGATGGTCGATGGTAAGTCGATCGCCGAATTCCCTATCCTCGCGCTGGAAAACGTCAACGAAGCCGGTATCTTCGGCCGCGCCTGGGATTCGATCCGGCTCTGGATCCAGTAATCTTCGCGCCCGGCGCACGTGCGTACCCCGCCCTTGCGCCTGTCGTGGCCTGATGTCATTGCCGGCCTCTCACTGGCCGGCTTGCTGTTACCCGAAGCCGTCGCCTATGCCGGCATTGCCGGCTTGCCTCCGCAGGCCGGTGTCATCGCCCTGTTTGCCGGTCTGGTCTGCTATGGCCTGATCGGCACCAGCCGCTTTGCGATTGTGTCGGCCACGTCGTCCTCGGCGGCGGTGCTGGCAGCGGCGGCGGCCGGCACCGCCGGCACCGATCCGGCGCTGCGGCTGACAATGGGATTCGGGCTGGTTGTGCTGACCGGGCTGTTTTTCCTGATCGCCGGACTGGCCCGCATCGGCAGCGTGTCCGACTTCATCGCCAAGCCGGTCCTGCGCGGCTTTGCTTTCGGGCTGGCCATCGTCATCCTCTTCAAGCAAGTCGCGGCAGTCCTGGGCGCGCCGCTGCATCACACCGATATCTTCCGCATGATCGCTGATCTGGCCAGCCGGCACGCCGACTGGAATGGTCCGGCCGCGCTGCTGGCCCTGCTGACCGTGCTGTTACTGTCCGGCTTTGCGCGCCTGCCGCGCGTGCCCGGCGGCCTGCTGGTCATCGTGCTCGGCATCGCTGCCGGCCAGTGGTTGCCGCTGGCCGGCTACGGCATCGCGCTGGTCGGCCCGATCCGCTTGCAACTGCAGGCGCCGTCGCTGCCGGCATTGCCGTATTCGGACTGGTTGCGGCTGGCCGAACTGGGTGTGGCGATGGTGCTGATCCTGTATGCCGAATCGACCAGTGCGATTCGCACCTTTGCCATGAAGCACGGCGACCACGTGGTACCGAACCGCGACCTGCTGGCCCTGGGCGCGGCCAACCTGGTATCGGGGCTGTTTCAGGGCATGCCGGTCGGTGCCGGCTATTCGGCAACCGCCGCCAACGAAGCCGGTGGCGCGGTGTCGCGGCTGGCCGGCGCGGTCGCCGCGCTGGCGTTGCTGGCGGTGGTGCTGCTGTGCCTGCCACTGATTGCGCTGACGCCGCAACCGGTGCTGGCCGCCATCGTGATCTACGCGGTCGGTCACACCCTGCGGGTAGCGATGTTCAAGCCGTATTTTTTGCTGCACCGGGATCGCCTGCTGATCATCGCGGCGGTGCTGGCAGTGCTGCTGCTGGGGGTCGTCGATGGCTTGCTCGCGGCCATCGCGGTCAGCCTGCTGATGCTGCTGCGCCGGCTGTCGGAGTCATCGGTGACGGTGCTGGCGCGACTGGCCGATGGCCATGATTTTGTCAGCCGCAGCGTGCATCCCGACGCGCGTGCGATACCCGGCATCCTGATTTTGCGTCCCGACACGGCGCTGTTTTTTGCCAACGCCGAGCGCATCCTGTCGCAAGTGCGTCACGCGCTGATGGAAGCCGGCCCGCACACCACGACCCTGATCCTCAGTCTGGAAGCTTCGCCCGACCTCGACAGTTCGACCGTCGAAGCGCTCGGTGACTTCCACCGCGCGCTGCTGGTGCGCCACAAGCACCTGCTATTTGCCCGCCTGAAAGCGCCGGCACAACATGTCCTGCAGCGGGCCGACATCGCCGGCTTGAGCGCCGCCGCGCTGTGCGACCTCAGTGTCGACGATGCCGTCCGTGTCGCCTGGCAGTTGTACCCGGACCTGCTCGAACCCGGTTGACAAAACGGGATATACTCCACCCTCCAAAATGTCCGATTCCGTACATTCACACACTCTAAAATCCAGACCCTTCCATGCGTACCATCGAGTTACCCGGCGGCGATCATGCCGTGCTGGCACTGCACGGCTTGCTTGGCAATCCGCTTGAAATGCTGTTCGTCGGCAAGCGCCTGCAGCGCGCCGGCTATACGGTCCATATTCCGCTGATTCCAGGATACGGCTATGCCAGCGGCCAGGACATGTCCTACGACACCACCCGCTACGAACGCTGGTTCGAGGAAGTACAGCAACGCTTCGACTTGCTCAAACGGACCCATGCGTCGGTCTCGGTCGTCGGCTTGTGCATAGGCGCGGTGCTGGCGTTGCGACTGGCCAGCGAGCGACCCGATGACGTCGCGGCGCTGTCGGTACTGGCCACGACGCTGGCCTATGACGGCTGGAGTATCCCGTTCTATCGTTTCCTGTTGCCGCTGGCGTATTACACGCCGGTGCGCTATCTGTATTCGTACAAGGAGCGCTTCCCGTTCGGGATCAAGAATCCGAAACTGCAGAAGTGGATTGCGCGCGAGATGGAAGTGACGACCTCCTCTGCTGCCGGTGCCTCGCGCCTGTCGGCCGAAGGCATCTTCCAGGCCGACCGGCTCATCAAGCATGTGAAGAAAGATCTCGGCAAGGTGCGCTGTCCGACCCTGATCATCCATGCCGAAGAAGATGACGTGGCGACACCGAAAAGTGCCGACCTGGTCGAACGCAGCATCGCCTCCGCCATCACTAAAAAAATCATCCTGCACGACAGCTATCACATCATCACGCTGGACAATGAAAAAGAACGTGTGGCAACTGAGACGGTGACATTCTTCGACCAATCAGTGCGTCCCGCCCATCACGCCATTCCGACCATCCCTAGAGATCAACATGAGTACGCCTGACCAGTCCCAACCCGCTACGTCTTATGACACTGTTGTCGCCATGCTCGCAGCGCAGCTCGAAATCGATGCCGCCACCATCCTGCCCGATACCGAACTGGCCACGCTGGGCGTCGATTCGCTGACCGTCGCCGAACTGATCTTCGACCTCGAAGACAAGTTCGATATCACGCTGGGCGATGAGCGCCCGAGCCTGGTCGTGGTCCAGGATATCGTCGATAACATCGACCGTTACCTCAACAACAAACCCGCCGCCTGAGCCGGCCATGAAACGCGTCGTCATCACCGGCATCGGTGCCATCTCGGCGCTAGGCACAGGAGCCGACACCAACTTCAGCGCGGCTTTCGCCGGGCGCTCCGGCATAGCACCGGTCGACATCAGTGCCGGGCCCTATCGCATCACCGGTTGCGCCGCGCAAATCGGCTTTGCCTTGCCGGAGCTGATCCGCAAGGCCGAATTGCCTTTGTTCGACCGGGTCGCCTTGCTGGCCTGGGCTGCCGCCAGCGAAGCACTGCAACAAGCCGGAATGGAGCATGATCCCGTCGCGCAGCAAGCCAGCGGCGTGTTCTGGGGCACCGGCATGGGCGGTGCGCAAACCATCGACAATGGCTACGCCGACCTGTTCATCGATCAAAAAAACCGGGTCCGGCCGATGTCCGTCGTGGCCAGCATGAACAACGCCTCGGCCGCACAAATCGCCTTGCGCGCCGGTTTTGGCGGCAGCGTCAATACCTACAGCAGTGCCTGCGTGTCGTCGGCCCAAGCCATCGGCGAAGCCTTCCGCCATATCCGCCACGGCTATGCCGAACGCGCACTGGCAGGCGGCTCGGAAGCGATGTTGACGCTCGGCGTCTGGCGCGCCTGGGAAGCCCTGCATGTGCTGGGCACGACCGATGCGGCCCATCCGGAACGCAGCTGCAAGCCCTTTTCGCTGGACCGCAGCGGCCTGATTCTGGGCGAGGGCGGCGCGGCCTTGATGCTCGAATCGCTCGATTCGGCGCAGCAGCGCGGTGCCACCATCCTGGCCGAACTGGCCGGTTACGGTGCCAGCAATGATGCCACCCACATGACCAAGCCGGATCCGGCCGGCCAGGCCCGTGCGATGCGCATGGCCTTGCGCGAAGCCGGCCTGACACCCGACCGGATCGACTATATCAATGCCCACGGTGCCGGCACGCTGGCGGGCGACCTGGCCGAAACCCAATCGATACGGGATGTCTTTGGCGCGCATGCCGCTACGCTGATGGTCAGTTCGACCAAGGCCGTGCATGGCCACACGCTGGGCGCGGCCGGGGCGCTCGAATTCGTGCTGGCCGTGCAGGCATTGCGCCAGCAGGCCGTGCCGCCGACGGCGTTCCTGGCGCAACCGGACCCGGCGTGCGACCTCGATTACGTCGCACTGCAAGGCCGCGCACAACAGTCGCTGCGGGCGGTCATGTCGAACTCGTTTGCGTTTGGCGGCAGCAATGCGGCACTGATCGCGATTCCGTTTATTTGAACGCGTAGGTCACGGCAACAAAGCCGTTGGTCTGCGTGCCCGTGGACACCAGCGGACTGTCGCGGATTGCCGCATCCAGCCACGATCGGCGTGCCTGCACCAGCAGGTGCCACGGCCCGCCCAGCGACAATTCGGCTGCCAGGCCGGCGACCGGCACCGTCGAGGCTCCGGCACGATACGACGCTATCCTGCTGCGCGCCGATTCTGCCGCATCAACGCCATACAAATGCTGCACGTACGCGGCACTGCGCCGCTCGATACCTACTTGCGGGTAAATTTTAAAACCGGCGAAAGAAAACTCGGCGGCATACGTCGCTTCGAGCAGCGAACCACCCGAGCTGACGTCATGCATCGCGTAGACAAAGAAGCCGCCATAGGGCGTTTCCTGATAGGTTCCTATGCCCAGCGGAACCGGCGTGCTGCGGTCGCGCAAGCCGCGCAATGCCGCGCTGTCGGCCTTGTAACCTTCCTGACTGACCCGGCCGACCAGCTCCAGATAACCGGCGCCGAGGGCAATGGTTTTCACGCCGAAGGTATCGGTGCGCGCAAACAGGCGCTGATAATCGGCATACACGTAAGGCAGCAATGACGGCCGGTGGCTGGCACCGCGGACGTTGGCGGTAGTCGCGTAGACGGCAGCGCCGACATCGCCGCTCAGGTGCGGCGGCAATACTGTCTGCGCATGGGCTATGGTGCTGGCGAGCAGGGTCGCCATGGCAAGGAGGAGGAAATTTTTCATGGCGGCATCGTAGCATCTGCCGGAAGACTTGCCGTTGCGCTTGCGTGGCCGAAAACGGCCAGACACGGTGCGCCGGTGACGCGTATAACGATTCCATGACACCCGACTTCGACGACACCACCACGCCAGCCGATGCCCATTGCTACCGCGCTCTGACCGCGCGCGATGCCCGTTTTGACGGTATCTTTTTTACCGGTGTCAGCAGCACCGGCATTTACTGCCGGCCGGTCTGTCCGGCACGCACGCCACGCGCAGAGATGTGCCGGTTTTTTAGCAGCGCAGCGGCAGCGGAACAGGCCGGGTTTCGGCCCTGCCTGCGCTGCCGGCCTGAGCTGGCACCGTATGCGCTGCAGCAGAATCTGGCCTATGCGGTCTGGCAGCGCATTGCCGCCGGCGCCCTCAATCATCACGACGAAGGCAGCGGCATCGAGGCGCTGGCCGCGACCGTCGGCTTGTCGTCGCGCCAGTTGCGCCGCGTACTGCTACAGCACTTTGGCGTGACGCCTGTCGGGCTGGCGCAGACGCAGCGTCTGCTGTTTGCCAAGAAGCTACTGCAAGAAACGACCTTGCCGATGACCGCACTGGCGCATGCAGCCGGCTTTGGCAGCGTGCGGCGTTTTAATGCGCTGTTCGCGGCGCGCTACGGTATTGCGCCCGGCGCGATCCGGCGTAGCGCGGGTGAGCATCGCGATGGCGATGCGCTGGTCTTGCGACTGGCTTACCGGCCACCGCTGGCATGGACGACGATGCTGACCTATCTGGCTGGCCGGAGCATGCCGGGTCTGGAAACCGTCGATGCCGGTGCTTATCTGCGCAGCGTGCAGCTCGATGGTGCCAGCGGCTGGCTGCGCGTGACCCATCTGCCGCTAAAAAACCAGCTGCAGCTGGAAATTGCCCCCGCGCTGGCCGACGTCCTGATGCCATTGCTGGCGCGGGTACGCAGTCAGTTCGACCTTGATGCCAACCCGACCCTCATCGACCGGCATCTGGCGCAGGATCCGCTGCTGGCCGCACAGATCACCCGACTGCCGGGCTTGCGTGTGCCGGGGTGCTTTGATGTGTTCGAACTGGCGGTGCGTGCGGTGCTCGGCCAGCAGATCAGCGTGGCTGGTGCGACCACCTTGTCGGGCCGGCTGGTGGCGCGTTTCGGTGCACTCGCGGCGACGCCGTTTGCGTCCATCCAGCGCCATTTTCCGTCCGCCGACCTGCTGGCAGCGACACCGGTCGAGGCCATCGCCGGACTCGGTATGCCACGCAGCCGCGCCGCGACCATCCGTGCAGTGGCCCAATTTGCCGTGCAAGGCGGGCTGGCGATACCGCCCGGGCAGGCGCTGGCGCCAACGATCAGCGCACTGCGCTCGGTGCACGGCATTGGCGAATGGACTGCCCAATACATCGCGTTGCGGGCGCTGCGCTTTCCGGATGCGTTTCCGGCTGGTGATCTCGGTCTGCAAAAAGCCGCCGCGCCACAACGACTGACCGAAGCGCAATTGCTGGTGCGTGCCGGAGACTGGGCACCATGGCGTGCTTATGCTGCGCTGCGACTGTGGCAAAGCTTGCGCGACGATGCTGATAGCTGACCAACCACACCCCGCAAGGAGCACCCGATGTCCGTACCCACCACGTCGTATCTGCACCATCCGAGCCCGCTCGGCGAACTGGTGCTGGCCGCCACCGCACACGGACTGTGTGGCGTGTATTTCGAGCAGCACCGGTATTTTCAGGGTACCGGGGACTGGCAGCATGATCCGGCGCAGGCCCACTTACGCGCGGCCGCGCAACAACTCGACGACTATTTTGCAGGAGCACGCACGATGTTTGATTTGCCGCTGGACCTGACCGGCACCGTCTTTCAGCGCAGCGTCTGGCAAATGCTCGGGAGCATCGGTTACGGCATCACGTCGAGCTATGGCAAGCAAGCCGAACGCCTCGGACGGCCGGCTGCTGTGCGCGCGGTCGGCACCGCAATCGGCCGCAATCCGGTGTCGATCGTGGTGCCGTGTCACCGCGTGCTCGGCCGGCATGGCGCGCTGTCCGGCTATGCCGGCGGACTGGATCGCAAGCAATTTCTGCTGGATCTGGAAAGCCGGCGCAGCGACTTCCCGTGCTGATTATTTCGGCCCGACCATCGGCCCGGCGGTGCCCACATCCGGTGGCATCGTCACGCCTCCGGGCGCAATGGGTTCCGGTGTCATCGACGGCGTGACGGGACTGCTGTCCATCGCAGGCGGGGACACGCCCGCCGATGGCGTCAGCGGCTTGGTCTCGGATGGCGACATCGACTGGCAGGCGGCAAGCAACAGCAGGCAGGCAAAGGGAACGAGGTGTTTGGTCATGAAAGCTCCTGATCGATAAAAGTGATGACCCGACGTGGGCCGGCAAGAAAGACACGAAAGTGCGCAGGGTAGAGAAACGCGCCGATATGAAGTTCCGGACGGACGGCTGGCATTGCGGGTGGTCTGACGCAGATCAGGAATGGTGGTGATAGGGGGATGGCTAGCAGAAAAATAAGCTAAGTCGGGACTCTTTCAGGCGGATGCCGGTCCTCACAACAACCGGGCACCGGCATGCGCCTGCAAACAGGGATTAGAACTCTTCCCACTCGTTCTGTGCTGCCGGCCGGCTGGCGAGCGCGGTTGCGCGCGCCGGTTTCGGCAAGGCGACCCGCGCGGCAGGACGGGCTTTCACTATGCGTGCGGCCACCACCGGCGTTGCGGCACGGACCGGTGCGGCACCGTCGAGCTTGAAGACGCCGACAACTTGCGCCAGGTGCGCCGCCTGATCCTGCAACGCTTCTGCCGCTGCGGCGGCCTGCTCCACCAGCGCGGCATTTTGCTGCGTGACCTCGTCCATCTGGGTGATGGCCTGGTTAATTTGTTCGATACCGGTGGTCTGCTCGCTGCTGGCCAGCGTGATCTCGCGCATGATCGTCGTCACGCGCTGCACGCTGTCGACAATCTCGCCCATCGTGGCTCCCGCCTGGTCGACCAGCCGGGCACCGACTTCGACCTGCTCGACCGAGTTACCGATCAGGACCTTGATCTCGCGGGCGGCGGCAGCACTGCGCTGCGCCAGACTGCGCACTTCCGATGCCACGACCGCAAAACCGCGGCCCTGTTCGCCTGCGCGGGCGGCTTCGACCGCTGCATTGAGCGCGAGGATATTGGTCTGGAAAGCGATGCCATCGATGACGCCGATGATGTCGGAAATTTTCTGGGACGAGGCATTGATCGAGCCCATCGTATCGACCACCTGTGCCACCACGGCACCGCCCTTGCCGGCGACGTCAGCCGCCGATTGCGCCAGGTCATTGGCCTGCCGTGCATGTTCGGCGTTCTGCTTGACGGTGGCGGTCAATTGCTCCATCGACGCGGCGGTCTGTTCCAGCGAGCTGGCTTGCTCTTCGGTGCGCGACGACAGGTCCATGTTGCCGCTGGCGATCTGGCTTGATGCCGAAGCGATCGTATCGGTACCCTTGCGCACCTGGCTGACGATACCTATCAGGCTCTCGTTCATGTCTTTCAGGGACTGCGTCAGACGGCCGGTTTCGTCGCCCGATTGCACATCGATACGTTGCGTGAGGTTGCCGGCGGCAATGCCATCGGCGATCTGCACCGCTGCATTGAGTGGCCGGGTGATGGCGCGCACCAGCCAGATCCCGATCAGGAGCGCCAGCACCAGCCCGAACAGCACACCGGCGATACAGCTGTTGCGTACCAGGTGGTAAGTCGCCATCGATTGGTCGTATTCGCTCTTGGCGACATCGAGCTGCAGCTTGAGCAGCGCATCGATACCGGCCTGGACAGGAACCGATAGCTGCAGCATCGGGCCGGACACCACGGTATGGGCCAGCTCAATGTTTTGTGCGCGCAAGGCCGTGATAGCCGGCCGCAATCCTTCATCGACGAATTGCTTGCGGCGCACAACGAACTCGTCGGCGAGTCTTTTTTCTTCGGGGGTCAGCTTGGTCGCGAGGTAATCGTTCCAGGATGCCGTGATGCGCTTGATATTGCTGTCAACCTCTTCAAGCAGCTTGCCCGCGATTGCCGCTTCGCCGGCAACGGCACGGGTCAGCAGCAACTGGTTCTGTATCTGCAACCGGACCACTTGATCGAGTCGCCCCATCGCGACCAGCCGGTCCTGGTAAATCGTCCTGGTTGATTCATTGGCAAAGCCGAGACTGATGATGCCGATCAGTGCACCGACGATCAGTTGCACACACAAAAAGGCAATGACAAAGATCAGTCGCGACTTGATGCTGAGCTTGTTGAACATATAGTTTCTCCTGAAATACCGTACCGGGATTGCCCCGACATAATTCCCGACTGCAAGTAGGGGCATTATCGTCGATTGATCGCCGCGGTTTTCATTTTTACTGGTTCTTTTTTTTATCTACCGGCACGTTTTCCGATCACGCGTTTGCCTAGTGTCACCAGCGCCAGCACGACCACCCCGGCCGCCATGCCAGCCAATCCATCAAGCAGCGTCGCACCGGCAACAGCCGCCACCGGTCCCAGCAGCGGCACGCCAGCCACTGTCGCCAGCAGTTGTTCGATGAGGTGGTGCGCACCCGGCATGCCATGCGTGAGAATGCCACCACCCACCAGAAACATCGCGACGGTACCGATCACTGACAGCGATTTCATCATCACCGGCGCGGCCCGCAGGATCAGCCTGCCGGTACGGCGCTGCCATTGCGCCACCAGTCCGCTGCCGCTCTTGCGCGTGAGCAGCAGGCCGCCATCATCGAGCTTGACGATGCCGGCGACGATGCCATAGACGGCAATCGTCAGAACCACGGCGATGCCAGCCAGTACCGTCAATTGCGACAGGAAAGGCGCGCCGGCCACGGTCCCCAGCGTGATGACAATGATTTCGGCGGACAGGACAAAGTCGGTGCGGATCGCGCCCTGGATCTTGCTTTTTTCCAGCGCGACCAGATCGACTTCGGGCTTGGCTAAAGCGTCGAGCACGCGCGCCTGCCCGGCCGCCGCGCCGGCATCATCGTGCAGCCAGGTATGTGCCAGCTTTTCGATGCCTTCAAAACACAGATAAGCCCCGCCCAGCATCAGCAGCGGCGTCACCGCCCAGGGTGCCAGCGCGCTGATGGCCAGCGCGGCCGGCACCAGGATCAGCTTGTTGCGCAACGATCCCTTGGCGACCGCCCACACCACCGGCAACTCGCGCTCGGCCCGGACCCCGGAGACCTGCTCGGCATTCAGGGCCAGGTCGTCACCGAGCACGCCGGCGGATTTTTTGGCGGCGACCTTGGTCATCAGGGCGACATCGTCGAGGATGGAGGCGATATCGTCGATCAGGGCAAACAGACTGGTTGCGGCCACAATGGCCTCCTTCGAAAGTGAAAAATAGCAGGCCTGCAGTGTAGGCGAAGCGCGCCGCAAACTGCCGGCCGGCGACAAATCTTGCAGCGGAATTCTGTGGTGTAATTGGCGTCGGAATATTTTCCGGCCCGCTGTCACTTCCACGAAGAACCGATGAATCCATTCAAACTGTGCGCCTTGCTCTGGCTCGGCGGCTGCGCAATCGCGCCACCACCTGCGCGTGTCGATGCCGGCGTCGCCCCCGGCTGGAGTGCGCCCTTGCCGCATCAGGGCAGCCTCACCGACCTGACCCGCTGGTGGCAGCAGCAAGGCGATCCGCTGCTGGTGCAGCTGATCGATGCCGGCCAGGCAGTCAGCCCGAGCGTAGCCTCGGCCGCCGCCCGCATCAGCCAGGCGCGCGCGGTGCAAGTGAGCGCATCGGCTGCCCTGGTACCGGCACTCAATGCCACCGCCAGCGGCAGCCGCAACAGCGCCCAGCCCGGCATTCCGCTGAGCACGACGGTTCAAGGTGCGCTGCAAGCATCGTGGGAAATCGACGTCTTCGGCGCACGCCGGTTTGCGCAGGACGGCGCGCGGGCCAGACTCGCTGGTGCGCAAGCCGGCTGGCATGACGCGCGGGTATCGGTCGCGGCCGACATCGCCAATCAGTATTACGGCCTGCGTGCCTGCCAGCGCTTGCTGGACGTCACCCGCGCCGACGCTGCCTCGCGCACGGAAACCGCGCGCTTGTCGCAGCTCAGTGCCACGGCCGGCTTCACCGCGCCGGCCACGGCCGCACTGGCGCGCGCCAGCGCCGCCGAAGCCAGCGGCCGCGTCACGCAACAGCAGGCCCAGTGCGACATCGGCATCAAGACGCTGGTGGCACTGACGGCAATGACCGAACCGGACTTGCGCCAGCAACTGGGCGAGGTCACACCGGCTGCGCTGTTCACACCGATCGTCATCACCAGTTTGCCGGCCGCGACGCTGCGCCAGCGTCCCGATGTCTTCAATGCCGAGCGCGAAGTCGCCGCCGCCAGTGCCGCGGTCGGTAACGCTCAGGCGCAACGCTATCCGCGCCTGACGCTGGGCGGCTCGGTCGGTGCCGGCGCGTTTCGTGCGGTGGGCGTAACCACCGAAGCCCCGACCTGGGCCATCGGTCCGCTGGCGGTGTCGCTGCCGCTGTTTGATGCCGGCACACGCGTGGCCAACATTGACGCAGCCAGCGCCAGTTACGACGAAGCGGTCGTGCTGTATCGGGCGCGGGTGCGACAGGCCGTGCGCGAGGTCGAAGAAGCGCTGGTCAATCTCGATAGCACGGCGCGCCGCAGCGATGATGCCGTGCGCGCAGTCGATGGTTACCGCCTGTCGTTCAATGGTACCGAGAGCCGCTACCGCAGCGGCCTGGCCAGCCTGGTCGAACTCGAAGATGCGCGACGCCTGCGCCTGGCCGCCGAACTGAGCCAGGTATCGCTGCAGCAGCAACGCAATGCCGCATGGATCGCGCTGTATCGCGCCGCCGGTGGCGGCTGGCGCGCACCCGATGCGTCGAATAACGCCTCCATCGATTCAACAGACACACCGAAAGACCCGACATGACGATTCGCCTGCCCCTGTTTTTGCTGGCGCTGCTGTGTAGCGCCAGCGCCCTCGCCGCCGACAAACCGGCCACCGGCCCCACGCCGGCACTCAGCGTGACCACCGCCCGGGCGACCAGCGCCAGCCTGCCGGTGCGTCTGTCGGCCAACGGCAATATCGCCGCCTGGCAGGAGGCTGTCATCGGCAGCGAATCGAACGGCTTGCGCCTGGTCGAGGTGAAGGTCAATATCGGCGACACGGTGCAGGCCGGCCAGCTGCTGGCGCGCTTTTCCGATGAATCAATCAATGCCGATGTCGCGCAGGCGCGCGCCAGTCTGATGGAAGCCGAAGCCAGTGCTGCCGATGCCAGCGGCAATGCGGCCCGCGCCCGCACGCTGCAGGACACCGGTGCCCTCAGTGCCCAGCAGATCAACCAGTATTTGACAACGGAACAGACGGCCAGGGCCCGTGTCGCATCGGCCAAGGCCACGCTGGACGTCCAGCAAGTGCGGCTGCGCCATACCCGTCTGGTGGCACCGGACAGCGGCATCATCTCGGCACGCACCGCCACCGTCGGTTCGGTGGTGCCGGCCGGGTCCGAATTGTTCCGGATGATTCGTCAGGGCCGGCTCGAGTGGCGTGCCGAAGTCATCGCCGCTGAACTCGGTCGCATTCGTCCCGGCATGGCGGTCAGCGTAGTAGCGGCCAACGGCAGCACGCTGACCGGCAAAGTCCGCATGATCGCCCCGACCGTCGATGTGCAGACGCGCACCGCGCTGGTTTACGTCGACCTGCAAGCAGCCACCGGCAAGACCGCACCGGCCCGGGCCGGCATGTTTGCACGCGGGGATTTCGCGCTCGGCAACTCGACCGCGCTGACCGTGCCGCAACAGGCGGTGGTGGTGCGCGACGGCTTCAGCTACGTGTTCCGGCTCAATGCCGACCAGCATGTGAGTCAGCTCAAGGTGACACCCGGCAGGCGGCTGGCCGAACGCATCGAATTGCTCGATGGCGTCACGCCGGAGATGGCGCTGGTAATCACCGGTGCCGGTTTCCTCAATGACGGCGATCTGGTGCGCCAGGTCAGCGCCGCCGTACCCCGATAGCACCCCGATAGCACCCCGATAGCCACCAAGGACACCGCGTGAATTTTTCCGCTTTCTCGATCAAGAACCCGATCCCCGCGATCATGCTGTTCGTGTTGCTGACTTTGGCCGGCGTGCTGTCGTTTCGCGACAGCGCCGTGCAGGATTTCCCGGATATCGAACTGCCCATCGTGACGGTCAGCGCGTCGCTGCCGGGCGCGGCACCGGCCCAGCTCGAAACCGAAGTCGCCCGCAAGATCGAAGACTCGGTGGCAACGCTGCAAGGCATCAAGAATATCTATACCAAGGTGCTCGATGGTGCGGTCACTGTGACGGTCGAGTTCGTGCTCGAAAAGCCGCTGGCCGAAGCCGTCAATGATGTCCGTGATGCGGTGGCGCGGATCCGCGCCGACCTGCCCAGCGAGCTGCGCGATCCATCGGTGACGAAGGCTTCGACAGCCGGCCGCGTGGTGCTGACCTTTGTCGCATCGGCTGCGGCGGGCTCGGCGCTGGACCAGCAGGAACTGAGCTGGTTCGTCGACAACACGGTCTCGAAACGCATGCTCAGTATTCGCGGCGTCGGTGCCGTCAAGCGCGTCGGTGGCGTCAACCGCGAAGTGCGGGTGGAGCTCGATGCCGCGCGTATGGCGGCGCTAAAAGTGACCGCAGTGGAAGTCTCGCGCCGCTTGCGACTGGTGCAACAGGAAGCGCCGGGCGGACGTGGCGATGTCAGCGGTGCCGAGCAGTCGGTACGGACCATCGCGACCGTGCAGAGCGCGGCCGGGCTGGCGCAGCTGGATATCCCGCTGACTGATGGCCGGCATATCCGGCTCGATCAAGTGGCCCGCGTCATCGATACCGTGGCCGAACCGCGCTCGCTGGCGACGCAGGATGGGCAGCGCGTGGTCGGGTTTGAAATTTTCCGCACCAAGGGTGCCAGCGAACTCGACATTGCGCGTGAGGCGCGTAAGGCGGTCGCCGAACTGCAGGCAGCGCATCCCACGATTTTGCTCAAACAGGTAATCGACAACGCCCGCCCGGTCCAGGAAAACTTCGACGGCTCGATGGAGCTGCTGTACGAAGGCGCGTTGCTGGCAGTGCTGGTGGTGTGGTGGTTTCTGCGCGACTGGCGCGCCACGCTGGTGGCCGCGGCGGCCTTGCCGCTGTCGGTGATCCCGACCTTCCTCGGCCTGAAGTATTTCGGCTACACGCTCAATACCGTGACACTGCTATCGCTGGCGCTGGTGGTCGGCGTGCTGGTCGACGATGCAATCGTCGAAATCGAAAACATTTCGCGCCATCTGCGCATGGGCAAGTCGCCGATGCAGGCAGCGCTGGAAGCCGCCGATGAAATCGGCATGGCGGTCATTGCGACTACCTTCGCCCTGGTCGCGGTGTTCCTGCCGACCGCCTTCATGGCAGGCATACCGGGACTATTCTTCAAGCAGTTCGGCTGGACCGCCGTACTGGCGATCATCGCTTCGCTGATGGTGGCCCGCCTGCTCACACCAATGATGGCCGCCTACATTCTCAAGCCCACCAGCGAGACCGAACAAAAAGATGGCTGGCTGATGCGCCGGTACATGACCACGATGCAGTGGTGCCTGCGTCACCGCATCCTGACCGGCATCGGTGCGGGGATTTTTTTCATTGCCTCGATTGCGCTGGTGCCGCTGCTGCCGACCGGCTTTGTCCCGGCCGCCGACCGTGGCCAGACCCAGATCAATATCGAGCTGGCACCGGGTAGCACCTTGCAGGAAACTGCCGTCGTCGCCGAACGCGCCCGCGTACTGGCGATGCAGGTCAAGGGCATCACCGGCGTATTCAGTTCGGTCGGCGGAGGCTCCAGCGGCGACGCCTTTGCCCCGGGTGCGTCGGCCGAAGCGCGTCGTACGGTGCTGACGCTGACCACCGTGCATCGCACCGACCGCAAGGAGAGCATGGCCCAGCTCGAAGGCGCGCTGCGCCAGCGCATTGCCGTCATCCCCGGTGCGCGCTTCACGGTGGGTCCGCCCGATAGCGGGGTCAAGATGCAGCTGGTCTTGCAGAGCGAAAATCCGGTCACGCTGTCGGAATCAGCGCAGAAGGTGACGCGCGAACTGCGCACGCTGCAAGGTATCGGTAACGTCAATTCGACCGCCTCGCTGGTGCGCCCGGAAATCATCGTGCGGCCTGATTTCGCGCGCGCCGCGGATCTGGGCGTGACCGCTGCCAGCATCGGTGAAACGGTGCGGGTAGCCACTGCCGGCGACTACGACACCAATCTGACCAAGCTCAATCTGCCGGAACGGCAGGTACCAATCCGGGTCAAGCTGCCGGATGCCGTACGCGCCGACCTCGATGCCATCGCCCGTCTGACGGTGCCCGGCAAGAACGGTCCGGTCATGCTCGGTACGGTCGCCAGCATCACGATGGAAAGCGGGCCGGCGCAAATCGACCGGCTCAACCGCAGCCGCAACGTGACGCTCAATATCGAGCTTGGTAGCCGTACCCTTGGCGATGTGAACAAGGAGGCGCGGGCGCTGCCGTCGCTGCGCAATTTGCCCCCCTCGGTGAAGATCGCCGAACTCGGCGATGCACAGGAAATGAAAGCACTGTTCGCCAGTTTTGGTCTGGCGATGGCCATTGGCGTGCTGTGCATTTACGGCGTGCTGGTGCTGCTGTTCAAGGACTTCATGCAACCGGTGACGATTCTCGCCGCGCTGCCGCTATCGATAGGCGGGGCCTTCGTCGCGCTGCTCGTCACCGGCCGGGCCTTGTCGATGCCATCGATGATCGGCCTGATCATGCTGATGGGAATCGTCACGAAAAATTCCATCCTGCTGGTCGATTACGCGATCCTCGCGCGCCAGGCCGGCATGAATCGCTTCGATGCACTGGTCGATGCCTGCCACAAGCGCAGCCGGCCCATCATCATGACGACAATCGCGATGGGTGCCGGCATGATGCCGCTGGCGCTGGGCTGGGGTGCCGATCCGAGCTTCCGTTCGCCGATGGCCATTGCGGTCATCGGCGGACTGATCACGTCGACCTTGCTCAGCCTGCTGGTGGTGCCGGCGGTGTTTACGTATATCGATGATCTGGAGAAGTTGCCGGCTTGGCTAAGGCGGAAGTGGCGGAGAGGGTCTACCCCGCGCTAACCGGATTGGGATTGACGAGCGCGAGCGGGGCATTTGGTGCAATGCCCTGCGGTTATTGCACCCTACGAATGGACGTGGATGTTGACCTTGATCTGTTGCGGCCGCCACCAATCGTCGGCGTCCGGCAAATCGTAGGGTGCAATAACCGAAGGGCATTGCACCGCAGGATCATTACTTGATCAGCCGCAGCACAAACGGATACCGGTAGCCGGTCCCCTTGGACGCCGCCACCGCCCCGAGAATGCAGAACACGATGTTGACAACGTACAGCAGCGGGAACGCCAGCAAGCCGATCAGGACCAGCGTCAGTACCCCGCAAATCACGTAACCGATCATCACGGTAAGCTGGAAGTTGAGGGCTTCGGCGGACTCTTGCGCAATGTATGCCGAGCTGTCTTTCTTGAGCAGCCAGATCAGCAGCGCACCGATGAAACCGGTAAAAATCCCCAGCAGATGCGCCAGCATCGCGAAATTGCAATCGTCTTTTTCGGGCAAGCTTTGAGTGATCTCGTTCATCAGTGTTCCTTCAAAAAGTAGGCTTGACGAGACGATAGCATGGCATCAGGAGCCTGCTTAAAAAATAAGCAGCGACTCCTGATGCAAGCCAATCATGCACTGGCTTTTTTTACTGCCGGTTTGCGCACTGCGGGCTTCTTGGCGGCGACCTTTTTCGGCGCTGCTTTTTTGGCTGCCGGTTTGGCGGCCAGCTTCACGACTTTGGTTGCCTCGGGCGCATCGCCCTCGTCAGCTTCAACCGCAGCAGCCTTGCCCTTGGCCGGCGCCTTGGCTTTGCGCTCTTCGAACTCGAAGCTGACTTTGCCATCCTTGCCCTTGACCAGGAAGGCCTTGAACGGCCGGCGTGTGCGTTGCGACACGAAACCCGGCATCAGGTCGGTCTTGCCTTCGTTGAGCAATTTGACCATCTGCTCCGGCAGGATCTCCTGCTGCAGGATGATGCGACCGCTGCGGAAATCGCATTCCTTCGGCTTGGCCACGCTCTTTTCGCAGACGTAGGCCAGGCCCAGTTCGAACACGCCGTTGCCGCATTTCGGACATGGACCGAGCGCGGTCTGGCCGGTGAAATCGACACCCTCGCCGTTCTCGCCTTCTTCATCGTTCTGGCCGAAATCGAATTCGAGCTTGCAGTTCTTGATCTCTTCGTCGCGCGAGATTTTCAGGATGGCGGCGAACGGCCGGCCCATCTTGGAGCGAAATCCCTGCAGCGGTCCGATGGTGCGGTTGGTCAGCAGTTCCTCGACTTCGGGGATTTCGAACTGGCGACTGCCCGGCGTCTTGCTCATCGAGAATTCGCACTTGGTGCAGGCGAAGCGACGATAGTTTTCCTTGACCACGCTGCCGCAATTCGGGCATGGCGTTTTCAGGGTCGTGTAGTCGCCGGGAATGGTGACGTTGTCGTATTCCTTGGCGCGCTTGACAATGATCTGCGTCATTTGCGCGATCTCGCGCATGAACTCCTCGCGACTGATCTTGCCGCGCTCCATTTGCGAGAGCTTGTATTCCCATTCACCGGTCAGTTCCGGCGCAGTCAGTTCGTTCACGCCGAGACCGCGCAACAGCGTCATCAGCTGGAACGCCTTGGCCGTCGGGATCATTTCCCGGCCTTCGCGCAGCAGGTAACGCTCGTTGATCAAGCCTTCGATCGTCGCAGCGCGGGTGGCTGGCGTGCCGAGGCCCTTGCCGGCCATCGCATCGCGCAATTCTTCATCGTCGATCAGCTTGCCGGCACCTTCCATCGCCGACAACAGCGTGGCTTCGGTGTAGCGGGCGGGCGGCTTGGTGACCAGGCCGTTGGCGGCAATCGTGTCGGTCTGGACTTTTTCGCCCTTGGCCACGGCGACCAGCGTACCGTCGCCATCGGCGGCTTTTGGATCGACCACGTCCTTGCCGTACACGGCCAGCCAGCCCGGGTTGACCATGACCTTGCCTTCGGTCTTGAACTGATGCCCGGAGACTTCGGTAAAGCGCGTCGTGACCTGGAATTCGGCGGCCGGAAAAAAGATCGCGAGGAAGCGGCGCGTGACGAGGTCATAGAGCTTCTGCTCCGGCTCGGACAAGTTCTTAGGCGCTTGCGTGGTCGGGATGATCGCGAAGTGATCGCTGATCTTGGTGTTGTCGAAGATGCGCTTGTTCGGCTTGACCCAATTGCCATTGAGGATCTGCGCAGCAAACTGGTAATAGTTGTTGTTCTCGGAAATCGTCTCCAGCGTTTCCTTGACGGTGCTGATGTAGTCTTCCGGCAGATGGCGCGAGTCGGTCCGCGGATAAGTCAGCACCTTGTGCTTTTCGTACAGCGCCTGCGCCAGACCGAGCGTGTTCTTGGCCGAGAAACCGAAGCGTGCATTGGCTTCACGCTGCAGGCTGGTCAGGTCGAACAGGCCGGGTGCCATCGAGGTGGTCGGTTTGGATTCTTCGGTGACATTGCCCTGCTTGGAACGACAGGCGGCGACGATCGATTCGGCGGCTGCCTTGCTCCAGAGACGCTCGGCGCGCTTCTCGGGATCGGTCTCGTCCTTCTTGAATTTGGTATCGAGCCAGCGGCCTTCGTAGACACCGGCAGCGCAGACGAAATCGGCCCGTACTTCCCAGAAATCCCGGGCCACGAACTTCTTGATTTTCTCTTCGCGCAGCACGACGATCGACAGCGTCGGGGTCTGGACCCGACCGACCGTGGTCAGGTAAAAACCACCTTCCTTCGAGTTGAAGGCCGTCATTGCACGGGTGCCGTTGATGCCGATCAGCCAGTCGGCTTCGCTGCGGCAGCGTGCGGCATCGGCCAGCGGCAGCATCTCGGCATCGTCGCGCAAATTGGTGAAGGCTTCGCGGATCGCACCGGGCGTCATTGATTGCAGCCAGAGCCGCTTGATCGGTTGCTTGGCCTTGGCATTCTGGGCGATCAGCCGGAAGATCAGTTCGCCTTCACGCCCGGCATCGCAGGCATTGATCAGGGCAGTGACATCCTTGCGCTTGATCAGCCGGTTCAGCACTTTCAGGCGCGCTTCGGTCTTGGCGATCGGGTTCAGGGCAAAGTACGGTGGAATCATCGGCAGATGGGCAAAGCTCCATTTGCCGCGCTTGATATCGAATTCTTCCGGCACTGCGATTTCCAGCAGGTGACCGACGGCGGACGACAATACGTATTCGTCGGATTCAAAATACTCATCGTGCTTGGTGAAGCCACCGAGCGTCTTCGCAATGTCGTTCGCGACAGAAGGCTTCTCGGCGATGATGAGGGTTTTAGTCATGGAGTCTGGTCTCGGAAAAAGGGCGTTCGCCCCGTGGCGGTTAGCGTCGTTGACCGCATCATACAGCCCGTCTCCGCAATCTTACGCGGTAACAGGTTGCTGACCGCGGGCAACCGAAAGTGATAATAAGCGGGTTCCTGCAAAAGCCGCAACCGGGGTTCGTCGCAACGAAGAGGGCGACACGACGGTGTCGCAGCAGGTGGCCGGTTAATGTAATTGCCTTGGCTCGGGCTCGTCATCATCGAGGAAGAGTTCGTCGAACATCAAGCCGTCAGGCTCCTTGCCTTGACTCCACAATACCATCAGCACGATGACCTTCAGCTTGTCGAGCGAGATCAGGGTACCGCTGACGGCAAGTGCCCGCTCGATAACGATCTCGCGCTGGACCGGATTGAGCAGCTTGGCGGCCTCGAGGAACTGGATGAAACCGACGGCGGCCGTTCCCAGCGCGTCCATTTCCTGTTGCACGTAAATGCGCGTACCAAATGAAAATGCGGCTTGCTGCGGGTACTGTCCGGCCAGCGTCGTGGTGGTTTGTGCGAGATCCGTGAGCCAGTCGAGTGCGCTGGTGATCTCGTCGTCATCGAAACCGATTGCCGACAGTTTCTTGACCAGTGCAGCCGGTGGTGGGCAGGCATCCGGACGGTAATAGGTTTCGTAGAGGTAGACAAGGACGTCGAACATGAATGCACTGTAGCGGTTAGATCGCGCTGGCACAAGCATCGTGCAGCGTTTGCGAAAAGGGTTTCGGGAGGCAGTTGCGCCCTATGCAGCGCAGGTGCCCGTGCCCGGCGAGTCGGGATTCTACCCGACTCGCCGGTAATTCCCGCCAGGCAGTACTTCCAGGCATCCGAGCAGTTCCAGCTCCAGCAATTGCGCACTCAGTGTGGCCACCTCCAGCCCGGTTCGCGCTACCAGACCATCGCTATCGACCGGATCAAAACCGAGTGCCGCTAGCAGGGCGTCCAATGCCGGCGGCACGACCCGGACTGCGGTATCGTGCGCGCCCGGCGTCGGTGCGGCCGGTGCGATTTCTTCGAGGACGTCCTGTGCCGATTCGACCAGCTTGGCACCCTGCTTGATCAGCCAATGACAACCCTTCGACAGGGGTGCATGGATCGAACCCGGAATTGCAAAGACATCGCGACCTTGTTCGGCGGCGACCCGGGCCGTGATCAACGATCCGGACCGGGCTGCTGCTTCGACGACCAGTACGGCACGCGACAAACCACTGATCAAGCGGTTGCGGCGCGGGAAATTAGCGGAGAGCGCTTCGGTACCGAGGGCGTATTCGCTGACCACGCAACCGTCTTTTGCAATCCGTGCCGCCAATGCCCGATTGCGCGCCGGATAAATGATGTCGATCCCGGTGCCGATCACCGCAATGGTTGAACCTGCATGCAACAGCGCCCCCGCGTGCGCGGCCGCATCGATCCCCATCGCCAGCCCGGACACCACCGGGAAGCCGGCTTGGCTGAGCGACGCGGCAAACCGTTCCGCATTGAGCACCCCTTGCGCCGTGGCATTACGACTGCCAACGATGGCGATGGATGGCATCTGCAGCAACCCAATGCATCCTTTGACATACAGCGTGATCGGCGGATCGGGGATATCCAGCAAGCTCTGCGGATAGCGCGGATCAGCCAGGGTAAGAAAATAATGATGAGGATGCTGCAACCAGAGCAGCGTGTAATCGATGAGGACTTGAGTACGGACAGGGACCGGTGCGGTCAGTGCACGGGCCAGTGGCAGGCCGACCAGCGCACTGAGTGCCGCCTGACCGGCAGCAAAGATATTGTCCGGCAATCCGAAGTGCGTCAGCAATTGACGCGCCGTCACATTGCCGACGCCGTGCGTTTGCTCCAGCCGTATCCACGCAGCGACTTCAAGCGGTTCGATCAGGGGTTCGGCAGTCGATGGCAGGATTTACTCCGGTGATTTGGCCACGTCCCCGATCTGTACCGAATCGCTGACCTGCATGATCAGCGCGTACGAGATGTTGTGAAAGACGCGGAATACGAACAAGGTGCCATAGTCGGAATCGGGTAGCTTGATCTTTTCCTTCTTGCCTTCGGTCTTGTCGATGATGACTGCACCGGAGCGGCTTAGCTGCAACACCGTGCCAATATCGATACCGTCACTCTTGCCACGATTAATAGTGACAATCTGGTTCTGACCGGCATGGGTGACGCCGCCGTAAATCGAAACGATGCGCGCGTTCACGGACTGTTCCGGTGGATGCGGCACATAGTTCAGGATAGGCGCAGGCGGTACCGGCAACAAGCGGTCGCCGACGCCCATTTCTTCCTTGGCGGCCACGACTGTAAAGACATGGGCACTATCGCCGCCGCTCTTGTCAGCCTGCACGAGCTTGACGCTGCCGAGATAAGCGGCTTCGTAACCAATGATTTTTCCGGTTTCGGGGTCTTTCAGTGGCAAGCCTGGCCGGAATACCTGGAACGACGTGTCTGCCTTGAGGTCACCACGCACGTAGGCCTTGTCGTTTTTACCGAGGAAGACGTGGCCTTCCTGCGTTGCGACGATACGTGGCGTGCCTTGCAATTCATTTTCTTCGATGATCAGCGGCTGCGACAGGAACGGCTCGATCACATTCGACGGGATCGCAGGGATCGCTTCCTGGCCAAGTCCTTCGATACGGATGCGCGGTGATACCCGGTCGATCGACATGTCACCCATCGGCTTGCCTAATCGCAAACGGCCATTGATACGGTCGAAATACACAATTTGTCCGGGATAAATCCAGTGCGGATTACGGATCTGGTCACGATTCATGTCCCACACTTGCGGCCAGCACCACGGATGCTGCAGGAATTTTCCGGAGATATCCCAGAGCGTATCGCCCTTGACGACCAGATGACTGTCGGGCGCATTGGCCAGGAATTCGCAGCGTGCCGGTGCTGCTTGCACGCTCGACGCGACCAGGGAAAGCGAGGCTGCGGCAAAGGCGAAGCAGAGGACGGCTGTGCTAAACTTTTTCATGGTTGATCCGGTGAGTGTGCGCGTGGCCTGAATGGGCAGCCTTGCGACAGAGTACATACGCAAGGAAATGCGTGGAAAAACTTGCCAAATTGAATCAAAGTCTGCCCACAAATCCTTGAACTAGCAAGATAAAACACGTTCATCATTAAGCGCATTGTTGCGCAAAAGCCGTATGCCATTACTAAATATATTGCGTTACCCCGACCAGCGCCTGCACAAGATTGCCCGTCCAGTGACGGTGTTCGATACTCGACTGAAACAGCTTGTCGCCGATATGGCAGAAACCATGTACGACGCCCCCGGCGTCGGTTTGGCTTCGTCGCAGGTCGACGTGCATGAGCAATTGATCATTGTCGACATCTCCGATAATCAGTCGGAACTGCGCGTGCTGATCAACCCGGAAATCACTTGGGCCAGCACCGAAATGCAGCTCTATGACGAAGGTTGCCTGTCGGTACCCGGCGTCTATGACGGTGTGGAGCGGCATGCCCGTATCAAGGTGCGCGCCCTCGACGTCGACGGTAAAGTCTTCGACATCACCGCCGATGGCTTGCTGGCGGTCTGCATCCAGCATGAGATGGACCACCTGAAAGGTAAGGTATTCGTCGAGTATCTGTCGCCGCTCAAACGCAACCGGATCAAAGCGAAGATGCTCAAGGAAGAACGCGAACTCAATCGCGACAAGAAACGTAACAGCGATCGCTGATCACGGCGACCCGCCAGGAAAAATCGCCCTCATGAAAATCATCTTTGCCGGCACGCCGGAATTTGCCGCCGTCGCACTGGCCGCAATCCACGCTGCCGGCTTCGACATCCCGCTGGTGCTGACGCAGCCCGATCGCCCGGCCGGACGGGGCATGCAATTGCATGCCTCTGCGGTGAAACAATTTGCGCTGGCGCACGGCATTCCGGTAGCGCAACCGGTGTCATTACGGCTGGATGGCAAATATCCCGATGCCGCCAGCGAAGCCGATGCACTGTTGCGTGCCACGCCGCATGACGTGATGGTCGTCGCCGCCTATGGCCTGATCCTGCCGCCATCGGTTCTGGCGATCCCGCCATCGGGCTGCCTGAATATCCACGCTTCGCTGCTGCCACGCTGGCGCGGCGCCGCGCCGATCCACCGCGCCATCGAAGCCGGCGACCCGGAGACCGGCATCACCATCATGCAAATGGATAAAGGTCTCGATACCGGACCGATGCTGCTGGTCGAGCGGCTAGTGATCGATGCGGACGACACGACCGGCAGCTTGCACGACCGGCTTGCGTCGCTCGGTGGAAAACTGATCGTCGACGCGCTACGCCAGCTCGAACGCGGCGCGCTGCTCGCCACAAAGCAACCCGATAGCGGCACCTGTTATGCCGCCAAGATCAGCAAGGAAGAAGCCGCACTGGATTTTGCGCAACCCGCCGAACTGCTGTCGCGCAAGATACGCGCCTTCCATCCGGCACCAGGTGCCAGCGCCCTGATAGGCGGCGTTGCCATCAAGATCTGGCGCGCTGAAGTCGTGGCTTGCTCGGAGCTGGCTTTGCCTGGCGAAATCATCGCCGCCGATGCCATCTCCGGATTGGTGATTGCCTGCGGTCGCAGCGCACTGCGACTGACGGAGCTACAAAAACCCGGTGGCAAGCGCTTGCCCGCATCGGAATTTCTCAAGGGGTCTCCGATTGCCGCCGGTACTTGCGCGCAGGTTTTTCCTGCAGGATGACAGACACACCCTCACAATCTGCACTGGTATTCATCAATCCGATATCTGCTATGCCAAAAGACAATTGGCGGGCTGCGGCGTGTCGCCCCATACTCGTCCTGTCTCCTCCATGTCTCATCTTTTTGATATGGATTCAAGCCCGCCTCTTTAGCGGGCTTTTTTTTGGCCGGAGTCGGCATTCGACGCTTTGACGTATAATTTTCCAGCGCCGATTTGATCCACAAAGTCAAACCCAGCTTGCGGGCGCCAGGCCCCTGCAACGACGGCACGGGCCCAAATAAATACCGCTAAAGCGGCCCAAAAGAAACCCGGCTCCGCTTTGCAAGCCGGGTTTTGCATTTCCAGACACCTTTTTCATCGAGCACACCATGAAACGCGACGCTTTCTCCGCCACCGAAACACTCTTGCGCGACCTGATGTCGCGCCGCATCCTGATCCTCGATGGCGCGATGGGCACGATGATCCAGCAATACAAGCTGAGCGAAGAGGATTACCGCGGACCGCGCTTCGCCGATTTCACCGGGCCGGGCCGCGAACTCTTCGTCAAGGGCAACAATGAATTGCTATCGCTGACGCAGCCGCAGATCGTCAGCGAAATCCACGAGCAATACCTCGATGCCGGTGCCGACATGATCGAGACCAATACCTTCGGTGCGACCACCGTCGCGCAGGACGACTATCACATGGCGCATCTGGCCTACGAGATGAATGTCACGTCGGCGCGTCTGGCCCGCGCGGCCTGCGACAAGTACTCGACCCCGGACAAGCCGCGCTTCGTCGCAGGCACGCTCGGGCCGACACCAAAAACCGCCTCAATTTCGCCGGATGTCAACGACCCTGCGGCCCGCAACGTCACCTTCGATCAGCTTGTCGCAGCCTATCTGGATCAGACCCGTGCGCTGGTCGAAGGCGGCTCCGACATCCTGCTGGTCGAAACCATCTTCGATACGCTCAATTGCAAGGCCGCGCTGTTTGCCATCGACACTTTTTTCGAGGAATCCGGCAAGCGCTTGCCAATCATGATTTCGGGTACCGTCACCGATGCATCGGGCCGTATTTTGTCCGGTCAGACCGTGCCGGCATTCTGGAATTCAGTGCGCCATGCCCGACCGCTGACGATCGGCCTGAACTGCGCACTGGGTGCGGCGCTGATGCGTCCGTATGCCGAAGAGCTGTCGAAAATCGCCGACACCTTCGTCTGTATTTACCCGAATGCCGGCTTGCCGAACCCGATGAGCGATACCGGCTTCGATGAGACCCCGGACGTGACTTCTGCGCTGCTGAAAGACTTCGCGGAAAGCGGTTTCGTCAACATCGCCGGCGGCTGCTGCGGCACCACGCCGGACCATATCCGCGCGATTGCGCAAACCGTCGCCAGCATCGCGCCGCGTCAGATTCCCGTCATTCCGCAAGCAATGCGCATCTCAGGTCTCGAGCCCTTCGTCATCGATGACGATTCACTGTTCGTGAACGTCGGGGAGCGCACCAACGTCACCGGCTCGAAGGCCTTCTCGCGCCTGATTCTCAACGAGCAATACGATGAAGCCATCGCTGTCGCCCGCCAGCAAGTCGAAAACGGCGCGCAAGTCATCGATATCAACATGGATGAAGCGATGCTCGATTCAGTCGCTGCAATGACGCGCTTTTTGCATCTGGTGGCGTCCGAGCCGGACATCGCCCGCGTACCGATCATGATCGATTCGTCGAAGTGGTCAGTCATCGAAGCGGGCCTGAAGTGCGTGCAGGGCAAGTCGATCGTGAACTCGATTTCGATGAAGGAAGGCGAGGATGAATTCCTGCGCCAGGCCCGTCTGTGCCGCAGCTACGGTGCGGCCGTGATCGTGATGGCCTTCGATGAAAAAGGCCAGGCCGATACGCTCGCGCGCAAGACCGAAATCTGCCAGCGCGCCTACAACCTGCTGGTGTCGAAAGTCGGCTTCCCACCCGAAGACATCATCTTCGACCCGAACGTTTTTGCGATCGCCACCGGCATCGAGGAACACAATAATTACGCGGTTGACTTCATCGACGCGACACGCTGGATCCGCAAGAATCTACCGCATGCCAAGATCAGTGGCGGTGTCTCGAACGTCAGCTTCAGCTTCCGCGGCAACGACCCGGCACGCGAAGCGATCCACACGGTGTTCCTGTACCACGCGATCCAGGCCGGCATGACGATGGGCATCGTCAACGCCGGCATGATGGGCGTCTACAGTGAGCTGTCGCCCGAGCTGCGCGAGCGCGTCGAAGACGTCGTGCTGAATCGCCGTGAAGATGCCACCGAACGCATGATCGAGATTGCCGGCACCCTGAAAGCCGGTGACAAGAAGGAAGAACAGAACCTCGAATGGCGCGAGGGGCCGGTGCAAAAACGGCTGGCGCACGCGCTGGTCCACGGCATCACGCAATGGATCGTCGAAGACACCGAAGAAGCGCGCCAGCAGTTGCTGGTCAACGGCGGCCGGCCTATCCACGTGATCGAAGGCCCGCTGATGGACGGCATGAACATCGTTGGCGACTTGTTCGGCCAGGGCAAGATGTTCCTGCCGCAGGTAGTCAAGTCGGCACGCGTGATGAAGCAGGCCGTCGCCCACCTGATTCCGTTCATCGAAATCGAAAAGCAGCTCGAAGAAAAAAAGACCGGCATCGCCGCCAAGGCCAAGGGCAAGATCGTGATTGCCACCGTCAAGGGTGACGTGCACGACATCGGCAAGAACATCGTTTCGGTGGTCCTGCAATGTAATAACTTTGAAGTCGTCAACATGGGCGTGATGGTGCCGTGCTCGGAAATTCTGGCGCGTGCGAAGGCCGAAAACGCCGACATCATCGGGCTGTCCGGATTGATCACGCCGTCACTCGAAGAGATGGCCTACGTCGCCAAAGAAATGCAGCGTGATCCGTATTTCCGGATGATGAAGATCCCGTTGCTGATCGGCGGCGCGACCACCTCGCGCGCGCACACCGCCGTGAAAATCGCGCACAACTACGAAGGCCCGGTGGTCTACGTGGCCGATGCGTCGCGCTCGGTATCGGTCGCGCAATCGCTGCTGACACCGGAGCAACGCGACCAGTACATCGCCGACATCGCCACCGATTACGAACGTATCCGCGAGCAGCATGCCAACCGCAAGGTGGTGCCGATGCTGTCGATCGCACAGGCGCGTGCCAACAAAATGGTGGTGCCATTTACCGGCAATGATGCCCCCGTCAAACCGAAGTTCATCGGCCGGCGCGAGTTCAGGAATGTCGACCTTGCCACACTCGCCAACTACATCGACTGGGCACCGTTCTTCCAGACCTGGGATCTGGCCGGTCCGTTCCCGGCAATCCTCACTGACGAAGTCGTCGGCGAGACCGCCAGCAAGGTCTACGAAGAAGGTCTCGCGCTACTCAAGAAGGTCATCGATGGTCGCTGGCTGACCGCCAACGGCGTGGTCGCGCTGATGCCGGCCAACAGCATCAATGACGACGACATCGAGATCTATACCGACGAAACCCGCACCGAAGTCGCCTTCACGTACTACGGTATCCGCCAGCAAACCATCAAGCCGGTCATCGATGGTGTGGCTCGTCCGAACCAGTGTCTGGCCGATTTCATTGCGCCGAAATCGTCCGGCATCGCCGACTACATCGGCCTGTTCGCGGTCACTACCGGCATCGGCATCGAGAAATACGAAAAGCGTTTTGAAGATGCCCATGACGACTATTCATCGATCATGTTGAAGTCGATGGCTGACCGTCTGGCTGAAGCGTTTGCTGAGCAAATGCATGAGCGCGTGCGTACCGATTTGTGGGGCACGACGCCGGATGAAACACTCAGCAATAGCGAGATGATCAAGGAACAGTATCTGGGTATACGGCCGGCGCCGGGTTATCCGGCCTGCCCGGAACACACGGTCAAGCAAGAGATGTTCACGCTGCTGCAGTGTGGCGATATCGGCATGCAGGTGACTGAATCGCATGCGATGTTTCCGGGTGCGTCGGTAGCCGGTTTCTACTTCGGCCATCGGCAATCGAAGTACTTCAGCGTCGGCAAGATCGGCGAGGATCAGGTCAAGGATATGGTCACCCGTCGCGGCGCGAGTCGTGAAGATGTCGAACGCTGGCTGGCACCGAACTTGTCCTAAGCGTTGTCCTAAGCGCTGCCCTGATCAAACAGGCTCGCCGTCGACGAACACCTTCAGTTCGCCGGCGGCAAAACGGGTCCAGTGTTCATTGGTCGTCAGCGGTGCGGTGACGATGATCGCGACCCGGTCGTTCGGCGTTGTCACTTGCGAAAAATCGACGCTGACATCGTTGTCCGACAGCTGTGCCTGCGCAAACGGGTACTGGCGAATGAGATAATGCAGGTGGGTCGAGCAATGCGCGAACAACGCTTCACCGTGCGACAGCATCATGTTGAAGGTGCCGTGTGCAGCGATCTCGCGGGTGAGTTCGTCGAGCGCCGAACGCAGTTCCGGCAAGGCCGGCAACGCGTCGCCGAAGCGCCGCTGCAGTTGCTGCAGCAAGTAGCAAAAAGCCAGTTCGCTATCGGTGCTGCCGACCGGCCGGAACGCGCCATCAAGTACCGGTGCAAATTCTTTCAAGTCGCCATTGTGCGCAAAAACCCAGTAGCGTCCCCATAACTCCCGTACGAATGGATGGCAGTTTTCCAGCGCGATGCTGCCCTGCGTGGCCTTGCGGATGTGGGCGATCACGTTGGTCGATTTGATCGGACAGCGCTTGATCAGGTCGGCGATCGGCGACGCCACCGCGGCCTGGTAATCGACAAAATGGCGCACCCCGCGGCCCTCGAAAAACGCAATACCCCAACCATCGTTGTGCTCGTCGGTGCCACCGCCGCGCGTGGCGAAACCCGTGAAGCTGAACACGATATCGGTAGGGACGTTGCAGTTCATTGCGAGCAGTTGGCACATGGGATCGGGCAGAAGGTCAAGGCGAAGGAGGGAACGGTATCACGGGCGGCACCGGCCGCCCTGCTGCGGGAAAAACTACGCCGCCATGTGCCGTGCCTGGCGTTGCGGCACGCTCTTTTCAGCGACGGGTTCGGACTTCACGCGCGCGCCGTGACGCGGCAAATTCACCTTCCCGGCGTAGTCGCTGGCGACCAGCGCCCTGGCCGCATCGGCGTCCATGCCGCGCTCGGCCAGCCACTGCCCGACCAGCACCGCAAGACGCTCCAGCGCGATCCGGTGGGTCGCGTCTGTCCGGGCAAAGAGCCAGTCCGACAGCAGCATGAAATTGTCGAATGGCGACCCGGCCAGCAGCATCGGCAGGCTATTGGCGAAGCGCCCCGAGTTGGCGATCATGTCCCAGAAACGCGCGAAACGAACCAGCCGCTGCATGTCGGCAAAGCTGATGCGGTCGGTGGCAAGAATGGTGTACGGCGGGGCCGGGTCGAAGATCAGGCCGTACTCGGCGGTGTGGCGGATGATCGGCGTGCCGCGCAGGCGCTTGAGAATGCCGAACTGGATTTCATGCGGTTGCAGCGCAACCAGCCGGTCGAAGCCGCGCGCAAAACTGGCAACGTCCTCACCGGGCAAGCCGGCGATCAGGTCAACGTGCAAATGCGCGTTCGAGTGCTCGCACAACCAGCGGATATTTTCTGCGGCCTTGGCGTTGTCCTGCTTGCGACTCACCAGCGCCTGCACGTCGGGGTTAAAGCTCTGGATGCCGATCTCGAACTGCAATGTCCCCGGCGGGAATTGCATGATGCCGGCCTTGAGCGCATCAGGCAGATGATCGGGTACGACTTCGAAGTGAGCATAGACCGGATCGTCCGGATAGGCGGCGAGCTTGTCGAGGAAGAACTGCATGATCCTGAGGCTGGACTTGATGTTCAGGTTGAAGGTGCGGTCGACAAACTTGAACAGCCGCGCACCGCGCGCATGCAGCTTCTCCAATTCGGCGATGAAGCCGTCGAGCGCGAACGGCCAGGCAGTCTTGTCGAGCGCCGACAGGCAGAACTCGCACTTGAACGGACAGCCGCGCGAGGCTTCGACATATAGCGTGCGATGGGCGATATCTTCGGCGCTGTAGAGGTCATACGGCATCGGCAATTCGGCCAGCGGGGCCTGTACGCCCGCATGGACTTTCATCAGCGGTTGCGGGCCGTTCAGGATCTGGCCGCACAGCAGCGGGAAGGTCACGTCACCCCAGCCGGTGATCAGGTAATCAGCCAGTTGCACGATCTCCTGTTCGGCCGATTCGTACGACACTTCCGGACCACCGAGGATAATTTTGACGTGCGGCGCGAGGCGCTTGAGCAGTGCGACGACGCGGGTGGTTTCGTCGACATTCCAGATGTAGACACCGAAGCCGATGATGCGTGGATTCGACGCCAGCAGCTTTTCGACGATGTCGGTGCTGCGGGTGCCGATGACGAATTCCCGCAATTCGGTCCGGGCTTGCAGCGCACCCATGTTGGCGAGCAGGCAGCGCAGGCCGAGCGAGGCGTGGGCGTAGCGGGCGTTGAGGGTGGCGAGGAGGATGGTCATGGGGGCTTTACGCGGCGGGAAATCGAACGTCATTTTACGCGGACTGGATCAGGTGCATCCGGTGCAATGCCCTTCGGTTATTGCACCCTACGCATCACGGCGGATGGCAGATCAGACGTCCCGGTCCATTTAACCCGCCAACTCCTTCTCCTGCAACGACCGCCACATGACCTTCCCGGTCGCCGACTTCGGCAGGACGCTGACGAATTCGATCAGCTTGGGCACCTTGTAGGCCGCCATCGTTTCGTGCGCCCAGGCCATGATGTCGTCGGCGCTGGCGTCGCTGCCCGGCTTGCGCACGACGACTGCCTTGACGGTTTCGCCGCGATAGGCGTCACGCGAGGCGATGATGCAGCACTCTTCGATGGCGGGATGCTTGTACATCATCGATTCGACTTCGGCCGGCCAGACCTTGTAGCCGCTGGCATTGATCATGCGTTTGAGCCGGTCCGTAAAAAAGAAGAAGCCTTCGGCATCCTGGTAGCCGAGGTCGCCGGTACGCAGGAAGCGTTTGCCGTCGAGCTCGATGAACGAGTCGGCCGTCTTCTGTGGATCGTTCCAGTAACCCTGCATGACTTGCGGACCGTGGATGATAATTTCGCCGACGTCGCCTTGCGGCATTTCGGCCAGCGTGGTCGGGTCGACGATGCGTGAATCGACATTGAAGATCGGGATACCGAGGCATTGCTGCTTCATGCGTTGCGGCGGATTGGTGTGGGTCGAGGCCATGGTTTCGGACAGGCCGTAGCCTTCCATGAAATGCAGGCCGGTCAGGTCGAGCAGCTTTTGCGCGATCGCTGCCGGCATCGCGGCACCACCGCCGGAAATCCGGCGCAAGCCCGACAGGTCATATTCGGCCAGGCGTGGATTCGATAGCAGGTCAATCACCATGGTCGGGATATTGGTCCAGACCGTGACGCCGTAGCGGGTGATCAGCTGACCGGCGACATCACGATCCCAGCGCGGCAAAATCACCAGCGTGCCACCGCCGACGATGACGGCGTTCATGCTGATTTGCATACCGGTGACATGAAAGAACGGCAGCACCGCCAGCGTGACCTGGTCCGGCACCATCGCGGTGGCCCAGTGGGGCGCGCCGGCCGCCGTGAACATGACCGAGGCGTGGGTATGCACGCAGCCCTTTGGCTTGCCGGTAGTGCCGGAGGTGTAGGGCATGCAGGCCAGATCGTCCGGTCCGGCCAGATGCGCGCGCAAGGTGCCGCCTTGAGCCAGTGCCAGATGCCATACGATCACGTCCGGTGACTGCGGCACGTCACGGGCGGCAGTAATCATGTCCGGCACGGCCAGGTCAGTGTGTGCCGGCAAATAATCGGAATAGGTCGCGACGATGGCCTTCGTCAGTCCGGTGGTGCCCACTAGCGGGGCAAGCCGCGCAAAAATATCCTGTGATGCCAGCACCACCCTGGCACCGCTGTCCTCGACATAGTGGCGCAGCTCTTCGGTCATCAGCATCGGGTTGACCGGCACCACCATCGCATCGGCGCGCAGGATCGCAAAATAGGCAATCACCCACTGCGGTGAATTCTGCATATCGAGCAGCACGCGGTCGCCGCGCTGCACGCCGCACTCATTTTGCAGATAGCCGGCCAGGGCCAGTACCGCATCGTGCAATTGGCGGTAGATGAGGATCGCATCGTAGTAAATGATCGCGGGTTTGTCGGGATAGCGCAGCGCGCTGATTTGCAGGTTGACGTAGACGCTGGTGGCAGGAACCGTCAGGTGGGTCGGCAGGCCCTCAGGCCAATGGGCGTAGTGAAGCGTGTTCATGGATTCGCCTTGTGTGATTTTTGTAGGTCGAAGGATGTGTCTGTCTCGCGTTTGATTATAGGGGCATATCTGGCGGAAATTCAGCTTGATCGGACATGACCGGTTCCGTTCGGCGGCGGGCTGAATGCAGAGCGAGGGCTGCTGAGTCGGCCTCCAAAAAGAGCAATTGGTGGCAAAAAATAATTTGGTGCGCCGCACAATAAAAGCTTGACACCAGGTTTTAGCTACGTAAAATAGCCCTTGTTGCGGCGCACCAAATTTTTTAGTTTCCTCCGCAGACGAATCCACCATTCACAACAGCCTCAGGAGATTCACATGTTTTCATTCCAAGAACAATTTTCCGCCGCAACCAAAGCCAACTTCGAAGCCCAACTTGCCCTGATCACGACGATGACCAGCAAAGCGTTTGAAGGTGTCGAGAAGCTGGTTGAACTGAACCTGGCAGCAGCTAAAAGCACGCTGGAAGAAAACACCAGCAACGCCAAGCAATTGATGACTGCCAAAGACCCGCAAGAATTCATCGCACTGGCCACATCACAAGCCAAACCAAGCGCCGAAAAAGCCCAGGCTTATAGCCGCCACGTCGCCAGCATCGCTTCCAGCGCACAAGCTGAACTGACCCGCGCTGCCGAAGCCCAGATCGCCGAAACCAGCCGTAAAGTATCGGCACTGGTTGACGATGTGAGCAAGAACGCACCAGCCGGCTCAGAGAACATGGTTGCGATGGTCAAATCGGTCATCAGCAACGCCAACGCCGGTTACGAGCAACTGACCAAAACCACCAAGCAAGCCGTGCAAACCATGGAAGCCAACGTTAATTCGGCAACCGAGCAGTTCACACAAGCTACAGAAAAAGCGACTCGCGCCAAGAAGTAATTCTCTGCCGCAGTAACTAAAAACGGACCGCATCGCGGTCCGTTTTGCATTGAGCGCACGGTTTGTCGTGCCCATCACCCGGATGACTGACGCAAGGCCTTCAACCTGAATCGTGCCGGATCGAGCGCATCGGCCAGATCGCTTTCGAGTGGCAAGGGTTCGCCTTCCAGCTGCGCCGCCAGTAATTCTGCTGCCAGCGGTGCCCAGATCAAACCGCGCGACGCGTAACCCAGCAAGCCATGCAATCCCGGCCAGCGCGGCACGTCGCGCAAGCGTTCGACACGGCCGGTGGCGGTCGTGACCGGCAGCGCTCCCACCAGCGGCAAACGATCCGGCGCCACGCAGCGAAACCCGACCCGGCCCGCCAGCGCAAAGCCGGATGCATCGGGCCATATGCCGGGCAGCATCGCCTGCACCCGCTGCAGATTGTCGTGCTGGCCGGACCAACGCAAGGCCAGGTCGTCGTCCACGTCGTAAGTCGCACCGGCGCAGCGCACACCCTGCACCGGCGGCGTCAGATACCCTTCGCGACAAACCACCAGCGCCGGCGCAGAAGGGGCCGGTGCACTGACATGCGTGACCTGTCCGCGTACCGCCTGCAGCGGTAAGCCGGCCAGTTGCGCGAAACCGGTCGCGCCATTGCCATTGGCAAAAATCACCGTGGGTGCCTGCGCCAGCACAACGCCGTCGGCGTCAATCAATTGCCAGTCGTCACCGGCGCGCTGCAAGCTTGTCACTGCCTGCTGGTAGCGCACCGTCAGTTGTTCACCGCATGCCGCCAGCAGCGCGCGGCACACACCCGCCGGATGGGCCCAGCCACCTTGCGCAAATAGCCAGCCGCCTTGCGGCGTCTCGCAATTGAGCAAATCGCCAGCCTCGGCGCTGTCGAGCCAGCGCGCATAGCGGGCCGGATACTGCCAGCGTAACGCGATGCGCTGCTGCGCCGCCGCGTGACCGGCATCGCGTGCCAGTTGCAGCACGCCGCAGCGCTCGCCGTCGAACAGCGGTTGCGCTAGCGCCGACCAGCGTCTTACCGCAAACAGATAGGCCGCGCGGCTCAGACGGGACGCCAGGTTATCGTCTTGCGACAAGACCGGCATCACGATCCCGGCCAGATTGCCGGAGGCTTCCTGCGCGACATCCGCGTGACGCTCCAGCAGCGTCAGACGCCAGCCACGCGCTGCCAGCCGTTCGCAGATCGCCGCACCGGCCAGGCCGGCGCCGAGCACGATGGCGTGACGCCGGGCCGTGGCGGGTGTCTTGCCGGCCGGCCGGCGCGGCTGATAAGTAGCCTGCAAGGGCGACGAAAACAGGAAGCCGGCCTGCTCGAGTGCCGCCACCGGTGACGCCGCCGACAAGTGCAGACTTGCGTGCGGTGCGGCCAGCCGGGCCAACCGTCGCGCTACCGTGCCTGCGGCCAGCGGATCCACCAGGAATGCATCGACTTGCGCCACGCATTGCGACAGGCAGGTAGCAAGGTCGCCGATCATCAGCGTCAGACTGATGCGCCCTTCGTCGAGCAGCAAGCGGTGAAAACCGGCCACGTAATCCGGCCACGCCGCGCGCAAGGCATGTGGCTGGCCAGCCAGTTGGTCCGCCGTGAGCGGCTGTGCGAGGAAGGCCAGGTAATGCAGCGGTCGCGTCGAGGACTGGCACTGGCGCAGGAAGGCCTCACCGGTACCAAAGCAGGTATCGAGCACAACGCAGCGGTCATCGACGAGGGGAAGGATTTCAGGCATCGCAAGAGGATATGCCAGGCGCGCCACCGGCATGCAAATAGCAATCCGGCGCATGGTCGTTGACCACACCTATCCCCTGCAGATACGCGTACACAATCGTCGTTCCGACAAACTTGAAACCGCGCTTGAGCAGGTCTGTCGAGATCCGGTCCGACAGCGCCGTCCTGGTCGGTGCCGGCACCATCCCGCCCTGCACCGGCACGCCGCCGACGAAGCTCCACAGATAAGCGTCGAGCCCGCCCGCCTCGTCGCACAAGCGCAGATAGGCGCGGGCATTCGTGATGGCGGCGGCGACTTTGAGCCGGTTGCGCACGATGCCGGGATCGGCCAGCAACTGCGCCACCTTATCGGCATCGTAGCGCGCGATCCGGTGTGCATCCCAGTCATCGAAGGCCAGCCGGTAAGTCTCGCGCTTGCCGAGGATGGTCGACCAGCTCAAGCCGGCTTGCGCGCCTTCGAGGTTGAGCATTTCAAACAGGCGTCGCTCGTCATGGCACGGCACGCCCCATTCGTCATCGTGATAGGCGACGTACAGGGGATTACCGGGGGGTACCCAGGCACAGCGGGGCAGCGTCATCGGTACGGCCTCCTTCAAAAAATCCGGATTCTACTTTCGATCACCCTGCGCGAGCGATCACCTCTACTCTTTTCAAGCCTGCCGGAATCTATTATGGTGGCTTGCCGTATATGCGGCACCCCGACCCAGGAACAGGCTGCAATGACCCTTCGAATGCGGCTTTTTTTTCTGGTGATGGCAGGCATCGTTCCGGTGCTGGCAACCCAGGTGTACAACCAGACGATGCTGCGCCAGGAGCGCCGCATCGAAGCGCAACGCTCGGTGCAAATGGAAGCCAAACTGGTCGCCAGTGAACTCGAACAGATTGCCGCCGGCATGCATAAGTTCCTGCTGGCCATCGCCAACAGCACGCAAATCCGCCCGGAAGCGGCCGGCTGCAATGCTTATCTCGCGACCCTTAATGCGCAGTTTCCCGGCTCGCTATCGATCGGTGTCTCGGATACGCGCGGCGACGTGTACTGCTACGCAAAACCGTTTTCGCCCCGGTCGCTGAACAATGCCGACCGGTCCCACTTCAAGCGATCGCTGGAGACCGGCAAGTTCGCCGTCGGCGACCTGATGGTTGGCAAGGAGACCGGCAAAAGCGCACTCGGTTTCGCTTATCCGTTACCACGCGACCAGCTCGATCGCGCGCAAGGCGTGGTGTTCGCCTCGCTCAGCGTCGACTGGCTGGCCAGGCATCTGGCCCGCAATCCGCTCTCGCCGGGACACACGCTGACAGTGGTCGACCGGACCGGTGCCATCCTGATCCGCTTGCCGGAGCACACACAAACCGGGACGCATGTACCGCCGCAATGGCAACGCATTTTCGAGGCCGCGAAACCGGTGGTGCTAATGAGCCGCGATCCGATCAGCCAGACCGAGGGGTTCTTTGGCTTCATGCCCAACGCCTCGTCGGCCGAGGGCATCGGCGTGATGGTCGGCATCGATGCCGCAGAAGCGATGGGGCCCGCCAACCGCGCCCTGACACGTGCGCTGACGGTAGCGGTGATCGGCATACTGGCGGCCTTCGGCATCGCCTGGCTGATCGCACGCTTCGCCATCGAGCGACCGCTACAATCGCTGCTCGATGCCGCCCGGCGCTGGAGCAGCGGCGACTATACGGCGCGCAGTAAATTGCGCCGCTCGCCGGTCGAAATAGCGCGCCTGGCCACCGCCTTTGATGCGATGGCTACCTCGCTGCAGTTGCGCGAAGCCGACCGCGCCAGTAACGAACAGGCGCTGCGCCGTTCTCGCGATGCCGCCCTGCAGGCCAACCGCTCGAAGACCCAGTTCCTGGCCGCCGCCAGCCATGACTTGCGCCAGCCGCTGCACGCCCTGTCGATGGCCGTGGCGGTGATGCAGGCGCGGCACCCGGCCGACGCCGACACCCCGCACATCGCACGGATAGGCCGCTCGGTGCACAGCCTGTCCAATTTGCTCAACACGCTGCTCGATGTCTCGCAACTCGATGCGGGGTTGATACAACCGGTTCTGGCCACCGTGAGTCTGGCTGCGCTGTTCGATGAAGTGGGCGAAGAATTTCGCGGTTTTGCTGTCCAGAAAGAGGTCCGCCTGCAGATCATGTCGACCACGCTAACCGCTCAGAGCGATGGCCAACTGCTCGGTCGTATGGTCAAGAATCTGGTGTCGAACGCCATCAAATACACACCTGCCGGAGGCAGCGTGCAAGTGCATGCCCACGACGACGGCCAGCACATCCTCGTCGTGGTGGCCGATACCGGCATCGGCATCGCGGCCGGCAAACAGGAGGTGGTATTCACCGACTTCATCCAGCTCGACAACCCCGAGCGCGACCGCAACAAGGGACTCGGCCTGGGCCTGGCGATCGTGCGGCGCATGAGCGAATTGCTGGCGCATCCGGTCACGCTGCAATCAATTCCGGGGACCGGCTCGATCTTCACGGTCAGCCTGCCGTATCCGACCGGCGCCACCGGCAGTCTGGCAGTCGCCCGCACCGACGCGCACTACACCGGACGCATCCTGCTGGTCGAAGATAATCCGCTGGTCGCCGAAGTGACCACCATCCTGTTGCACCAGTGGGGTGCCCGGGTCACCGGCGTGGCCTCGGGCGAGGCGGCCATGATCTTGCTGCAGGATCCGGCGATGCAGTTCAATGCCGTCATCAGCGATCACCGCTTGCCGAACATCACGGGCACCGACGTCGTCAAGGCTGCCCTGGCGCGCTGGCCGGCGATCCGCGCGATTGTCATCAGCGGCGATGCGATGGCCGGCATGCGGCTGGAAGTCGAGGCGCTCGGTGCCGTGCTGCTGCAAAAACCGGTTCAGCCGGAAGCGCTGGCGCGCGCGCTGCAAGCGTAATTAGGGCAAGACTTTCAGTCTGCGTTCGACTATGATCTGCGGCCCTTTTCCGGTTGATGAAAGTAAGTTCATGGCGAATGCTTGTGGCGTCGATTTTGGCACCTCCAATTCCACGGTCGGCGTGGTCCGCCCCGGACATCGCGCACTGCTGGCGCTCGAAGACGACAAGCTGACGCTGCCCTCGGCGGTATTTTTCAATGCGGAAGACGAGCAGGTCAGCTATGGCCGTGCCGCACTGGCCAATTATCTGGCCGGGTACGAAGGCCGGCTGATGCGCTCCTTGAAAAGCCTGCTCGGTACCGGCCTCATCGATGGCCAGACCGAAGTGCTCGGACGCGCCCTGCCGTTCCGGATGTTGCTGGGCCAGTTCATCGGCGAACTCAAGCGCCGTGCCGAAACCGCCAGCGGCCAGTCGTTCCAGCATGCGGTCATCGGACGCCCGGTGTTCTTCGTCGATGGTGACGCTAAAGCAGATCAGCTGGCCGAACAAACGCTGAGCGATATCGCCGGCGCGGCCGGGTTTCGCCAGGTCGCGTTCCAGTTCGAACCGATCGCTGCCGCCTTCGACTACGAGTCGCGCATTGACCGCGAAGAGGTGGTGCTGGTGGCCGATATCGGCGGCGGCACCTCGGACTTTTCGCTGATCCGGCTGTCGCCGCAACGGGCCCGCCGGATCGATCGCCGCAGCGATATCCTGGCCTCGGGCGGTGTGCATATCGGCGGTACAGACTTCGACAAATACCTCAGTCTGACCTCGGTGATGCCGCTGCTCGGCCTGGGCAGCCGGCTCAACAATGACAGCGAAGTGCCCTCGAGCTATTACTTCAACCTGGCGACCTGGCACACCATCAACCTGGCCTACACCCAGAAGACCTGGCTGCAGCTCAAGGACATTTATCGCGATGCGCGCGAGCGTCCCAAGCTGGATCGCCTGCTCGACGTGATTCGCGAACGCAGCGGCCACTGGCTCGCCATCCAGGTCGAGGAAGGCAAGATCGCGTTGTCGGAAGCCGAGTCAGTCATCCTGAATCTGGACCGGCTGGCACCGCGCGAAGAACTGACGCTCACCCGCGATGCGTTCGATGCGTCGATCGCGCGCCTGATGGGCACGGTCGAGAGCACCGTGGCCGACTTGCTGCGCACCGCCGGGGTCGACGCCAGCGCTGTCGATACGGTGTTTTTTACCGGGGGTTCCAGCGGAGTCGGCTCGCTGCGCCAGCGCATTGCCCGACTGGTGCCCGATGCCCGCCAGGTCGAAGGCGACCTGTTTGGCAGCATCGGTGCCGGGCTGGCACTGGATGCGTTGCGACGCTTCGGTTAGATCGGTCACAATCAAATCGCGTGCAATCAAATTGCTCGCGATTTGATTGCGACCGATTTATTCCTTGAACCAGACAGCCTGCTGACTGGTTGCCAGCAACCGGCCTTGCGCACTCCAGACGTGTGCGACCTGATCCGAAAACCCCAGATTAAAGATTTGTCCCTGCGCCACGCCCAGCACCGGCGCGCTGCCCTGCTGCGCGAGTGTCGCTGCATCAGCATGGAAATGGATATTCAGCGACACCGTCCCGATCGGTACCATCTGCGCGCGACGCGAAAACAGGCGCGGAAAAAAGGCGTCGCAGATTGCGGTCAGCGAGGCAAAGTCCAGCGGGCGCGGCGGCTTGTCGTTGATCCACAAGTGGGTCAGGCTGTCCGGGTTGTCGCCGGCCCCATCGACACCGCGCAAGCCACCCCGGGCAAAGCGCATGTCGTAGCATTGCGGCCAGCGCACTCCCATGATGTCGCCAACCGGCGTCAGCGTGTCTGCCGCGACTACCTCCGGCATGACGATTTCGGTGGCCGACCAGGTCGGCCGGCGCAATGCAAACACCGCAATCGCATTGATCACGCAATCGTCGCCCTGAACCATGTCGACCGACCAGTGCTGGGTACTGCGACTGCTGCGCATCAAACGCACCCGCACCTCGAACCCGCCGTCGCGCACCGGACCGGCAAAATTGACCGTCAGCGCCACCGGATCGCCCAGCCGTTCGGGCTGAATCAGCAAAGCCTGCAAGGCGGTCGCGGCCGTGACGCCGCCGAAGGGACCGATCATGTTGGCGTAATCGGTGCTGGTATGGCCGTGCCAGGTGCCGTTGGCTTGTGGCTGAAGAGCGATGGCGCGGTCGAAAATATGCGGCACCGAAGTAGCGTGCTCGAGGTGCGGCTGGGACATTGTTACTCCGTCATCAACTGTTAACAGGGTGCCAATCATAGCCGGACGATGGCCCGGCGTACGCAGCCGATTGCTACTGAGTACGGCAAAAATTCGTTTATAGTCGGTCCCGAGCGAAAGCAAACTCACCATAAAAAAGCTCGGAGACAACACAATGAAGATATCCAATTTGCGCATCGGCACCCGCTTGTCGATCGGTTTTGGCGCTGGACTGGTCCTTATGCTGGCCGTTGCAGCGGTCGGTCTGACCAGCCTCGGCGTGCTGAACAAAGCCACCGAACACCTGACACGGGATCAGGTACCTACCGTGCTGCTGGCCTACCAGATCCAGGGCGCCGTTGATCGCGGCGAGCAGGCGATGCGCAACACGCTGTTCCTGCTCGATCCGGGCAAGGTCAAGATCGAAGCCGGTATCGTGACCGGTGCCAACAAACTCATCGCCGACAATACCCGCCAGCTTGCGGCGCTGCTGGTCAGCCCGGAAGACAAGCAGTTGCTCGGCACGCTAGCAACGACCCGCGACAAATATCTGCTTGGCCAGGCCGAATTCATGAAGGCCATCGCCGAGTACAAAAAGGAGCAGGCAGCCGACTTCCTGATGAGCGATTTCCGCCAACCCCAACAGGCCTACACGACAGCCCTGGGCGCGATCATCAAGCAACAGCTGCAGCGGGTCGATGCGTCCGGCCAGGACTCGGCGCAGGCGTATCTGATTGCACGCAATCTGATGTCGGCACTGGCGGCGGTGGCGCTGATCCTGACATTGGGTATCGGCGTGGTCATTACGCGCAGCATCGTGCTGCCGCTGCACGCCGCCGTAAAAATCGCACGCCGGGTGGCCGATGGCGACCTGACTGCAAAGATCACCGTGCGCAGCAGTGATGAAACCGGCGCGCTGCTGCAATCCCTGAAAACCATGAATGACAGCCTGATCAGCACCATCACGCAGTTGCGCCATGGTGCCGACACGATCGCCGTGGCAACGCGGGAAATCGCCTCCGGTAATGCTGATCTGTCCTCGCGGACTGAGTCGCAAGCCAGCTCGCTGGAACAGACCGCGTCGTCGATGGAAGAGCTGACCGCGACCGTGCGCCAGAATGCCGACAATGCACGCCAGGCTAACCAGCTCGTGATCGCCGCTTCCGATCTGGCGCTCAAGGGTGGTGGTGTGGTCGGCGAAGTGGTCGGGACCATGTCGTCGATCAAGGAGAGCTCGCGCAAGATCGTCGATATCATCGGCGTCATCGATGGCATCGCATTCCAGACCAACATCCTGGCGCTGAACGCCGCCGTCGAAGCCGCCCGTGCCGGCGAACAGGGTCGCGGGTTTGCGGTGGTAGCGTCGGAAGTGCGCAGCCTGGCACAACGCTCGGCGGGCGCAGCGCGGGAAATCAAGACCCTCATCGCCGACACCGTCGGTAAAGTCGATGCCGGCAGCAAGCTCGTTGATGACGCCGGCCAGACCATGCACCAGATCGTCAGCTCGGTCAAACATGTGGCCGACATCATGGCCGAGATCACCGCAGCCAGCCAGGAACAGAGCACCGGTATCAGCGAAGTGAACCAAGCCATCTCCCAGATGGATGAAATGACCCAGCAAAATTCGGCCCTGGTCGAACAGGCCGCCGCTGCCGCCGAAAGCCTGCAGGACCAGGCCGTGGCACTGACCCGCGCCGTGGCAATTTTCCGGCTGGCCGATGACAGCCCGCCGGTCTTGCGCCTGAGTGCCTGAGTGCCTAAGTGACTCTGGTCAACTTGCCAAGCAACCGGTGGTAGACTCCCTGCGTTAATGGTGAGTAACATTCCGGGCATTACCGATGGCGGCTGACACCTCATGATCGTCAGGAATCATCGGGATTCGATGCGCCGGGGCCCCTGCCGGCGCACTATTTGCCGGCATCATCGCGCAGTCAATCCAACCACAAGGTCAGTATGTTTGAGGTTCTTCAGTTGCCGTTCGCCGAAGCGATTATCAGCAATACCACGGACGGCATCGTGATTTGCGACATGCGCTTGCCTAACGCGCCGATTATTTTTTCAAACCCGGCGTTCTCGATGATGACCGGCTATTCGCAGGAAGAAGTACTCGGCTGGAATTGCAGTTTTCTGCAAAACGACGATAACGAGCAACCGAACAAGGCCTTGATCCGCGCGGCCATTCGCAAGCGGGAACCCATCTGTACGCTGATGCGCAACTATCGCCGCGATGGCAGCCTGTTCTGGAACGAACTCCGGCTTTATCCCTTATCCGATGCAGAGGGCGGCGACCATTTTTATGCCTCGACCCAGCGCGATGTCACGCAGGCGGTACTCAATGAAGAGATGCTGCGCAGCGGTCGCGATGAACTCGAACAGCGGGTACTGGAGCGCACCGCCGAGCTGGTGCAGGCCAACGCCTTGTTGCATCAGGAAGTCGCGGAACGACGACGCGCCGAAAGCGCCCTCGTTGATACGCGCGCCATCCTCACGATTGCCCAGGGCATGGCGCATCTGGGAAGCTGGTCGTTCGATATGGCCAGCAAAGAAATGCGCTGCTCCGATGAAATTTTCATGATCTGCGGAGAGTTGCCGCAATCTGTCGTGCCGACGATGGCCATGGCACACCACTACGTTCACCCCGACGACCGGCAAAAATCGGAAGCCGAATTCGCGCGCTGCCTGCGTGAGCGCTGCGACTACAAATATGAAAAACGCATCCTGCGCCAGGATGGCACGGTGCGTCATATCCGGGCATGGAACCGGACAATGCTGGATGCGGCAGGCAAGCCGGTCAGGCTGATCGGCTCCTGGCTCGATATCACCGAGCATCGCGAAGCCGAGCAGGTCTTGCGCCTGACGCAGGAAAGCCTGCGCAAGCTGGGCGCGCACCAGGAGTACATCAAGGAAAACGAACGCAAGCGCATTGCGCGCGAAATCCATGACGAGCTGGGTGCGTTGCTGACCGGGATCAAAGCGTACCAGGCGGTGGCGATGGACCAGGTCAGCCGGTCCGGCCACCCGCCTGTCGAGTCTCTGCTGGAAGCAAACCGGCTGGCAGATGAAGCAATCGGTACCGTACGTCGGGTCATCACCGACTTGCGGCCCAGCGTGCTCGACGAACTGGGTATCTGGAGTGCGATCGAATGGGTGGCCGAGCGCATCACGCTAAGGGCCGGCCTGCTGTTGAACCTGCAGATCGACGAGCAAATCATCGATAACGATCTTGATGCAGAACGCAGCATCGCTCTGTTTCGCATCGTGCAGGAGGCACTGACGAACGTGCAGCGGCATGCACAGGCGTCGCAGGTCAGCCTGCAGATCCGGCGCACCGGCAATGCCTTGCACATCGACATCCGCGACAACGGCATCGGTGTGAGCGCCACGCAAATTCACCAGCAAGAGTCGTGGGGACTGCTGGGCATGCGTGAACGGATTGGGCATTTTGGCGGGTCGCTGCACATTTCGGGCAAACCGGGCGCGGGTACCGTGGTCTCGGTCCTGATGCCTTTATCAAGAGTTACTCATGCCACCTGACATCATCCGGGTCATGCTGGTCGACGACCATGCCGTCGTACGCAGCGGCGTGCGCCTGATGCTCGGGACCACCGCCGATATCATCGTCACCGGCGAAGCCGACTCGGGCCAGGCCGCCATGAAACTGGTGGCTGCCCAGGTATTCGACGTGGCACTGGTCGATATTGCCTTGCCCGGCAGGAACGGGCTGGAACTGCTCAAGCAACTGCGCCAGGAACAACCCGGGCTGGCAGTCCTGATGTTCAGCATGTACTCCGAAGAAGTCTATGCAGTACGCGCGTTGCGCCAGGGTGCCGTCGGCTATCTGACCAAAGACAGTTCTGCAGCCGTCATTATCGATGCGGTACGCACTGCCGCGGCGGGCCGCAAGTATGTCAGCCCGGCACTGGTCGAGCGCCTCGCGGAATTGCTGGGTGAAGGCGTGCGGTTTCCGCACGAAGCACTGTCGGACCGCGAGCTCGAAGTGATGAAGTTGCTCGCTTCGGGTGACAGCCTGGTGCAGATCGCCGCCGCACTGCATCTGAGCGCCAGTACGGTGACAACTTACCGCTCCAGAATCCTTGAAAAGACCGGCCTCAAAGGCAATACCGCGCTATCGCGCTATGCCATCGAACATGGGCTGATTGCCTGAACATGGTAACCAATAGTCCAGGTGCCCTGTAGCGATTCCCCGACAAACTCCTAGCATATTCCTGTAAAAAACTGTCCCTGTTTTATGGATTGTTGACTCGGTGACATCGAACCATACTGTCCTCACGGTATGAAAGAAGACCGATACGACGATCAATCACAGTCCCCAGGAGCCGGTTATGACTACCCCCAACAATGCAAAACATCTCGATGCCGTATTGACCCAGATCGATGCCAAGACCGCTACGGAAAAGTCGCTGCCCCCCTCGTCCGATACGGGTACGATCCACACCGATCTGCCTGGTACGGCCCGACGCTCGATGAACAAAATGGTCCAGGTGCAGCAACATGCCGCGCTCCACGAAGAATTACGCAAGCTGCTCGGCCATCTGCATGCGCAAACCATGCTCATCAGCGGCGAAGGTCTGGAAAATTTCTGTAATCACAACGACCAGATCAAAAGCGATTATCTGTGGGCGATGAGCGATACCGCCGAGCGCGCACTGAAATTACTCGAAGACGCCTGCTGATACCGGCTTCGCACAAACGACTTTTTAAAGCAGCGCAATTTCCCGCCGGGTAGAGGCCACCGGCTGTCCTACATGACAACGCGGTGCCGTCCTATAGCAGAAGTGTGTGGATCATTACAGCATGGCAAGCTGCCCGACACTGCCCTTGCCTGCCCATGAAACTACCTCCTCCGCCTGCGGCGTCCCGGATGCGCCTGCGTGATGTCGGCCCGCTGCTGAAAGTCACCTTCACTTCGTGGCTGGATGATTACGCGCCCAGCATGGGTGCTGCCTTGGCCTACTACACGATGTTTTCGATTGCACCGTTGCTGCTGATCGTCATTTCACTGGCCGGACTGGTCTTTGGCGCCGATGCCGTGCGCGGCGAAATCGCCGGCCAGCTGTCAGGGATGATGGGCGAGGCCGGTGCGCGCGCCATTGAGGGTTTGCTGAAAAGCGTCAGCAGGCCGGCCGACAACATCCCGGCAACCTTGCTGGGACTGGTCCTGCTGCTCATTGGTGCCACCACGGTATTCGGCGAACTGCAGGATGCCCTGAACCGTATCTGGCGCGCCCCCCCGCGCAAGGTCCGCAGCGGTGTACTCAATGTCCTGCGTACACGGCTGCTGTCGTTCGGGATGATTCTGGGCATCGGTTTCCTGCTGATGATTTCGCTGGTGCTCAGTGCCGCGCTGAGCGCTCTTAGCCGCTGGTGGGGCCCGCTGTTTGCGCAGTGGGAAACCCTGGCGAATCTGATCGATATAACCCTCGGCGTTGGCATGAGCACCGCTGTCTTCGCACTGATCTACAAACTGATACCCCGCGTGCAGATCGGCTGGCACGATGTGCTGGTCGGCGCAGTGGTGACTGCCGTCATGTTCACGCTGGGCAAGTATCTGATCGGTCTGTATATCGGCACCAGCGGCGTGAGTTCGGCATTCGGGGCGGCCGGTTCGCTAGTCGTCGTGCTGGTCTGGGTGTATTACTCGGCACAAATTTTTTTGCTGGGTGCCGAATTCACGTGGGCATATGCCCATGCCTGGGGCTCGCTGCGCGCGACGCCGGAGCCTGCTGCGACTGCATAAACCGGCGACCGCTGCAAACGGCTATCATGCGCCCTTGGCAATTAATGAAAACCCCGCATGCGCCCCTCCCCGATCGTTGACAATGTGACGTCACCGCGCCAGTTCCGCTCAGTCGATCTGTTGAAGATCGTCGCGGTGCAACTGATCGTGCTGCATCACCTGGCCTTTTATGGCCCGATGTCCGATCAGGTCGAACTGGTTGCGCCGGCGCTGATCGCCTGGCTGGATGACTATGCCCGCATCGCCGTGCAGGTGTTTCTGGTGACCGGCGGATTTCTGGCGGCACGGTCCTTGTCGCCGGCAGGCACACCCGGCATCGCGCGCCCGTGGCACACCATCGGCCGACGCTATCTGAAGCTGGTGCCTCCGTTCCTGGCGGCTACCTTGCTGGCCGTTGCGGCATCGGCGCTGGCCAGTCTGTGGATGACACATGCATCAATCTCGGCACCGCCAACCATCCGCCAGCTGGCCGCGCATGCCTTGTTGCTGCATGGCGTGCTGGGATATGCCTCGCTGTCGGCAGGCGCGTGGTACGTGGCGATTGATTTCCAGCTATACGCCCTGATGACGCTACTGTTGTGGATGTCGGGCGGACTGGCCGCACGCCGTCCGGCTCCCTGGCTGTTGCCGGGACTCGTGGTGGCGCTGGCGACGCTGTCGCTGCTAGTCGTCAATCGCGATGCTGCCTGGGATGACTGGGCACCGTATTTTTTTGGTAGCTACGGACTCGGCGCGATCGCCTGGTGGGCACGTGACCTGCGCCGTTCGCCGGCGACAGCGCGGCTGCTGCTAGGAGCAATCCTGTTGCCGGCAGTCATTGCGCTGATGCTGGATTTTCGCAGCCGTATCGCGCTGGCTGTCGTACTGGCCTGCGCGCTCGTGGTCATCAACCGGAGTGCCATTGGGCTTGCCTTGAACCAGGACCGCCGCTTGGACTGGATCGACCGGTTGGGCAAGATGTCCTATTCGGTGTTCCTGATTCATTTTCCGGTCTGCCTGGTGGTCAATGCGTGGTTCTATCACTTCGCTCCGGCCGCGCCGCTCTGGCAGGGCGTGGGCATGCTGACCGCCTGGATCGGCAGCTTGCTGGCAGGTGCCTTGTTTCACCGGTGGATTGAACTGCCACTTGGACAGCTGTCAGCGTTTGGCCAGCGTCGTGTCGGTATTGCCCCGGCCATCCGGTAAATAGTAAAGGCAACCTTTTGTCGTCACGGGAGTCAGACTCGAACACCCACGTCAACAAGGACACACCATGCGCATCGATTTATACCAACGAGCAGAACCTGAAGGCCACCTCTCCTATCTCGCCGTGCCTGAAGGCAAGGTCATCCCGGAAGAAGTCATCAACACCGAATGGGCCGATGTCGCGCGAGGCATGGAGCTGAACGACCAGCAGGCCAACTCGACGTATGCGATTGATGAAGCCGAGCAACAGATCAACAACAAGGGCTATGCGATCACAGGACTGAACAAGCTGGCCTGACACGCCAGTTGCGACACCGTTGCGCCCGATTGATCTGGTAAGGTTCAGTCATCCAGATTCCTTCGGGCCAATGCGCAATGCCACTTTTTTTCCTCCGATTTTTCTTATGCGCCTCGCTGTTGTCGACGACTGCAGCCGCTGTTGCACAAAGCGATGCCGAACAAACCCTGATCGAGCGGCAAGTCGAGGCCGCACTGTACCTGCAGCGCCCGCTGCTGGACCAGGCGCTGGCGACGCTGGCCCCCACCGACCCGCAGCGCATCGGCATGTATTTTCTGGGCGTTGCCGGCGACGGCACGCAGGAAGTATTCCGGCGCGAAGTCGAATTCGTGCGCAAGCAATTCGATCGTGACTTCGGCACACGCGGCCGCTCGATCATGCTGATCAACAGCCGCAATACGGTGTCGACGCTGCCGATGGCGACCCGCACCAGCCTGCGTGCCGCCTTGCAATCGATCGCCGGCCGCATGGACCGGCAAAAAGACATCCTGTTCCTGTTCCTCACCAGCCACGGCACGCCAAGCCATGAGCTTGTGCTGGGCCAGTTCGGGATGGATTTGCCGGGTTTGCAGGCAAGCGAACTGGCACTGCTGCTCAAGCAACAACAGATTCGCTGGAAGGTGGTGGTGGTGTCAGCCTGCTATGCCGGCGGGTTCATTGCGCCGCTCAAGGATGACCGTACGCTGATCATCACGGCGGCGCGTCAAGACCGTAGCTCGTTTGGCTGCGCCGACGATAATGATTTCACGTATTTCGGGCGCGCTTTTTTCAAGGAATCACTGCCAAAAAGCGATTCGTTCGACGAAGCATTCCGGCTCTCCGATAAGCTCATTACCAGCTGGGAATTACGTGATCGGCAGACCGCGCCGAAAGGCGAAATCATCCCGCACTCGTATCCACAAATCTCCAGTCCGGCGGCCATCATGGCCTATCTGGCCCGCTGGCGGGCGCAGTTGCCGCCGCGGTGACGCGCGATGCCTCAACCGGCCAGGAGTACCGGCAAGCGTGGCCGCAATGGCCGCTCGACCTGCAAGGATGGCTCGTTGAAGAAGCCAATTGCCTCACGCAACTGCTCGCTTTGCTGACGCAGTGCATCGGCGTTCGCGACCGCTTCCTGAACCAGCAGGGCGTTTTGCTGCGTCGCGGTATCGATCGCGGCCACTGCCTGGTTGACCTGCTCGATACCCAACTGCTGTTGATGGCTGGCATCAGTGATCTGGTTAATCAGTCCGGCAACTTGCTGCGACGACGCAACGATCTCGGCGATGGTCTGGCCGGCACTCTGGACATTGCGACTGCCGATGGTGGCCCCCTCGACCGATAGTGCAATCAATCCCTTGATTTCACGTGCCGCCGCAGCCGAGCGCTGTGCCAGCGCCCGCACTTCGCTAGCCACCACGGCGAAGCCGCGCCCGTGATCGCCGGCACGCGCAGCTTCGACGGCCGCATTGAGCGCCAGGATATTGGTCTGGAACGCGATGCCATCAATCACACTGATGATGTCGCCCATCCGTCCCGAGCCAGCCACGATGCTGGTCATTGCTGTCATCAACTGCGCGATTTCCTGCCCGCCGCGCGACGCATGACCGGCCGCTGATGATGCCAGCGTGCGTGCCTGCAATGCACTGGCGGCGTTTTGCCGCACTGCCGCCGCCAGTTGCTCGATCGACGTGGCCGCCTCCTGCAATGCGCCCGCCTGTGACTCGGTCCGATCCGACAAATGGCTATTTTCCTGCGCCATCTGCTGCGCGGTCGCGTCGATGGCAACGATGCCGCGACGCACGTCGCCGACTGTGCCAGCAAGGCTCGCCGTCATCTGCTGCAGGGACTGGAGCAGGGTGCCGATTTCATCGGTACGCCGGCTATCGGGCTCGACCGTGAGGTCGCCGCTGGCAACACGGACCGCGATGGTGACAGCATGCCGGAGCGGCAGCACCAGCGTACGGATCAGCAGCCAGGCCGCCAGCGCGGCAATCAGGATTCCCAGTGCGCCTAATCCATTGAGCAGCAGCAAGCTGTTCTGATACAGCTGGTCGCTGTCTGCAGCCATCTGGCGCGCCTGGGTTTTCTGGCTATCAAGCAGTTCGCGTATTCCTTTCAGCAACGCCGCCTGGGCGGGTTCCATCCGCGCCTTGACCTGCTGTTCGACGTCCTGCGTTTTACCCACGGCCTTGAGCTGGAATACCTCGTCACGGGTAGCCAGATAGCTGGCCTGGAGCCGGTCTATCGTTGCCAGCTCGGCTTTTTCTTCCGCCGTCGTGGCGCTGAGCTGCATGCCCGCGGAGAACGCCTTGATGTCCGCATCGCCAGCGGTGACTTTGGCCGCAAAATACTCTTCCAGCTCCAGGCTATCGCTTTTGGCAATCGCGATGGCCCGCACGCCGTTGAGGCTGGACGCCCCCAGCCAGTCAGCCACCTGTAGCTGATTAGCGAGCTTGCGATTGACCAGGTAATCCGTCATCTGATGGGCTGCCTGCAAACGCCACACTGACACGGCCGTGATGACCAGCATCACAAACAGGACCACCAGAAAAGACAGAATCAGGCGGGTCGCAATATTTAGCTGGAAGTTCTTCATGGCTGGAGAGCGGCTTAGCACCCTCTAAGTTGCTTTTAAGAACCACACAGTAACCTGCGTTTGTGACAATGGCATTACGAGACGGACGGGGCCAGGCTCTTTTTGACGAAACGGACTACTTCCCGTTTATTGAGGGGCTTTCTGGCGGGCAATTTCATGGTATTTCATGGCCAGGTAATCGCGACGTTCGACTTCATGCAACTGCAACGGATAGTCTTCGGTGGCGGCAAACCATGCCTGTAACCGGATGTCGATCTGATCGGCCGCCGGCGCATTCAAGTAAGCCGCGATCGCCAGGTAATAGCGCATCGTATTGCGCTCGACTACCCCGCGCATGCCGCCGATGTAGTCCGGTTGCCCGTCGGACTGCTTGCCCTCGATGGTGAAACCTACTTTGTCGCTGCCGGCAGTGGCCAGATAAGCCTGCATCGCCATCTTGCTGGTGAAACCGAATGCATACGAGTACGTCAGATGCAGGAAGGTCTTGTTGCCGGACACCGGTACGGCTTCCAGAACGATGCGGTAATTACTGGTGCCCAGCGGCCCGTTTTTTGCATCGAGCCGGGTATCGAAATAGGTCGGCGTATGCACGCCCTTGCGGTAGACGAAATCGACCTGATAGGACTCATCGAGGGTCTGCTCGGTTTTTTTGCCGACGCTGACATGGAGGATGGTTCCGGAGGCGTCGGTGGTCGGACGACAATATTTGGTATTGAGGTGGAGGATCAGCACGTCGCACCAGCGTGTCGGGCCGTTGAGCAAGCTATTGACCTCGCCAAACGGATGATCAACCAGCGCGTAAATGTCGCCCTTCAGGGCATTGGGTGCTGCGATCGAATCGAGTACGACCGGACGCTTGAACTGGTTGTCCGCCAGCCGCGGAGCCAGTTGCGCGTACCTCGCCTGCAAGGTGCTTTCCGCCAGGTCGGGTGCAGCATGGGCAGCCGCTGTCAGCACACCACAGACCAGCAACGCGCACCACTTTTTAATTCCAGATAAACCCGTCATCGACAACATCCTCTTTTCTGTTTGTGTCCGAGCCGCTTAGTCTACCCGCCGCATCGACGACAGCTGGTTCGATAGCTGTCCGAGATTGGCATACCGGCCCGGGCCGAACACCACGCAGCGCCCGCGAAACCCGGCGTCGACGCACATTTCCCATTGACCGCCCGTAATTGCGAACGACGCAATCCGGTCATTGAAGCCGCCATTGCTGAAGTTGTCGAGATCCTGGTTCAGCACGTACCGGTTGCCGCCAAAATCGGGCGCGGTGTACAGCTCGACACTGCCGCGCTGCACATAGGCTCCGGGGACATCCCGCTGCGCGATGCGCATCGAGGTGATCGACCGGTACAGCGCAGGTTCGAGACGGCGGTACTCGCCCGGTCCGAGTATCCGGCACTGGCCACGAAAATCGCGGTCGGAACACAGCTCCCAGACACCACGCCGGATCACCATCGACGCGGCCGCATCATTGAATCCGGCATCGACCAGCGTACCGACATCGCCGGCAACCGGCAGACTGCGACCGCGCAGGCCCTCTTCCGAGAACAGCACCACGCTGGCACTGTCGTCCTGCTGGCCCTGCTGCCGATCCTGCTGCCAACCACGCTGCCAGCGCTCGTCGTGACGTTCGTCATTGTCTTCATGGCGGCGATGACCAACCTCACGTACCGAGGAGATCCGCTCATTGAGGCGCGGATCGAGCCGCGGATAATCGCCGCGTTCCAGGACCGCACAAAAGCCATTGAAATCATCATCGCTGCAAACTTCCCAGCGCCCGCCACGCACCACGATGCTGGAGGCCCGATCATTGAAACCGAAGCGGCTCAGGCTGGGTGTCGTCTCGCGCAGGGCCACCGCGCGTCCGCCGAAATCGCGCTGCTCGAATAGGTTGATTTCCCCGGCGCGCGCAACACCGGAAGATAAACCGGCCAGGACCAGCAGTACGGTAAAGGACAGGGATGATTTCATGATGCAGCCTTGGGAGGAAAGGAAAGAGCCGGAATCACGCTGATCCGGTTGCGGTGGTACACAATAAGATCGTATCCGATGCATCGGACTGGTTTTTACATGTTGCATCACTCATTGCCAAGTGCTCACGAGCCGGTAAGCCCGCCACTCTTGACGGCAAACAGGCCACCCCCGACAATGCGCCGCGCGCAACCGCGATGGTTTGCCGGCACGGTTCATTTTCTTCATCTTACGGAGTACCCGCATGCTCAAGCCCGGCCTCACCTACGGCTCCGATCAGTCTGGTCTGATCTGGGGTTACGTCTTCGAACCCGACAAGGCCGCCGTGTCGATCAGTTCGGCGCAGGCAGCCGACTGGCTGCAGGCGATGCGCGCCCATGGTTCCGACCAATTCATCTGGCTGCACTTCAACTTGAGCAACACCGCAAGCGAAAAATGGATTGCCGAACATACCGGCGTGGTCGATGAATTCTATGAAGCCTTGCATGAAGGCTCGCGCTCGACCCGCATCGAACTGGCCGAAAACACGCTAATCGCGGTGATCAACGATGTGCTGCACAATTTTTCCTTCCAGCCTTCGGACACCTCGACCGTCTGGATCAGCCTGTCCGAGCATGTCGTTATCAGCGTACGGCGCACGCCACTGAAATCGATCGAGCGCCTGCGCGGCGCGGTCGAGGGCGGCGAACCAATCCGCTCGACGGTGGAACTGCTGATCCATTTGCTGCGCGACCAGGCCGATGTGCTGGTCAGCATCGTGCGCGATGCGGTCGCCAAGGTCGATGAAATCGAAGACAACCTGCTGGCTGGCCGGCTCAATCAACGGCGCGCCAAACTCGGTGTGCTGCGTCGGGTGCTGGTGCGCTTGCAACGCTTGCTGGCGCCGGAACCGGCCGCGCTGTTTCGCCTGCTGCAACGGCCACCGCGCTGGGTCGTCGATGAAGACCGGCAGGAACTGCGGCAATCGACCGAAGAATTTTCGGTTGTGCTGAGCGATCTGATGTCGATACAGGAACGCATCAAGCTGCTGCAGGAAGAGATCGCCGCCAGCGTCAACGAAGGCAATAACCGCAGTCTGTTCGTGCTGACCATCGTTACGGTGCTGGCGCTGCCGATCAACATCATCACCGGCTTGCTGGGCATGAATGTCGGCGGGATCCCGTTGTCCGGTCACGACCAGGGCTTTTGGGTCGTGGTCGCCATTGTCGTGACGATTACGGTTGTGGCAGGCTGGCTGGCATTGCGGGCCCAGCGCGATCGTTAGGGAACGGAGCTGTCGACCTGCGCCATCGGTGCCGACGGCAGCTTGTCGGGACGTGCCGTGACGGCCTTGAACACCGGCGCAAACGCGGCCGTGTTGCGCGGGGTGGAGCGACATTTGGCGACATTGTGTTTCACGCCTAGCGGAATCGAATAACCCATTTTGACAGCGACGGTGCTATCACCGCCATCGCGCAAAGTCTGGCGTGACAGTCCGACCTGCCAGCTACCGCGGGTCATGTCGAGCTGGACTTCGTCGTTCCACGCGTTGCCACGATAGCCGCCGCGCACCTGCAGGCAATCGTCGAGGTATTGCGTATAACTGGCCTGACGAACGGCATTACCGGAGCCATTGCCGGCACCATCGGCCATCGCATACTCGGTACTGTCCATGCCACGGCCGAAATCGAGCTTGGATCGCGGCGAGGGTGCCAGACTCAGATTGAGCATGTAGCCTTGTTGCATGCCGGTTGCCAACCGCCCGGTACCGTCAGGGTGCACCATGGTTTGTTCGGCACCGCGCTCACGGGTCCCGGCCTGATAGGCACTGGCACCAAAATCCCGCAGCAGGGAGCCCGGTGCCCAGTATTTGCGTACATCCATCAGATAACTGCTTTGCGCCACGCTCTTGGCATAGTCGCCGAAGACAAATTGATAGGTATTACTGCTGCGCAGTTGGCCGACCGCCAGATGCAGGCGCAAATCGCTGGCAGGATCATAGATGCCATTGAGGACGACTTCACTCTGGCGCGGTCGCACTTGCAGGTGCACGCCGGCACCAAGACCTTCGCTGAGCACGGACCCATAAGTCAGCTGCAGTGCGGTATCGGTGCCGGAAGGACGGCTTGCCAACGCTCCCCAGCCCTGATCGGCATCGGCGTAGCCAAGCGTGACACCGCCGGGGTTGGCATCGAAACGGGTCACCTGAGAACTACGCGGCAAGGGCAGATCGGGCAGGGTTGCACCGATATCACTTTGCACCGCCCGCGCGTGGCCCGGGCCAAGCAAGACAGTCAACAACAGAAAACGCAAAGGTAAGGGCATTGGACAAGCAACGGTTTTTTTGGGGGGAGCGGGCACGGTAACACATGCATGGCGATCACTTACATCTCGTCACTACGGATACAAGTTGACGGGTTTCAAGATGGACGCATGTGGTTATGCTCAGGTCTCCCTAACAAGCAACGCAGGAGCTCACCATGGAAACCACCCAAACAACTTCACGCATCCACCCGCTGCTGGCCGGCGCTGCCGTCTCGGTGACCCTGGTCAGCCTGCTCGGCGTTGCTGCTCTGAGCGGCATGCTACCGAATTCAAACAGCAGCGGCGCACCGCTGGCGCAAACGACACCGGCACCGGCACCGGTACTGGTGCAAACACAGGCCGGCCTGCAGTACATGCAACCGGTATCGGCTCCGATTGCCGCCGCCTATCAGGTCGAACCGGTCACACCGCCAGCCCATAAACATGCAGCGACCGTGCGCCGTACTTCATCACATCAAACCACCTACGCTCAGAACGAGAACAACTACCGCAATGACAATCGCCAGCCGGCTTATCAGCAGCCAAACTATCAGCAGCCGGTGCAGGCCGCCAATAGCCCGATCGGCATTGCCACCGGCGCTGTGGTCGGCGGCCTGATCGGTAACCAGGTCGGTGGCGGACGTGGCCGTACGCTGGCGACAGTCGCCGGTGCGGTCGGTGGCGGATTTCTCGGCAATATGGCCGGCCAAAAATACGGTTATTGATTGACCTGAGCTGCACGGAATGAAAAAAGCCTCGCTGACTGCGAGGCTTTTTTACGTCTGCCGCCCGCGCAGGGACAAAGCGTCCGCGACAGCGTTGCGCCGCCGCGGTATCCAGTGAAAGCGCACCGGGCCCAGTTGCGCCAGTAGCGTCAACGCACGGCATCGATAAGCCTCAAGACTGGCTACGGGATGAACGCCGGTCACGTCGTCGATGACGATGCGGCTATCACCATGAATCAGCAACTGGTCCGGCCGCGAAGCCAATGCCGCCTCGAGCAAGACCAGCAAGGCCATGTATTCGGCCTGGTTGCTGTCGCCGTGACCTCCCGGCAGGCTGAAATCAGTAATCACCCCGAGCGGGCCGGTCAACCGGGCACCGAGTCCGATACGCCCCGGATTGGGCCACGCAGAGCCGTCGAACCAGCCGGTCCAGCCGTCCCCGGTTGGCATCCTGGCTGCTTGCTTGCGCTGCCAGGCCAGTGCCTGTTCCTGCTTGCGTGCGGCGCTTCGCGCCTGAACATTGGCCTGCACCTGCAAACGCGCGGCGACCAGGCCCGCCAAATCCTGCGACTGTGCCACGGCTTGCAGCAACTGCTGCAGCGCGGCGGCCTCGGTCAGGCAACCGTCGCGCGCCAGCCGGCGCGCCTGCGACCGCTCGCCGGCATACGCCACTGCGCACAACTGGCTTGCCTCCGGCGGCGCTATTGCCGGCACTGTCAGGTACTTTTGAATTTGCGCATCAGCGCGTCGAGTTGAGCGGTCGCCGCCGGTGCGGCCGTATCGACCTCGTCGTCATCTTCGGCGAATTCGGCAGCGAGGTCTTTCCAGCCGCGGCTTTCGGCAAAGGCATTGAATGCCTCCGGCGCTTCGAGCACGATCAGCTTGTCATCCTGCAAGGCAACATCGCCGACCAGCAAGTCCGGACCGACGTAACCGAGGCTCTGCAAGTGCAATGTAATGTTGTGGATCAGGACAGTGTCTTCGGGCAACGGATCGTCGCCCATCTTGTGCTTCATGTCGACGTAGACGTCGATGGTGCCGTAGCCCTCGTCAAAAATGCGGATCATGCTGATCTCGCGCGTGTTGCCGGAAGAATCCTTTGCTGGGAAAGGACCGCTGAGCTGGATATCGGTGTCATTGTTCATGACCCGCAGGTTACACCAGGAAGCGCTGCCGGGCCATCCCGGCGGGCGCGGTCTTGCATGGACTTGAACAAACCCATCATGGACCCATGTACTCATTCAATTCATTGCGATTGCCCCCATGATTCCGTTATCCATCCTGGACCTCTGTCCGATTATCGAAGGCAGCACGGCCGCTATTTCCTTCCGCAACACCCTCAGCCTCGCACAGCACGCCGAGCGGCTGGGATACCAGCGCTACTGGCTGGCCGAACACCACGGCATGCCTGGCATTGCCAGTGCCGCGACAGCCGTAGTGATCAGCCATGTGGCCGCTGGCACCAGCACGATCCGGGTTGGTGCCGGCGGCATCATGCTGCCGAATCACTCGCCGCTGGTCATTGCCGAACAGTTCGGCACGCTCGCTGCGCTGTTCCCCGGCCGCATCGATCTGGGCCTGGGTCGCGCACCCGGATCGGACCAGGCTAGCGCGCGCGCATTACGGCGCAACCTGACGAGTGACGCCGACGAGTTCCCGTCCGATGTGCTGGAGCTGATGGATTACTTCGAGCCATACAGCGGCCATGGCGTGCGCGCGGTGCCGGGCAACGATTCGACGGTACCGGTCTGGATACTCGGCAGCAGTACCTTCGGCGCACAGGTCGCGGCGGAATTCGGATTGCCCTACGCGTTTGCTTCGCACTTCGCGCCGGCCCAGATGATGCAGGCCATCGAGATCTACCGCGCCCGCTTCAAGCCATCGGCACGACTGGCAAAACCGCACGTGATGCTGGGCTTTAATGTGTTCGCCGCCGACACCGACGACGAAGCCATCCTGCTGGCCAGTTCGATGCAGCAGGCCTTCATCAATCTGCGTACCGGCCGGCCGTCGTTGCTGCAGCCACCGGTACCGGGCTATCTCGCGCAGTTGCCACCGGATGCGCGTGCGATGCTCGACCACACGCTATCGTCGTCGGCCATCGGCGGCGCGGCCACCGTCGCTGCCGCACTGGAAGCGTTCATCGCGCGCACCGGCGCCGACGAACTAATGATCACGTCGCAGATCTTCGACCACGATGCGCGCCTGCGTTCGTACGAAATACTGGCCGACGTGCACCATCCGGTAGCTGCCTGAACGAAGCAGTAGCGTCAGGCCCTGACCAGTAGCGTACTGGGCTGGCCGGCTGGCTCGAACAGGGTCAGCGCGGTCATCGCCCGCGTCATTGCCACGTACAGCAAACGACGCTCCTCGCCCAGATTGGCGGTACGCGGAAACTGGCCGCGCTCGAGATACGGAATCAGTACCTGCGGCCATTCCTTGCCCTTGGCATATTGCACCGTCGTCAAATCCAGCTGTGCGCGACCCTTCAGGTAATTGAGCTTCTTGCTGATGCTGGCCTGGCGGGTGGCCAATTCGGCCAGAAAATCGAAGGCGGACTGATCAGGCCGGTTGCCGGCGAAACGAATGAATGCATCGATAGACCGCGTCGCTGATTCTGCGCGACCGCGACTGACAAAGACCCGGCTGGTAGCCGACACCAGATCCAGCTGACGGGCCGCCGTCATTAACAACTGCACCGCTGTGCCGGTGCGGGCCATCGTGCGCAAGGTCTCGACGACCCCGGCAAAGCGGATTTTCCAGCGCCCGGTGCTGGCCGAATCCACCGACGCCACGCGGCACAGGATGCCCGAGAAAAACGATTCCAGCGTAGCCGGTTCGGCGGTGATCATGCGCAGGGCTTCCTGCCAGCGCCGTTCGTTTTTCAGCTCCGGCGATAGCCGTTCGTCGAAGGCCAGCAACGATGCAAAATCGACATCCGAATCAAACCGCGCTGACGCATACAGGCCCAGGCTGCGCACCAGTTTTTCGCAGGTCGGCTTGTCGCCGACGAGTGTGACGTAGCTGCCGGTCGCGATGTGCAGCAAGCCGCGCAGCATCAATATTTCGGGACGCACCAGATACGAGTCGAAACCCGAACAGCGGTATGGCATCCCGGCATCGATCAGCTGGTTTTCAATCTCGATGCTTTGATCGGCATCGCGCACGACGATCGCAAAATCGCTCAGCTTGACGACCTTGCGTTCCCGCGCGGCCGTGATGGTCGCGATGACGGCGGCGGCGCAATCGTTCTCCGGACCGCCCTGATAGGGCAGGTGCGTGACCTTGGTGCTCAGTCCCGGCTGCGACACGCAGTCGCGTCGCATCATCGCAGCGGCCAGCGTTGACACCGACGAGCCAAAACGAAACGTGCGGGTAATGGCCTGCCGGGTTGCTCCGGGAAACGCAAAATCAAAGCCGTTCGAGGACAGCGCCGGATCGGCACCGCGGTCGGCATTGATGATCTGGTCGCGGTCGCCGACCACCACCAGGCGCGCGTGACGCGCCAGCAATTGCACCAGCGCGAACTCGGCCGCATTGACGTCATGCCACTCATCGACCACGCAAATCCGGAAGCGCGGCAGTACCTCAATCGCCTCCGGCTGCCGCCGGAACAGCCCGATCAGATCGGTCGCATGGTCGAACGGACTTTGCCAGGCGCACTCGCCGGTGCCGGCACCGCGCTGGCGCTCGATTTCCTGGCAGATGGCGATGATCTCCGGCGATTCGTCGAGCGAACCGGCGATTTCATCGGTGTCGCGCGCTTCGAATTCCAGCGTGACGAGGCCGGCTTTCAAGCGCACCAGCAGGCGGATGAAATCCTCGACCCGCTCGTTGCTATCAAACGAAAAATCAAAATCGGTGCGCACACCGGCGTCGGCGTAGCGCTGCCATACCGCCTCGGCTGCGGCCACGATATGCGGGCGGATCTGCTCGCTGCTATCGTAAAAAACCGGCATGTCGAGGTAGCTGGCACCGGCCATGTTCAGCACCTGCTGACGGGCGAACTCTTCGACGGTCTGGATCACGATCCCGCGCGGCGCGCCTTCTTCCACGCATTTTTGCGCCAGTCTTTCCTTGGCACCCTGCGAAAAACACAGCGCGATCGCTTGCGGGGACGCGATACCTTTTTCGCAGGCGCGCTTGAGCACGCAGGCCAGTACCGTGGTCTTGCCGGCACCGGCGACGGCTTCGATCATCGTGACCGGCCTGGTCGATTCGATGATCGCGATTTGTTCGGGGGTCGGGGTGACGGACATGGGCAAGGATCAGGTCGAAAAACAGTATGGTAGTCGAGCCGCGTAGTTATCCCGGGGATTGCCCGGGGAGACTGGAACCCTAGTCCACTGAACGCGCATCAAACGAGTCGGGCCAGCACCCATCCTGCAGCGACAATATGGGCTATGGTGACCAGCACCGACAAGCCATGCAGCCACTTGAAACGCTGCCGATGCCCCGTATCCGTAGCGCGATTGATTGCAGGCATCAACAACTGCCGCACGGGAAGCGTGGACAGCGCAATACCCGCCATCACCATCGCCGCAGTGATGTCGTGCGACCACCAGGCCAACGCCGCCACTGCCGCAGCAGCCATCACAAAAACGTAGAACCACGGAAAAGCCCGCCGCAGCGTTGCGCCTGCGGTTTGCGTTGGCAGCACCGAAAACAGCAGGGCAGCAAATCCAAACGCGTAGAGCGTCATTCCGCCAAACAAAAGAGCGGTGGCCAACACGGCAAGCGAATGCGTCATACCGGAATACCTTGTCATCAAAAAGAGTAATGGGCGCTTGAGGCGCAGCGGCGGTGACAAGCCACCGGAAGATGATTTGTCACTCGACGGAATAGTGAAAAAACTCACGCGACGATGATAACCCCTAGCAACAATTGCGCGCTTGAGGGCAATACGGGGCTGGATAACCTGGTTTAAAAAAGAGAATTAAACTGATGCCCCGGCTTGACCAAATATCTTTCTATAACGGAATACACGAATGAAAAATCAAGCTTGCATTGAACTTCGCGATCTGAAAATCAATACCGACATCGGGACATACGGCCCCGATGACACCCGACCGGACACACACCTGCTCGACATGTCCTTGCAGATCAGTTCGAAAAACGTCCTGATTGCAGAAGATGGTATGAACTACGTATTCGATTACGACCCGTTGATCGCAGAAATTGACCGTCTTGCCGGCGATGGCCACTACGAGACGCAAGAGCGACTCATGACCCGGATTGTCAAGGCCTGTGCCGCTTGCGCAGGGGTTGAAGCTGTCGAGCTCTATTTGCGCAAATTCCCGGTGCGCAAGGAATCAGGCTCGCTTGGCGTGAGGCTGTCGGTGGATGCAACGACCTTGGCCGGGATGCGATAAATAGTTTAACGGCTACGGAGCACTGTGTATTTTCTGGCGACGCCAGTTCAGCGGTCAGCGCCTCCCGTTCATCGAATGTCGAATGTTTTTTAATCCGCTAATTTGAGGATGCGTACGGTGACCGGGCGAATCAAGAAGAAAAAAATGTTGGCACTGCTGGATACCTTGCCGGAGCAACGCAAAGTCGACGATGTCTGTAGCTTGTGCGGGCGACCGATCCCGCGCCATCAAAAGGACGCCCATCACCTTATCCCCAAATCGCACGGCGGATCACTGACGGTGGATTTACACCGCATCTGTCACCGCCAGATTCACGCTCTCTTTACCGAGACGGAACTGGCGCGGCAGTTTTTTACCGTTGAGCAGTTGAAGCAACAAGATGCAATGAGCCGCTTTCTGACGTGGGTGAAAACCAAGCCCAATGATTTTTTTGAAAAGAGCCGGAAAAGCGTCCGACTGCGCAGTAAATAAGGCCCCACCCCTGCTGCCATGCCTAAAAATCATGAAAGAAATGAAGCAATGGAAATCGTCTGGTTCAAGCGCGACCTGCGCATCCGCGACCACGCACCGCTAGCCGATGCGGCGGCTGCCGGCCCGGTATTGGCGCTCTTTCTGCACGAACCGGAGATCATCCTCGCACCGGACTTTTCAGCGGCCCATGCCGGCTTCATCCGGGAATGCCTTGATAGCCTGCATGCCGCATTGCAGGAGCGCGGCGGCGAGCTCGTCGAAATGACTGGATCGGCGCCCGGGTTGCTGGAGCAGATCTGGCAACAGCAGCCCTTTGCGACGCTGCGCAGCCATCAGGAAACGGGAAACCGGGCATCGTATCAACGCGACGAGCTAGTGGCCGCATGGTGCCGCGCACACGGCGTGACGTGGCGGCAGTCTCCGCAGAATGGTGTCATCCGCAGTCAGGATGCGCGTGCGAAACGTGACTGGATCGCCGAGCTCGACGCCTATTCAAGCAGCGAGCCGGTCAAGCCGCCACGCCATATCATTCCGGCAAAATTGCCCGCTATGCCGACCGGGTTCGTCGCACCACTGCAGGTCGCCGGCCACGATAAGCCCGGTCGCATGAAGGGCGGGCGCGCCGAAGCGATCGGCCTGCTAACCGCATTCATGCGGACCAAGATAAGCCGCTATCCGTACGCAATTTCCAGCCCGATCACCGCCGAGCATGGCTGCTCCCGGCTCAGCCCGTTCCTGGCCTACGGAGTGATCACGATGCGTGAAATTGTGCTGGCGATGAACCGGCGCGTGGACTCCCCGGAACTTGCCGTCAACGAGGCCGAACGGGAGCGACTGATCAGCGCGCTGCGGTTTTTCGCGGACCGTCTGCGCTGGCGTGCGGGGTATTTCCAGAACATGGAATCGATGCCGCAGATGGAGTTCGACAATATCCATCCCGGCATGAACGGACTGCGCGAGGGTGAGTTCGATCCGGTGTTTTTTGCGCGCTGGCGGGATGGCGAGACCGGATATCCAATGATGGATGCGGCAATGCACATGCTGCATCACACCGGCTGGATCAATATGCGCATGCGCGGCATGCTGCTGTCCTTCGCGGTCAACGAGTTGTGGCTGCACTGGCGCGAACCGGCGCTGTTTCTGGCACGGGAGTTCGTCGATTACGAGCCGGCCATCCACTACAACCAGATGCAGATTCATGCCGGTACGGCTGGTGCCGGCAGCATGCTGGCTTACAACCCGGTCAAACAAGCGCAGGAACTCGATCCCAAAGGGATCTTCGTGCGGCGCTGGTTGCCGGCGCTACGGGCGGTGCCGGATGCATATATTTTTACACCGTGGACCATGCCGCCGGCCGTCCAGACTACCTGCGGAGTAGTCATTGGAACCGATTATCCGGCACCGCTGGTGGACCATCTCGACGCGGCACGGCAAGCGCGATCCCGGGTTGGCGATGCACAGATCGCGGCAGGCATGCGGCCGCAATCTGTGCGCGGCCGGGACGGGCAAAAGGTGGCCGGGACGAGCCAGGTTGCGCTCTTCTAGAAGTTTGCCGGGGCGCGATAGAAAGCTGTTTTTACGTAGTGGCTCAGGCAGCAAACTCAATGCAATTGCGGCCCCGGCTCTTGGCCCGGTAGAGCGCCGCATCGGCTTTGGCGAGTGCTGCCTCGACGTCCGGAGTGCCGGCATCGAGCATCGCCAGTCCGATGCTGGCGGTCATCGTCACCTGCACACCGGTATTGCCGGCAATCCGGCATTGCAGGATTTCCTGGCGCAAGCGCTCGGCGGCCACCCGAGCGCCCTCGACGCTGGTATCCGATAGCAAAATCGCAAACTCATCACCACCAAAACGGCTCAGAAAATCAATGTTACGCAACACCGCCTGGCACGCCCGCGCGCAGGCGAGGATGGCCTGATCGCCAGTGGCGTGGCCGTAGCTATCGTTGATCTGCTTGAAGTGATCGATGTCGAGAATAAGCACAGCCAGGCCGGTGCCGTGGCGCTGCGCGTGCTTGAGCTCAACCTGGAAGCGGGACATGAAATGACGCCGGTTGGCGATGCCGGCCAGCGTATCGGTATTGGCCATGTGCGACAGCATCTCCTGATGCCGCAGTAGCGCCCAGTGCTTGCGTAACATTAGGATCGCCATGGTCCAGAGCAGCAGTAGCGCCACCGTTTCGCCCAGCGCGCGCTGCCGCCAGCTGGCCTGCCAGTCGCTATCGGCTTCACCGACGATAACGATGAAGGGCAGGTCGTCGACCTTGCGCACACCGTACAGACGCTTGCGGCCGTCCACCATCGACCGGTCACGATACGACGCGTAGGTGGCGTCCGAGGCGACGAATGCCCTGGTCTGCGGATGGTCGATGGTGGTACCGAGCAGGTCGGGTCTGGCGGGTTTGCGCGCCAACAAACCGAGCCGGGTATCGGCAATGACGATGGTGCCGCCGGCGCCGAGTGCCATCTGCGCAATCCTTGCGGAAAAAAAGCTGAGGTCTACCGAGACACCCGCCGAACCATGGAAACCCGCACCGGGACCGGGAAAGCGCCGTACTTGCGTGACCGACAGCCGTCCGGCCTTGTTCAGGTAGAGATGCGATACGAAGGTCTCGCGCAGCGGATCGGCCTGCAGCGACTTGCACCACTCGCGGCCACTGGCATCGACACCGATCCGGGCATTGGTATGCGTGACGATGCAGTTCCGGTCGACCAGACCGACGCCGGCGGCGTTGGGCAGGGTTATTCGCTTGGCCTCGATGAGCCGGGTGATGCGCGCCTGGCGCGCCGGATCGGTATCGGGATAGCGCAATGCCTCCTCTGACACATGGCCGATGATGTCGCGCAGCACGTAGTCGGAGTTTTCCATCGCGCCCTGAATCCATTCGCTGATCAGAAAGCTGGCATTGAAAACCCGTGTCCGGGCAGATTTTTCTTCCTGACGGTAGGACGTGATCAGGTCCACCGCCTCCACGATCGGCAGGATCAGGCAAAAGCACAAGCACCATAAAAAGCTTTTGCGATACGGCGACATCATTGAACTCCGTGAAAACAATCGGTGCGCGTCGGCTGCGGATTTGTACGATGAAAAATTTGCGAGGCCTGCATGGTCTGTTAGTGTAGACACCCGCCCACGGAACATGACGTACACGATACCTGTTTTTTACAGCATCAATGCGTGCATGAAGACCGATCATACCGTTCCTCACTATCAACCCACCGGAGATGCCATGTCCCAAGCACCTGCATTCGAATTATTTGCCTTCTGGCGCACCTCGGCCACCTATCGGGTGCGCGTTGCGCTGAACCTGAAAGGCCTGAGCGCCCACGAGCGCATCATCAATCTCGATAGCGGCGAACAGCGCAGCGCCGCCTTTCTGGAGATTAATCCGATGGGTGCGATTCCGGCGTTGCTCGAAGCCGGTCAGGCACCGCTGACGCAATCGCTGGCGATCCTCGAATTCCTCGATGAACTGCAGCCGTTGCCGGCCTTGCTGCCGACCGGATTGCATGCCCGTGCAAGGGTGCGCTCACTGGCGGCGATGCTGGCCGGCGATACCCATCCGCTGATCACACCGCGCGTTAAAAAGTATCTGACCGGTACCCGTGACTTCGATGATGCCGCCTGGCGTGCATGGCAAATTCACTGGTTCACGACGGGCTTGCAGGCACTGGAACAGCGCCTCGCATCGGAAGCCGGCACCGGCCTGTTCTGCCATGGCGATACGCCGACCAGCGCCGACATCTGCCTGGCCAGCATCATTGTCGTCGCCCGCGTCTTCAAGATCACTGTTGCCGACATCCCGACCGTCGACCGGATCATGGCGAGTTGCGAAGCACTTGACGCGTTTGCGAAGGCCGACCCGCGCCGTCAGGCCGGCGCGCCGGCGTAAATTCCGCGGCGTACCGGGCGGGTCTGTTCGTTGCCGTACAGACCCGTGGTAGCGCGCTGCGTAGCATCGGCCGGCTTATCGCTCCGTGATCCTCGCCACCATGCCCAAGCCATCTTCCCGCCAGCCGGACCGCAAGTTCACGAGCAGCGGCAACGTCCGCGTACGCGGCGCGCGTGAACACAATCTGAAAAATATCGATGTCGATATCCCGCGCGATGCGCTGGTGGTGTTCACCGGCGTTTCCGGCTCGGGCAAGTCGTCGCTGGCGTTCGGCACGCTGTATGCGGAAGCGCAACGGCGCTATCTGGAATCGGTGTCGCCCTATGCGCGGCGCTTGTTCAATCAGATGGCCGTGCCGGACGTCGATGACATTGACGGTTTGCCGCCGGCGGTGGCGTTGCAGCAGCAGCGCGGCTCGCCGACCACCCGCTCGTCGGTGGGCAGCGTGACGACCTTGTCGAATCTGCTGCGCATGCTGTACTCGCGCGCCGGTGACTATCCGGCGGACCAGCCGCTGCTGTACGCGGAATCGTTTTCAGCCAATACGCCGGAAGGCGCCTGCCCCGAATGTCATGGCCTTGGCCGGGTCTATGACGTGACCGAACGCTCGCTGGTACCGGACGACCGGCTGACCATCCGCGAGCGCGCTATCGCCGCCTGGCCTTCGGCCTGGCATGGCCAGAACCTGCGCGAGATCCTGGTAACGCTCGGCTACGACGTCGATACACCGTGGCGTGACTTGCCGAAAAAAGACCGCGACTGGATTCTGTTCACCGACGAGCAACCGAGCGTGCCTGTGTATTCCGGTTTCAGTGCCGCCGAAGTGCGCGCGGCGCTCAAGCGCAAGGCGCTGCCCAGCTATCAGGGGACCTTCACGAGTGCAAAAAAATACGTGCTGCAGACCTTCGCCTCGACCAACAGCGCGCTAATGAAAAAACGGGTGGCGCAGTATCTGCTCAGTGCCGACTGCCCGCTGTGCAGGGGCAAACGGCTGCGCCGCGAAGCGCTGTCGGTCACCTTCGCCGGGTACGATATCGCCGCTATCGCGCGGCTGCCGCTCAACCGTCTTGGTGCCATCCTCGCGCCATTCGCCGATGGCACTGCGAAGGTCGACGCCAGACAGCAGCGTGAACATCCCGAAAAAATTCTCGTCACGCAGCGCATTGCCGCCGATCTGATCGAGCGGCTCGCCGTCCTGCTGGATCTCGGACTGGGCTATCTGACCCTGGAACGCAGTACACCAACGCTGTCGCCTGGCGAGCTGCAGCGCTTGCGCCTGGCGACGCAGGTGCGCTCCAATCTGTTCGGCGTCGTGTATGTGCTTGACGAGCCTTCCGCCGGCTTGCATCCGGCCGACACCGAGGCGCTGCTGACGACGCTGGCGCGGCTCAAGGCCTCCGGCAATTCGCTGTTCGTGGTCGAACATGATCTGGATATCATCCGGCAGGCAGACTGGATCGTCGATGTCGGTCCGGGAGCCGGCGAGCACGGTGGACTCGTGTTGTACAGCGGTCCGCCGGCAGGGCTGGCAGAGGTCGAGGCATCACAAACCCGGCGTTACCTGTTTGCCGGACCGGCCGGCACACGCCGCACGCCGCGTGTGCCGGATCGCTGGCTGCGACTCGAAGGCGTGACCCGCAATAATCTTGCGCACCTCGATGCGGCCTTTCCGCTGGGCGTGCTGACCAGCGTGACCGGCGTCTCCGGATCCGGCAAATCCAGTCTGGTGAGCCAGGCGCTAGTGGACCTGGTCGGCACCTCTCTGGGCCACGAGATCGCACCCGAGGACGAGGATGCAGACGCGCAGGAGCATCGCGCCGTGATCCCGACCGGCGGACGTATCGTCGCTGGTATGGAAGGTATAAAGCGTCTTGTGCAAGTCGATCAGAAACCGATCGGCCGCACGCCGCGCTCGAATCTGGCGACCTATACCGGCCTGTTCGATTACGTGCGCAAGCTCTTTGCGATGACCGATGACGCGCGTCGCCACAGGTATGATGCCGGCCGGTTTTCGTTCAACGTCGCCAAGGGGCGTTGCGCGACGTGCGCCGGCGAGGGTCAGGTGATGGTTGAATTATTGTTTTTGCCTAGCGTGTACGCCCCCTGTCCGGCATGTCACGGCGCGCGCTATAACGACGACACGCTGGCCATCCGCTACCGAGACAAGAATGTCGCCGAAGTGCTGGCGATGACGGTCGACGCCGCGTGGGAATTTTTTGCTGACGAAGCACCGCTGCGGCGGCCCTTGTCTGTCTTGCGCGAGGTCGGACTGGGTTATTTGCGACTCGGTCAGGCCGCCACCGAACTGTCCGGCGGCGAAGCGCAACGCGTCAAACTGGCCACCGAATTGCAGCGGCCGCAGCGCGGCGACACGCTCTATATTCTCGATGAACCGACCACGGGACTGCATCCGTCGGACATCGATAAATTAATCGCGCAGCTCGATGCGCTGGTCGCCTCGGGCAATACCGTGATCGTGGTCGAACATGACATGCGCGTGGTTGCCGCCAGCGATTGGGTCATCGACATCGGTCCCGGCGCCGGCGACAAGGGCGGTCGCGTTGTGGTCAGCGCGCCGCCGGATCAGGTGGCGCGCCATACGGACAGCCGCAGCGCGCCGTATCTGGCGCGGGCGCTGGCCTGATCGCTTCCGTCCACAAAGTAAAACGGCGCCGCAAGTATTCACCGGACTTCTGCGAATACCTGCGGCGCCGCCAATGCGAGCTAGCCATCAAGTATCGATATTGCCCGCCTGCAGCGCATTGGCTTCGATGAACGCCCGGCGCGGTTCGACATCGTCACCCATCAGCGTCGTAAAGATCTGGTCGGCCGCAATCGCGTCATCAATCTGCACTTTCAGCAAACGCCGCACGGCAGGGTCCATCGTGGTTTCCCACAACTGCGATGGATTCATCTCGCCCAGCCCTTTGTAGCGCTGCTTCGAAACACCGCGCTCGGCTTCTTCGCGTAGCCAGGCCATGACCTGGTGGAAATTGTTGATGCGGATTTCCTTGATGCGTTCGCCCGTGCCACGTCGCACCATCGCGCCTTCACCGAGCAAACCCTTGAAGGTAGCAGCCGCATTGGCCAGGACCGCGTAGTCCGGACCGCTGACAAAGTCGGCATCGATGACGCTGACTTTTACGTTGCCGTGGTACATGCGCTGGACGCGCAGCTGATGCTTGTCGGACAGATCGTCGGAACGCACCAGAATCTCGACAGCGGGGTCGTTGATTGTGGCGAGCATTGCCGCGGCACTGCTCGCTGCATTTTCCAGCGTGCTCAGGTCCAGCGTGACGCCGGTCATGATGGCGGTCAGGGCGGCGTTGTCGATCGCGCGTGCCAATCGGGTGATGATGGCGTTGGCGGTGTTGTACTGACGGACCAGCTCGGCCAGTGCATCGCCGCTGATCGGCTCGGCTTGCTCGTACGGAATGAGCGCGGCGTCATTGAGCGCGATCTGCATCATGTAGGCGGCTTCTTCGATATCGTCCTTCAGGTAGCGCTCGTCACGGCCATGCTTGACCTTGTAGAGCGGCGGCTGCGCGATGTAGACATGGCCGCGCTCGACCAGCGCCGGCATCTGCCGGTACAGCAGCGTCAGCAGCAGTGTGCGGATGTGGGCGCCATCGACGTCGGCGTCAGTCATGATGATGATGCGGTGGTAGCGCAGCTTGTCCGGATTGAATTCATCGGGGCCGATGGACGTGCCCAGCGTAGCGATCAGGGTGGTGATCTGCTCGGACGACAGCATCTTTTCGAAGCGGGCTTTTTCGACGTTGAGGACCTTGCCGCGCAAGGGCAGGATGGCCTGGAATTTACGGTCGCGACCCTGCTTGGCGGAGCCACCGGCGGAGTCTCCTTCGACGATGTACAGCTCGCACAGCGCCGGGTCTTTTTCCTGGCAATCAGCCAGTTTGGCCGACAGGCCGAGGCCGTCCATGATGCCTTTGCGGCGGGTCAGTTCGCGTGCCTTGCGGGCCGCTTCACGGGCGCGCGCGGCTTCGACGATCTTGCCGCAGATGATCTTGGCGTCGTTCGGTTTTTCTTGCAGATAGTCCGACAGGGTCTTGGCGACGATCTCTTCGACCGGGCCGCGCACTTCGCTCGAGACCAGTTTGTCCTTGGTCTGCGAGCTGAACTTCGGCTCCGGCACCTTGACCGACAGCACGCAAGTCAGGCCTTCGCGCATGTCGTCGCCGGTGACTTCGACCTTGGCCTTCTTGGCGAATTCGTGCTCTTCGATGTACTTGTTGATGACCCGCGTCATCGCCGCACGCAAGCCAGTCAGATGGGTGCCACCGTCACGTTGCGGAATGTTGTTGGTGAAGCAGAGCACTTGTTCGTTGTAGGCATCGTTCCACTGCATCGAGACGTCGACACTGATGTTGGTGTTCTGGTCCGACATCTTGTCGCCGGTGGCCTGAAACACGGTCGGATGCAGCACGGTCTTGCTCTTGTTGATGTACTCCACGAAGCCGCGGGTACCGCCTTCGAACGCGAACTCTTCTTCCTTGCCGGTGCGGTGATCGCTCAGCTTGATGCGCACGCCATTGTTCAGGAAGGACAGTTCGCGGATGCGCTTGGCCAGGATGTCGTAATGGAATTCGATGTGATTGAAGATTTCTTCGTCGGCCCAGAAGTGCACTTCGGTACCGCGCTTGTCGGTGTCGCCGGTGACCTTGATCGGTGAAATCTGAACGCCATCGACGGTCTCGATGATGCGATTTTGCGGAATGCCGCGCACGAATTCCATGTAGTGCGCCTTGCCATCGCGCCGTACCGTCAGCTTCAGCAGCTTCGACAGGCCATTGACGCAGGACACGCCGACGCCATGCAGACCGCCCGAGACCTTGTACGAGTTCTGGTCGAATTTGCCGCCGGCATGCAGTTCGGTCATGACGATTTCGGCGGCGCTGCGTTTCGGTTCGTGCTTGTCATCCCACTTGATGCCGGTCGGAATGCCACGGCCGTTGTCGGTAATCGAGATCGAATTATCGGAATGGATGGTGACATTGATCTCGGTGCAATGGCCGGCGAGCGACTCGTCGATCGAGTTGTCGAGCACTTCGAATACCAGGTGATGCAGGCCGGTACCGTCGGAGGTATCGCCAATGTACATACCGGGCCGCTTGCGCACGGCTTCCAGTCCTTCGAGGATCTGGATCGATGATGCGCCATACTGGTTAGACTGCGGCTGACCTGGAGTATCTTGAGGAATCGCGGACATGGGTACCTTCTAAACGGTGACTGACTGCTGGGACTGCTGAAATAAATCGCATTCTGTAAAGCGGCAAGGGACCATCAGGTCCCTTGCAATGACCCGTGGACGACGAATCAAATTCGCATCGGCATCACGACGTACTTAAAATCCGCATTCTCGGGAATGGTAATCAGCGCCGATGAATTGGCGTCACCCAGCGCGATGTTGACCTGGTCGCACTTGAGATTGTTGAGTACATCGAGCAGGTACGTGACATTGAAACCGATATCGACGCTGTCACCACCGTAGTCGATTTCGATCTCTTCGACCGACTCTTCCTGATCGGCGTTGGTCGAACTGACCTTCATGCTACCGGGTGTGACGATGCAGCGCACGCCCTTGAACTTGTCGCTGGTCATGATGGCGGCGCGTTGCAGCGAGCGCAGCAACTGGTCGCGACCCAGCGTGAAATTGTTCTTGTAGCCCTTCGGCACGACGCGGGTGTAGTCAGGGAATTTGCCTTCGACCAGTTTTGAAATCAGCTCGATATCGGCGAAGGTCAGCTTGACCTGATTGGGCGCGATGTCGATCTGGACCAGCTCGTCGGTGTCTTCGAGCAAGCGCTGCAATTCGATGATGGTCTTGCGCGGGATGATGACTTCCTGGCGCGTGAATTCCTGCTCGGTCTCGACCTGGCAAAACGCCAGTCGATGGCCGTCAGTGGCCACTGCAATCACGTTCTTGCCATCGACCACCAGCAACAACCCGTTGAGGTAGTAGCGGATATCTTGCTGGGCCATCGAAAAATGGACCATGTTGAACAGGTGCTTGAGCGTCTTTTGCGGCAGGCTCAATTGCGCGCTGTAATGCTCGGCTTGCGTGACAGTCGGGAATTCGTCGGCAGCCAGTGTTTGCAGTGCAAAGCGCGACTTACCGGACTGAACCGTCATGCGCTTGTTGGCCAGTGTCAGCGAGACATCGCCGGACTCGGGCAGCGCGCGCAAAATATCGAGCAGCTTGCGCGCCGCCACGGTGGTCGCGGCCAGCTCTTCGCCGCCGTCGACCGTGATGTGAGTAGTAATCTGGACTTCGATGTCCGTCGACAGAAACGAGACCTTGTCGCCATCCTTGCGTATGAGAATATTGGCCAGAATCGGCAATGTGTGCCGACGCTCGACAATACCGCTCACAATTTGCAGTGGCCGGAGTAAGGTGTCTCTGCTGGTTTTAACCAATTGCATGGTGTCATCCTTGGTAATCATTGTTGGTGGAAATGGCGCCAGTGAATACCCTGCCACTGGATCCGGCCCCTTGAATCAGACTGCAGTCTTCCTCGCCGCGTATTTTGACAGAAAAGGTTTTACTGCTGACAAAATGCGCGTCTCCGCACGATTCGCAAGACCAGCCGGCGCCAGCCTTGCGAGAGTTATCCACAGGACCGCAAGCAAGGCCTGCTTACCCTTTCAGCGTTTGTTCGAGCACATGCAATTCGTGGTTGCACTCGGGACTCTTCGAGCGATCGGCACCAATCTTGCGGACCGCATGCAAGACCGTGGTGTGATCGCGACCACCAAACAGCTCGCCAATTTCCGGCAGACTTTTTTGCGTCAACTCCTTGGCCAGGTACATGGCAATCTGGCGCGGACGGGCGATGTTCGCCGGACGCTTTTTCGAGTACATGTCAGCGACTTTGATATTGAAAAAGTCCGCGACCGTCTTCTGGATGTTTTCTACCGAGATCTGACGGTTCTGTACCGAGAGCAAATCCTTCAGCGCATCCTTGACGACTTCGATCGTGATGTCCTTGCCATGGAAACGCGAGAACGCCAGGATTTTGCGCAACGCGCCTTCCAGTTCACGCACGTTCGAGCGCAAGTGTTTGGCCACGAAGAACGCCACGTCATCAGAAAAATTAACGCCTTCCTGTGCCGCTTTTTTCAGCAGAATCGCCACGCGCATTTCGAGCTCGGGCGGCTCCACGGCCACCGTCAGGCCGGAATCAAAACGCGAAATCAGACGGTCATCCATGCCGGTGATTTCTTTCGGATAGGTATCGCTGGTGATGATGATCTGCTTCTTGGCTGCGATGAGCGCCTCGAAGGCATAAAAGAATTCTTCCTGGGTGCGGCTCTTGCCGCCAAAGAATTGAATATCATCGATCAGCAGGACATCGAGCGAATGGTAATAGCGCTTGAAGTCATCAAAACCTTTGCGCTGGTACGCGGTGACAACGTCGCGGACATATTGTTCAGCATGAATGTAGCGAATTTTGGCGGATGGATTGTCTGCCATGACCTGGTTGCCGATCGCATGTACCAGATGGGTTTTGCCGAGACCGACGCCGCCATACAGGAACAGCGGGTTATACGAGACGCCCGGATTATCAGCGACCTGAATGGCGGCGGCACGTGCAAGCTGGTTCGCCTTGCCGGTCACGAAACTGTCAAAGGTCAGCGCCGTATTGACGCGACTCTGGTCGCGGCGCGGCGCACTGTCGACCGGCGGCAAATCGATCAATCCGTCAATTGACGCCGACATTCCGTTAATGCCGTTACTTTCGGCCCGCGCTGCCACCGGCATTGCTGCGGTCGGCTTGCGTGGCGCATTAAGACGTGGGTCGAGCACAAACTGCACGTCGATCGGCTCTTCCCAATACTGACCTGCCAGTACCGTAATACGATTGGCGAATTGCGTTTTCACCCAGTCCAGCTTGAACCGGTTAGGCGCGGCGATGCGCAACCGGCCCTCTTCGTAATCGAGGGGCACCAGCGGTTTGATCCAGGCGCTAAATTGCTGCGGCGTTAATTCCTGCTCCAGCTGAGCTGAGCAGGTTTGCCAGAAATTATCCATGCATCTTCTATTGAATTGGGGGGAGGCGCGATGGCACTAACGTACAGTGCGGTCATTACCCTCGGACCGGTTGCAGCAGCCTGGGAGGGAAGGCCATATCGATTCGTATTCTACCCTTGACGGAGGGAGTTATCCACAGGCGGGAAGGACTATTTCGGCGCGAGGCGAGCATTCAGTCTGCATCAGGAATTCTCGCTAAGTAATTGACAAGCAAGCTAAAAGTGCTGTCTAATCCTGGGTTCACTGTTCGACCCGCCTGCGTACCATGCTGTTGCCGTTAGCAGCTTCATCCGCCTCTGGGGACAGAGTGAAGAACGATTGAAGCGCTTTCGGGCACCGGGCCGCAGACAACCCCGGACCGGGGCAATGCTCCGGCTTTCATACTCCGATTTTTTCCTGCTGATTAGCGAGACCACAATGAAACGTACTTATCAACCCTCCGTCGTTCGCCGTAAGCGTACCCATGGCTTTCGCGCTCGCATGGCAACCCGCGGCGGCCGCGCTGTGCTTAACGCACGTCGCAGCAAGGGCCGTAAGCGCCTGGCAGCTTAAAACCTGTTGCAACAGCTTATAGCTGGCGTGATTAGCGTCTGTTCACAGGACTTTGCACGCGAACGGCGCATCGTTAAAACGGATGAATTTTCATCCGTTTTTCGTTTGCGGCCGGTGTTTCGCAGCGCCCATTTCGTGCTGTACACCCGCGTCAATGCACTGACTCACGCCCGCCTGGGCGTCGTGGCCGCCAAGCGATTGGCACCACGCGCCGTCACGCGCAATACCGTCAAGCGCATTACCAGAGAATTGTTCCGGATTGCGGAGCTGCCACCAATCGATTGCATCGTACGGCTCTCGAAGCCCGTCAATGTTCGCAAGGGCCCTGCTACCACAACGACCTTGAAAGCTATGTTGCGGGCAGAGCTACTGCTGCTATTTGCATCGCAGCGGCCCAAGAGGACCGTTTGAAGTCGATATTGCTCCTGCTCTTGCGTGCCTATAAATTAGGCATCAGTCCTTTTCTGGGACAAAATTGCCGCTTTCTTCCGAGCTGTTCGGACTATGCCGCGCAGGCGATTACCGAGCACGGAGCACTGAAAGGCGGTATCCTCGCGGCCAAGCGTTTGGCCAGATGCCATCCGTGGCATCTGGGAGGGCTAGATCCGGTACCACAACGCGACACCGCGAGTACCGCTGCGACACCCTCCTGCGACTGCCACCACCACTGAACTCCTGACTACTCAATTATTTAAAACACTTATGGATATTCGACGTACCGTGCTGTGGGTTGTGTTCTCCTTGTCTCTGTTGATGCTTTGGGATAAATGGCAGCAACACAATGGCAAGCCTCCCATGCTGTTCCCGGGCACCAGCGAGCAGGCAAAGCCCGCCGATACCGGTCCTGCCAATGCCAATTCGGCAGCGCTTCCAACTCCAGCCACCGCACCAGGTACCGCTATCGGCGTGGACGCTGCGAATATAGCCGCCACCACCAAAGGCGAAACCATCACGATCACTACCGATATCTTCAAGGCGGATATCGATACGCAAGGTGGCGAATTGAAACGTCTTGAGTTGCTCAAGCACAAAGACACCATCGACAAGACAAAGAACATCGTCTTATTCGACAACAGCACAAGCCGCACTTACCTGGCCGAAACCGGCTTGATCGGCGGCGCCTTCCCTAGCCATAAAACCCTTTTTGTAGCTCGTCCCGGCGGGCGAACGATGGATGCCAGTGGCACCTTGCAGTTGGTACTCGATGCCGACCAGGGTGGCGTCAAGCTGACGAAAACCTACACATTCAAGCGCGCTGATTATCACATCGACCTGAAACATGACGTCACCAATACCGGTGCAACAGCAGTCACGCCGTCGGTCTACTTGCAACTGGTACGTGATGGCAGCAAGCCTGAAGGCGAGTCCTCGTTCTACAGCACCTTCACCGGACCTGCTGTCTACACCGACGCCGACAAGTTTCAGAAACTAAAATTCGAGAACATCGAAAAAGGTAGCGAAGAACACGCGAGCAAAGCCGACAACGGCTGGATTGCACTGATTCAGCATTATTTTGTTTCGGCGATCATCTTGCCACCAACGACACAACGCGAAATTTTCACGAAGAAAGTAGCGACCAACCTGTATGCAGTCGGTAGCATCGTGTCACTGGGATCGATTGCGCCAGGTGCCAGCGCCTCGCTGGATACGCTGTTGTATTCGGGACCTCAGGAATCAGCAGTGCTGGAACGCACTGCACCTGGACTTGACCTGGTCAAGGACTATGGCTGGCTTACTATCATTGCGAAGCCAATTTTCTGGTTGATGACGCAGATCCATAAAATCCTCGGCAATTGGGGCTGGACTATCATTGTCCTGACGATGCTGATCAAATTGGCATTCTTCCCGTTGTCGGCTGCAAGCTATCGCAGCATGGCAAAAATGAAAATGGTGACGCCGAAAATGACGGACATCCGCGAGCGCTTCAAGTCAGATCCGCAAAAAATGAATCAAGCCATGATGGCCTTGTACAAGACTGAAAAAATCAATCCTCTCGGTGGCTGTCTGCCGATCGTCGTGCAGATTCCAGTCTTCATTTCGCTGTATTGGGTCTTGCTGGCGAGCGTCGAAATGCGTAACGCACCCTGGCTCGGCTGGATTCAAGATTTGGCCTCACCGGATCCTTATTTTATTTTGCCGGTGCTGATGGCCGTATCGATGTTCGTCCAGACCAAGCTCAATCCGAAACCGCCGGATCCGATGCAAGCCAAGATCATGATGTTCATGCCGATCATCTTTTCCGTCATGTTCTTCTTTTTCCCCTCCGGTCTCGTACTGTACTGGGTAGTGAACAACGTGTTATCGATCGCTCAGCAATGGGTCATCACCAAAAAGGCGGAGGAACAGGCTAATTCAGCCTGAGTAGGTCGCTGCGGCTAAACAGCATTCGTTATTTCTACAGCCCGTGAATCTTTTCGCGGGCTTTTTTATTCCTGGCCTCCCTCTGGTAAAAGTTAAACTCCGTTCATGAACCTAGACTCCTTACCCATTGTTGCCATTGCCACAGCACCCGGACGCGGCGGTATCGGCGTCGTCCGGATATCCGGTAAGAATCTTGGCAACGTTGCCGCTGAGATTTGCGCACTGGTGCCTGGCAAGACGTTGCAACCGCGCCATGCCACCTACACCCGTTTTGTCGATGCCGATGGCAGCACCATCGATCAGGGCCTGGCGCTGTATTTCAAAGCACCGCATTCCTATACGGGTGAAGACGTACTCGAATTGCAGGGTCATGGCGGACCGGTCGTCATGCAACTGCTGCTGGCGCGATGCTTGCAAGCCGGCAGCAATATTGATCTCCGACTAGCGCAGCCTGGCGAGTTCACGCAGCGTGCATTCCTCAACGACAAACTCGACCTAGCGCAGGCCGAAGCGGTAGCCGACCTGATCGATGCCTCAACCGAAGCGGCGGCACGCTCGGCCTCGCAGTCCTTGTCGGGAGTTTTTTCGGGAATCATCCGGACCCTGGTCGAGCAAGTCACCAACCTGCGCATGCTGGTCGAGGCCACCCTCGACTTTCCGGAAGAAGAAATCGACTTTCTGGAAAAATCCGATGCCCGCGGCAAGCTGGCCGTAATACGCGATACCTTGCAGAAAGTATTTCGCCAATCTGCCCAGGGAGCCCTGCTGCGGGATGGACTCAATATCGTCCTTGCAGGACAGCCCAATGTTGGCAAGTCATCCTTGCTCAATGCACTGGCTGGTGCGGACATCGCAATCGTCACGCCCATTGCCGGTACCACGCGCGACAAGGTGACCGAGACTATCCAGATCGAAGGTATCCCGCTCAACATCATCGACACAGCGGGCATTCGTGATGTGGCAGAAGCGATTGACGAGGTCGAACGTATCGGTATCGAGCGCACCTGGACCGCGGTGGCACAAGCCGATGTGATCATTCATTTGCTGGATGCCTGTCGCGGACCAACTTTGGCTGATGAAAACATCGTTGCGCGCTTTCCCGCAAATATTCCGGTCATGCGGGTATGGAACAAGATTGATTTGTCGGGACACAAGCCCGCCATTGATCGCCTCGTTGACGCAACGCATATTTATCTATCAGCCACCAATCAGCTCGGCATGGAATTGCTACGCGAAGAATTATTACGGCTGGCTGGCTGGCAGCAAACGGGCGAATCGCTGTACCTTGCGCGCGAACGTCATCTCGTCGCGCTGGCAGCAGCGCAAACGCATCTTCAATTAGCTGCCGAGCATGCAGCGTTGAGCGACCATGCGCTGGATCTGTTCGCCGAAGAATTACGGCTGGCACAAGAACAGCTCAGCAGCATCACTGGTGCATTTACCCCGGATGACTTGCTAGGTGTAATTTTCAGCCGGTTTTGTATAGGAAAGTAGAAACTATAGTTGGTCGTCAACCAGTAGCCAGTGCCGAAAACTGCTCGGTAGAGACCGTCAACAGGGCCACTGAAGAACCGGTGCGTTCGATCAATCCCATGATCTGGTCGATCTCTCGATTGCACTTGAGAACTGCCGCGTCGATCCGTTTGCCGAGCTCTTCGGTACAGTACTTACCATGCTGTTCGCGAGCGCTGATCAGACGTGCCATGCGCAATCGGCTTTCAGTCAAATAGCGTGCAGCAACTTCGATGAATTCCATATGCAACTCACCGGCCAGCTTGGCCAGTCGCTGTGTATCGCTTACCAACAAGCCCATGTCCGCACGCAAACGTACGACGCTCAGTTCGAAAACATTGCCCGGAGATCGAACCTTGTGCGTGGTTGCCTGGGTAACTTGTTGCTGAAGGAGTGAGAATTTGCGAACGTTTTCGCCGATATGCCGGCCGAGAACTTCAATCTGGGCGCGCTGTTCGCAAAATTGAATGAGTGCAAGCTGGAAAGAATTTTGTTCAATCGATGACATTCGGATCTCCTCGCGGCAACTGGTCGGCTACCGCCAACTTCATAATTAGTATCGATCAAATACTAACCATAAGTTGTGGCGATGTACAGCGGAAGTTGCTCGAGGTAAATTTTAACGCGTAGTGAACGACCAGTTCTGAGTAGCAGCTACGCCGGATATCGTGCCAGTAAATTTTACATCGTAGGTGGTTGCGGCCACCAACTCGGATAACGGAATGATGGCTGCTGCAGAATTGGGGGTTTCAGGATCAGTGGCATTGGTCAGCAAACGTACGGCGAGTAACTGCCCACCACGAGCATTGATGGTGAAAGTCTGCACACTAACGACAGCATCAATATCTGCATGAATACTCACTGGATAGCCGACGGCGTTCTGATTTGGCACGGGATCAGGCGCTTCCTGGTCACTGTAAAAAACGGTTGCGATACCGGTCTGGTTAGCGAATGGATAGACGGCAAACTGTCCTTTACCAACACCAGCACCCAATCCGTTGGCAGCAAAGTTTACCGTCAGAAAGTTATATCCCGTCGCACTAAATCCGGCCGATCCGGCACCTGCTTCCCGGAACTTTGGCTCGAAAATTACAAATCGATGGTAAATGGCGGTAATCAAGTCTTCGGCATTGGCCGCGCCTGACAGATCGGCGCTTGCCGCAATGACCTCACCAAATGCATAGCTCGATGTCGTTGTAAAAACATAATTCGCAGCCTTAAGACGATCTGCGACGTCTGCCCCGGTAAAGCCGGGTCTACCGCTAACCTGAACGTGAGTAATCGTATCGTTGATCTTTTGATAGTTGGAATGCCCGCGCGCTGCAAGGTCAATATTGGCATTGCGGCTTAGTAAGGACAGTCCCATTTGTTGCCTACGGAAATTAAACCGGTTATACCCGTCTGTTGCCGTGTCGTTGGTGAGCGTCGGTGCTCCTGATTCTGCGGCCAGTTGTATCGACGTTTGGCCATTGGACACCGGGGTTGGTGTGCTGTTGCCGCCACCGCCACATGCTGCTAAAAGAAAAGATAGAAAAAGAGGGCCGGCAAAGGCGGCAACACGTCGTGATTGAGTCATCGGGTTTCTCCTGAGTACGCTGTTTCCGGGATACGCTGACGAGCGTATTTTGAGCATTCCGGCATAGTATTACAAACAGTTTTAACCAGCCGGGGACAGGTGTATGTATCCCACTCAAGCGGACTCGAAAACACCTGCCGAGCGATTTTTCTGTACCTTATCCCAATTGAAAAACTGCCCGTTCATGGCGACATAGACGCCCGGTGGCAATACTTGAGCAACGGCACAGGCAAATCCAAAATTAAACAGTGCATCCGAATTGGCGATTTCATAGGGAATCATTGCGCCAGTCAGAACGATGACTTTTAACAACCCGGCAGCACCCAGAACAGCCGCCGTTTCGCGCATCGTGTCGGTGCCATGAATAATCACTATAGCGGTCTGTGAGGATGCGCGGCACGAGGCCAGGATACGCAGCCGGTCGGAGTCTTGCATCTCCAGTGAATCAAGGAAAGGCAACTCTTCCAGGGCAACAGGTAGGGTGATACGGGCTCGAGCAATCGCCGCGGCCAAATGACCCGCACCAAAGGTCAACTTGCCGGTAATTTCATCGTAATGCTTATCAAAAGTACCGCCACTGGCAATGATACGAAGTGTCATGGGAGTCAGGCAGAGTGACCGGTTCAAGCAAGGTCGGAATGGCCATTGTAATTCAGTCCGTGTGATCGACTCCGGCCAAGTGGGAAAGGCACAATGCCAGCTGGCTTGAGACGATCAAGTGAAAATTGCCGCAAATGCTGATGCACGCTCTGGTTGATCGCTAACACGGCCTGCATAAGTAGCAAATCGACGACGTAGTTGGGCTGATGATCGATCCGTCTGCCGCGGGAATGCCATTCAGGTCTGGCCGTAGCACAACGATAGACGTCTGCCAACGTCAAGTCAGCAGGGTCTCCCGCGAGCGTCCAATGACCATCGGATGTTTCGATAACCAGCCCGTTACGGACAAGATCGAGGCAATGCTTACTGATGTCACGACCGCTACGCCCGGTATGGCGCTTCATTTGCGCCAGACTCAGCGGAGTTGGGGCGGCCCGGACCAGCTTCTCCAGCAGTTCGGTAATAGCGCAAAATCGTTCGTGCAAGTTTCCGTTTCCAAAAATGAAATCATTCACCGCTGTCATTGCTTCTCCATGATTGCTCGAAGGTAGCGCGACGCACCACCTCCTCACCTCGTATTTCAGGAAAAAAGAACGTGGCATCGTTATTTGACAAGCCTTGTTATCCCAAAAAGAGCTCATCGTAGGCGAACACAAGACTACAAAGCCAATGCCTTGTAAGCATCACTTTATGCGATTGGCACATAGATAGTCAGACTCTAGCGACCGATGCTGAGCGACGCGATATGTGCCGGAAAGATCTCGGTGCGGGAAACGAGACGGAAGAGCTGATTTTGAGGCGATCAAGCGAAAATTGGCGCAAGTGGAGAAAAACGCTCTGGTTGATTGCCATTGCTGCCTGCATGACCAACAAATTAGCGTCGTGTTGCTGGCGCTGTGGCCGGTGGCCGGGGAGCGGCTGAGATGCCGACAGCACTTGCTGGCCAACTGCTGGCTGTTCGGCCATAGCGCAACGAAATACGTCTTCCAAAGTCACCTGATCAGGCGCGCAAGCCAGAGACCAGCTACCGGCAACGTTCGGGCTGGATTGGAGGAGGGCGGCGCGGGTAAGTCCTGCGCATAAATTTTCAAGGTCAAGCTCGCTTTTGCCGGTACTCTCGGCAAGATGCCAGATACTGAGTTGTCGCGGTGCGCATGCGACAAACTTACCAAGAATTTCGGTAATCGCGCACAGCCGCTGGTGTAGGGCGCTATCGCCCAAAATGAAATCTTCTGTCTTCAAAACATTCTCCTGAGTCCGGCAGGTCGCCGGCACATTGGCCCCGGGTATCGGAACTGTTGCCGCAGAGCAGGGTTAGCTCTTGTTTAAGTTCATGTCATCGCGATAAAGCGGTAAACACAAAGTCTTTTAGCAAGTTACAGGCCAGCTTTCAGTCGGCATTTCAGCGTCTCAGCGTCGCTGTTTGTCATCCGTTGTCACGAAAGCGCCCTGATTTATATCCAACGCCGGTTTTGCGCCTCGCACTGGTGCATCGCGTGCAACGAATAGACAATTGCCGCTAAACTATTCGCCAAGTCCATTTAATCCAGACAAACCGACCATGAAACCTGTTGCGCCCGGTACAGTTATCTTTCACCGTCATCGCGGTTATGGTGTCATTGTCACGGTCAACCTGCTAACCGGATGGATCGCTGCTCGTTTTGGTAGCGAAGCCCGCACGCTGGATTTAAACCTGTCGTCCGACGAGATTCAGCATGCCGATGGCGATCCTATTTTATTTCGTCGCGCCCCCCCGGATCGCATGCCTCAAGCGCGCCTGATGGCCATGGTGCAAGAACTTCATCGCGCAGGATACCAACGCCTGTACTTGTATAACTGGCCTAAGCCATCCGGTATGCATTGGCGCTGGCAACTATTTTGTGGTCCGCGCAACTGGATGCAACGCCCCTGGCGCGAAGGCTGGTACGGATCTGGCGCCGATTACAATTTCAACCCAGTCATGGGCTGGGGAGATGCTCCGGGTGCCAGTACCACCGAGCTTGTCGAGGCACTGACACGCTTTGATCCGCAGGGCTTGGCACAGGCCCGCGGCCGTGACGAAGACCACACGGACTGGTTCGCTCGTGCCTGTGATTTACTGCTGCCTGACTATTCATTTAGTTTGAGCTGGAACCGCGATGACGGGCCTGTACCGGAGGGTATACCAATCATTGCGGTACGTACAGGTATCCAACCATATGATGGATCGCCATTGGCATGGCCACCCGGCTGGGCTAAATTGTGGAATCACGGCAATGTTTTGGATGGTCACTCTGGTGAAGTGTTGCGCTTCAAGACATCGAGTGCTGCATCCCTTGACTGATATTCAAGCAGGCAGCGTCAGAACGTTGCGTGGCACGCCAGCGGCAAAATCAACAATATTCTGAAAGGCAGCACTGAAATATAACTCGTAGCTGCGCTCCTCGACATAACCCAGATGAGGTGTCGCCAGCACATTGGAATACTGCAAAAGTGGGGATGTCGAGGGTAGTGGCTCGATATCAAAAACGTCCAGCGCGACGTACCCGGGACAACCAACTGAGAGTGCTTGTTGCAACGCGCCGGTTGCCAGCAACTCAGCACGACTGGTATTGACTAGTAATGCCGAACGTTTCATGCCGGCAAGATCCATGTCAGTAACGCAGCCGCAGGTTGCTTCACTCAAACGCAAATGCAGAGAAAGTACATCGGCACGCGCAAAAAATTCTTTTTTTGACGTTGCTGCCTCGAACCCATCGCTACGCGCCAATGCGCAGCTGGCGTCGCTTCCCCATATGAGGACAGGCATGCCGAATGCCTTGCCAAAACCAGCCACCAACCGGCCAATTTTTCCATATCCCCAAATTGCCAGAGTTTGTCCTTTTAGCACGCGGCCGAGCAAATTCTGCTCAGGCGCAGTCGATACCGTTTGCCACAACCCATCTCGTAAATTTGACGTGTAATCAGGAATCCGGCGCATTGATGCCATGATTAATGCCCAGGTCAATTCCGCAGGTGCTGTCGGATCACCGGTGCCTTCAACGATGGTGACGCCATTTGCAAAAGCAGCAACCAGATCGATATGGCCACCCACCTTACCTGTTTGCGAAATCAGTTTAAGGCGCGGCAATTTATTGAGCAATGCCCCTGGCAAGCGGGTCCGTTCGCGAATAAGGACCAATGCATCGAAGCTAGCAAGGCGAATTGCCAGTTGCCCCATGCCGCGGGCGGAATGGTTGAATATTTTGACATCATGGCCGGCCAGCAGGCTAAAACAGGACAGATGACGAACTCTGTCCTGATAATCATCAAGAATGGCAATTTTCATGGAGGAAGCTAAAAAATAGGAAGGGAGAACCGTAACAAAATAACCGCAACGAAAGAGACAAAGCACTTCACTACAAAAATCAGCTTCTTTTTACTACCTTCTTGTTGGGAATCACCTGGCTAAGCAAAACGCAGGTGTACAATTTCCTGTCATTTTCTCAGGCGGAATACCGTACCGGAACGATATATCCAGGAAAAAAATGACTACAAATTCCTGATTTCGAGGTGCGGTTATTATTTCATTGATCACCTCGGGAACAGATCTCTTTATCGGCATTGGAGGCTTCATTTCATGAATCAACCCGTTATGGGTGGCGTTGCCAGCATAAACGCCCCGTCTTACGTCAAACAGCAGCAATTGATCAACTGGGTTACCGAAGTAGCTTCGTTAACCAAACCGGCACGTATCGTCTGGTGCGATGGATCGCAAGAAGAGTATGACCGTCTGTGTGCAGAGATGGTCGCCTCCGGCACCATGAAAAAACTAAACCCCGAGAAACGTCCGAACAGCTATCTGGCCTGTTCGGATCCTGGAGATGTCGCACGCGTCGAAGACCGCACCTTCATTTGCTCTGCCCATGAAGCCGAAGCTGGTCCGACCAACAACTGGCAGCCACCAGCCGAAATGCGATTGACCCTCAACGGACTCTTCGACGGATGCATGCAAGGGCGCACCCTTTACGTCGTTCCTTTTTCGATGGGCCCCCTGGGTTCACCGATTGCACACATTGGCGTGGAATTATCCGACTCCCCTTACGTTGCCGCCAACATGCGCGTAATGACACGCATGGGAAAAGCCGTGTACGAAGTTCTTGGTACCGATGGTGAATTCGTTCCTTGCGTTCACAGCGTTGGCGCACCGCTGCAGGCCGGCCAAAAGAGCGTGGCGTGGCCATGTAATCCGACCAAATATATTGTACATTTTCCCGAAACCCGAGAAATTTGGTCGTATGGTTCAGGTTACGGCGGCAATGCCTTGCTCGGTAAAAAATGCTTCGCATTGCGTATTGCCTCAAGCATGGGACGTGCGCAAGGATGGTTGGCAGAGCACATGCTAATCCTCGGCGTCGAGTCGCCGGCAGGAAAAAAACACTATGTTGCTGCAGCATTCCCTTCCGCCTGCGGCAAAACCAACTTTGCCATGCTTATTCCACCTGTTGGATTTGAAGGGTGGAAAGTCACTACGATTGGTGATGACATTGCTTGGATTAAACCAGGTGCGGATGGACGGCTGTATGCAATCAATCCCGAAGCAGGTTATTTTGGCGTCGCTCCTGGGACCAACCAGAAAACCAATTTTAATTGCATGGCGTCAATGACAAGCAATACGATTTTTACCAATGTCGCTTTAACCGATGATGGCGATGTCTGGTGGGAAGGCCTGACCAAACAAGCACCTGCGCATCTGATCGACTGGCAAGGTAAAGACTGGACACCTGAAATCAGTCAGGAAAGCGGACGTAAAGCAGCCCACCCCAATGCACGTTTTACCGTCGCAGCGATTCAAAATCCAGTGATCGACGCTGCATGGGACGACCCGGCTGGCGTACCTATTTCAGCGTTTATTTTTGGTGGTCGACGTTCTACAACGGTCCCGCTGGTTACCGAAGCTCGTGACTGGGTCGAAGGCGTCTACATGGCTGCGACAATGGGATCGGAGACCACTGCAGCGGCAACAGGCCAGATGGGCATAGTTCGTCGCGATCCATTCGCGATGCTGCCGTTCATTGGCTACAACATGAGTGATTATTTCCAGCATTGGCTGGATATGGGCGAAAAACTGGCTGCTACGGGAGCTACATTACCAAGTATCTTTTGCGTTAATTGGTTCCGTACCGATAGCGAGGGCAAGTTTGTATGGCCTGGCTTCGGGGATAATATGCGCGTACTGAAATGGATGCTGGACCGGATAGAGCAAAAATCCGGCGGCGTAGAGCATTTATTTGGGACAACACCACGCCATACAGATCTGAACTGGGAGGGTACTGACTTCTCACCTGAGCAATTCGATCAAATTACCTCGATCGATGTAGCGGCCTGGAAAGATGAATTAAAATTGCACACGGAGTTATTCGAAAAACTTCATCATCATTTGCCGCAAAAATTGGTAGATGTACGGGACAAGCTCGAAAAAACCTTGATGATATAGTTCTTGTCGCTTTTGACAACGCGCAATCTGATGGTTGGATTGCGCTTTCCGGTCTGAAAATCCGTCACTGATGAGTACATTTGTGACGCTTAAGTCTTAACGTCGTGATGAACGGGGCACTAAATTACCAATCGGTGCACCAGTGCGAAAAACGTCTGATCGATAGACCGCGATGTACAGAAACCCGATCCGATACCTCAGCAATGTCAGCCATTGATAGACCGACAACCCTTTTCGGCAAAATGTTGTCCGACAACGTTAACCCCTGTTTTTTGCCATGCAGTATCAGGGACAGGACAGTGAAATGATCTACCGTCGGTGTCGAAGTTGGTATTTTCATAGCAATCTCTCCAATATTTCTACATCAAATCGCAACGCTAGTCAGTCGCGTGAAGCCACGGCGCGCAGTTCTGATGCCATGTTCGGTTGCGAGATATCGAGATCTTGCGCCATCCGGTTCAAAATTAACATGCCACGTAAATGACTACGAATCGAGCGCTGTTCAAGTGACTTGCGCGGTTTCAGTGCAACAAGGCTTGCACGAGCGAGACCAAGCAACAAAGGCTTAAAAATCAGGAATAAGGTCAGGACTGCACCGATACCAAGTAAAGGCCGCGCAGCAACAATAATTGAACTGATGACTGCCTGGGCGACCGGGATAGCTGATTGAGCTGGAAATGCAATGGCCAGTATGGACATGGGGAACCTTGATAAATTTGTCTTATATGTTGCGCTGCAGTATGAAGATCCGGCTGTTATTAATCCAATTCCGATATCACATATCAGTTATACTTTTTGTGAATGAAATCAAGTCAATAGCGCTATTAAATTCCATTTTTTACCGGCCGCCAGAACCAATGAGCTTCCTCACACTTGATCTCAATTTGCTGCGCGTTTTCGATGCCGTGATGAGTGAACGTAATCTCACACGCGCAGCGAATCGTCTTGCCATGACACAACCAGCGGTTTCCAATGCCCTAAAGCGGTTGCGCGATTCTGTAGGAGATGAATTGCTGATCCGGACTGCCCATGGTGTAAAGCCAACGCCTCATGCAGATGAACTGTGGCCGGCAGTTCGACGAGCTCTGTCTGATCTGGAAGCGGCCATGGCACCGCAGAGCTTTGACGTATCAACTACGCAAGCAACTTTTCGCATGGCAATGGCCGATGCGACAGCAGCACTATGGCTACCTTCCTTGGTTCGTTCCATTGAACGCGATGCCCCGCGTGTGAATGTCAGGATGGTCCCGCTGACAACACGCGAGCCGCGGCCTATGCTTTTGCGTGGAGACATCGACCTGGCAATTGGATTTTTTCCTGGTGTTGTTGCACAACTGGCGGGTGAACCCGACACACCAATTCGCCATGAATTACTGTATTCAGGACAATATGCCTGTGTAATGCGCAAACAACATCCGCTGGCAAAGAAAGAACTAACGCTCGATTCGTATTGCGCAGCAAATCATTTGCTCGTGAGTTTTTCAGGCCGGGCTCACGGAATTGTCAGTGATACCCTGACACATCTGGGCCGGGAGCGTCGTATTTTATTGACCGTCAATCACTTTTTTACCGCAGGGCGCGTGGTGGCAAATTCGGACTTGCTCACCGTCATTCCCCGCCATCTGATTGCATCAACCGGTATGACCGGCGAGCTGATAGCAAAAGAATTACCGTTTGATTTGCCGCAAGTCCAAGTCGACATGCTTTGGCACGAACGCGATGCTCGCAGTCCATCTCACAAGTGGCTGCGCGAACATATGACGACGATTACTGATGAATCGTTTCTACGAGACACTGTAAGACGTTAGTACCAATTAACGGATCGGCAGCTTGGTCGTATTTTTGACTTCTTCCATCACTGCGTAGGTATGCGTTTCGCGAACGCCTTTCAGTTGTAACAACGACTTCCCAAGAAATTCCCGATAAGCATTCATGTCGCACACTCTGGCCTTCACCAGATAATCAAATCCGCCTGCCACCATGTGGCACTCAAGTACCTCCGGAATAATCTGGACGCTACGTTTGAACGCATCGAAAACTTCGGGCGTTGTCCTATCCAGGACCACTTCAATAAAAACCAGTAACGAGACATCCAGCAATTGCGGGTTCAATTGTGCCGTGTACCCCAGGATATAACCGCCTTCTTGCAATTTCCGTACTCGCTCGAGACAAGCTGCCGGTGACAGGTTGACGCGCGCCGATAGCTCTACATTGCTGATTCGACCATCGTTTTGCAGCTCGTTAAGTATTTTTTTGCTTATTTTGTCTAGCATTGCAAATCTCGGGTAAGAATTTTATTTGGCTAAATTTTCTCACCAAATATAAAATTTTGATAGTAGATAGTAATACCAGAATTAATGCAGGATTTTCGCACATACAATCAAATATCAGGCATCGTGCGATAGTTGGTCAAATTCTGCAGCGCTGCCGTCCCATTCACACATTCCGCAATATCGAGAAACCATGCCCTCTTCCGCCATATTTACTAATTCCGCATTCTCTGCATTACATGCCGAAATACATGCACCCACTTCGGTATTACGTGAAAAGATCACCGCTGCATACCGGCTTGATGAACAACAGGCGGTTAGCTCACTAGTAGAACAGATGGGCAAGGATACCGCATTGCAGGAACAGACTACCGTACTGGCAAAACAGCTTGTCATTGCAGTTCGGGAGAAACGCACGCGGGCTTCCGGAGTTGATGCACTAATGCATGAATTTTCACTATCCTCGGATGAAGGAATTGCACTGATGTGTCTGGCAGAAGCCTTATTGCGCATTCCGGATCATCAAACTGCTGACCGCTTAATTGCAGATAAGCTAAGTCGTGGCGACTGGCGAAAACACCTCGGGGTATCACCTTCCCTGTTCGTCAATGCCGCCACCTGGGGATTACTGGTTACGGGAAAACTCGTCAGTAGCAGCAGCGAACAAGGTTTGGGGTCTGCACTGACCCGCCTAATTGCAAAAGGTGGTGAGCCACTGATACGCAAGGGCGTCGATCTGGCGATGCGCATGCTGGGCAATCAATTCGTAACGGGTCAAACCATTGATGACGCCTTGGCCAATAGCCGTAGCAACGAGGCGCGTGGTTATCTGTATTCGTACGACATGCTTGGCGAAGCTGCCTTGACGGCAGAGGATGCAGACAAATACATGTTGTCCTATGAAAATGCCATTCATGCGATTGGTCGTGCATCAGCAGGAAGAAGAATACGAAATGGACCAGGAATTTCGGTGAAGTTGTCCGCCTTGCATCCACGCTATTCCCGTGCCCAGCACAACCGTGTCATGACCGAATTGTTACCTCGTTTACAAAGCCTGTTACTGCTGGCAAAGACTTACGATATCGGTCTCAACATTGATGCGGAAGAAGCCGACCGACTGGAGCTCTCGCTCGACCTGATGGAAGCACTCGTTCGTGATCCGGAATTGGCGGGCTACGACGGAATCGGCTTTGTAGTCCAGGCTTATCAGAAGCGCTGTCCCTTTGTGATTGATTTCTTGATTGACCTGGCACGCACGAATGGCCGGAAATTGATGGTGAGACTTGTCAAAGGTGCGTATTGGGATGCCGAAATCAAACGGGCACAAGTCGATGGCATGCCCGGTTATCCGGTCTACACACGCAAGGTCTATACAGACGTGTCCTATCTGGTATGCGCTGAAAAATTACTTGGGGCAACTGATGTGTTGTATCCGCAATTTGCTACGCACAATGCCCATACGCTTTCAGCAATCTACACATCAGCAAAAAGCCGCGGTATATCCGACTACGAATTCCAGTGCCTGCATGGTATGGGCGAAACTCTGTATGACCAAGTTGTCGGCAAGAACAACCTTGACAAGCCCTGCCGTATTTATGCTCCTGTAGGATCGCATCAGACATTACTAGCTTACCTAGTACGCCGCTTGCTAGAAAACGGCGCGAACTCTTCTTTCGTCAATCAGATTGTCGATGCCAAGGTAGCGGTAGAAACACTGATAGCTGATCCGGTAGATGGCGCCCGGATGCTGGCAGGCATTCCTCACGCTAGCATTGCTCTGCCCCGTGCCATGTTCGGCAACGAACGTCCCAATTCGTCCGGTATCGACCTGAGCAACGAGCAAGAACTGGCAGACGTGGACAGTGCTTTCGCCCGCTTCGGCCCAATGCAATGGCATGCAATGCCGCTGCTGGGTGAGAAGGTTGCCGTCAGCGACAACAAATCATTGCCGGTTAATAGTCCTGCGGATCGTCGTGATCAGGTCGGTTCCGTAATAGAGGCCAACCAGGCTGATGCCGATTCCGCGCTGAACGCTGCTTGTGCGTATGCAACTACCTGGCAAAACGTCTCGCCATCGGATCGATCTGTCATTCTTTTCCGCGCTGCCGATCTATTCGAGTCGCACAAGCTGGAACTGATGGCATTAGCTATCCGTGAAGCAGGGAAATCGTTACCAAACGCCATCGCAGAGGTGCGTGAAGCAGTCGATTTTCTTCGGTATTACGCGAGTCGTGTCACGACTACCCCGAATGCCGCAGCGCTTGGTGCGGTAACTTGCATCAGTCCTTGGAATTTTCCGCTAGCGATTTTTACCGGTCAGATTAGCGCTGCGCTGGCCGCGGGTAATGTTGTACTGGCGAAACCTGCCGAGCAAACTCCGCTAATTGCCTATCGCGCAGTACAGTTACTGCATGAAGCCGGTATACCACGCAGTGCATTGCAATTTCTGCCAGGGCAAGGTGAAAAAATCGGCGCTAAGCTAGTGGCAGACCCACGTACCAGCGGCGTTATTTTTACTGGCTCGACCAGCGTTGCACAACTGATCAATCGCACGCTGGCAAAACGTGCACTAGCCGAATCCTCTGATGTTGCGCTCATCGCAGAAACAGGTGGGCAAAATGCAATGATCGTTGATTCAAGTGCATTGACGGAGCAAGTTGTACAAGATGTCATCAGCTCTGCTTTCGACAGCGCCGGTCAGCGTTGTTCGGCACTCAGGGTACTGTGCCTGCAACAGGAAATTGCCGATAAGACGCTTGTTATGCTTAAAGGAGCCATGCGAGAACTTGTCGTCGGCAACCCGGATCGACTCGCAACAGATATCGGGCCAGTCATCGACATCGAAGCCCGTGATGGTTTGCTCGCGCATATCGAGCACATGAAAAAATCGGCTCGTTCGGTTTTTCAGCTGCTACTACCGGAAAATGCACAGCACGGCACATTCGTGCCGCCGACAATCATCGAGATCGATTCGTTGTTAGAACTGACCCATGAAGTTTTCGGCCCTGTCTTACACGTACTACGCTATCAGCGTGCTGACTTGCCGCAGATGGTGGACGCCATCAATGCAACCGGGTATGGGCTGACCTTCGGTATCCATTCACGTATCGATGAAACCATCGACTTCGTCAGCAACCGTATTCACGCCGGAAATATCTATGTCAATCGCAACATCGTCGGCGCTGTAGTCGGTGTGCAGCCGTTTGGCGGAGAAGGTAAATCCGGTACAGGTCCGAAAGCAGGTGGTCCGCTTTACCTGCAACGTTTGCAACGTTCATCCGAAAGCAAGCTTACTGCTCCTGGTATCGTTACCGATCCGGGCGTAGTGGATGCCCCTGTACTCCGTGCGTTACTAGCATGGGCCAGCGCGCATGGGCATGAGACTATTTCCGGATTAGGCGAGCACTACCTGCGAAGCACCCTTCTTGGTAGCACGCTTGTATTGCCTGGGCCGACAGGCGAGCGCAATACCCTGTCATTTGCTGCTCGCGGTGAGGTACTTTGTGCAGCAACCACTGTCGGTGCTCTGCTTAATCAACTGGCTGCGGTCCTGGCGACAGGAAACAAGCCGGTCATGTTGGCAACTACGGCGGCACGATTGCCAGCAGGCTTGCCAGTGGAAGTACGTCAGCGGATAAAAACCATAAAGGACGTTACTGATGAAGATCAGCCATTGCAGATTGCATTGATCGAAACCTTGCTCGTTGCAGACATGTGCGTAGCTCTGGCAGAGAGGAATGGCGCACTTGTCTCGTTGATCGAAACGTCAGGGCTAGTGCCTGTTCCGTTGTGGCGCCTGGTTTCGGAACGTGCGATGTGTTCTAACACAACGGCGGCTGGTGGCAATGCCAGTCTCATGACGCTGGAAGTTTAATTTTCAAATAAAAATACCGTTCGGGGCGTTATTCGGACGGTATGCATATCGATTGATCCTCCCCGGTCAGTAACAACTGCTTATGCAATCCGGAGCGCCAGCCGCTCCGCTCTTTGCACACCGTCCGTACTTTTCAAAATTCCCTGGATTGCGCCACTGCATGAAACGGCCCAAGTCGAACACGAATTTTCCAGATGGAAATCAGTAGTAATAGTTAGTTAAATTTTTCTTTAAAAACAACCAACTGTATTATTCTGATATTTCATACAGGAGCCGTTTCAGTGGGTACGAAGGTGAATCTTTTACTGCGGATGGCAGCTGAAAATAGTGTGCTGATAAATAGCTAACAAATAACTTGGAATTTCTTTAGTTATCTCGGCTGAAATTGTCTTCAGAAGGCCGCAGACGTAGCGCCAACTGTTTTTGCTGCCCCCCATGTGCAATGGCCTTTCTAAGTGGCGTAGCGAACCTCTGCGTCGTCCTGAGCATGATTTTTCGGACGATGCGTTGCTTTACTCTCATTTTTTAAGAAATACTTCTTTTCGAATTGCAAAAATACGGTTTTTTGTTTTAAGTTAAAGGTTTATATATCTGTTTAGTAGTAGTAGTTAACAAGGCTGTGTTTCTGTGGATAAGCAAGTATTTCTCTTTCATATCAAGTGTTTACAGAAAAGATAACAGGGATGAAAAACTCTTTTTTCATCCATAACAAGTTCTGGATAACTTTACGAAAAAGGGCTTTTGACTTGGTTATCCACACTTGATCCACCGGTTATCCAGAGACCTGTCTACAACCTGGGTTTCAGTCGTTGAAATCACTGAAAGTAAGATGTTTATCAACCAAGGTCCAACTTGCGTCTGTTTCGACTGTATGGGCACAAGGCTACTTTTAAATCACACTTTTGCTCCCTCCCCAGCAGTACGTTTGTTAAACAGCTCCTAGGCACTGCTGATGCAGTGCTTGTCCATGCAATGGACAGACCCTTACCTGTAAATCCACAAAAAGAAGTTCTTTACGGATGCGCAGTTTTGAAAATTTTTTTCCCTTTTCAAGAGTTCTTTTAATAGATCTATATATCTGTTTAGTAGTAGTAGTTAACGCAGCATCATTTCTGTGGATAAGCCGGTAAACCAGTTTAAGATCAAGACCTTGGAAAAAAGATAAGTTGTTCCACAAGTGCCTTTTTGTAGGAGGACAAGTTCTGGATAACTTTCGGCTTCAGAATAAGGTCTACGCTTGTTCACACTTGCTGCACAGCTTATCCATAGGTTTATCCACAACAACTAAGGAGCATTGCCTGTCGACAGCGACGCTACCTATTATTTGCGCCAAAGATTTGCCAGCAGATCGAAAGCAGATGCAATTGCCGGCTCGGTTTTACGGCTCTGAAGTGCAATAAAAGTAAGTTCAGTAGATAAACTGACGGTGTCTGCTATCACGAGGTCGTGTACATGCGCCTCATGCAATGCAATCGACTCACGCACCAGAGACAGGCCAACGCCGGATTTGACCAGATCAAGCATTGAGGATTCCTGATCTACGAGGGCGACTTGCTCTGGTAGCACTTTATATTCAGCGAATTTTTTGATCAGCAGGCGATGATGTGCCGATTCTGGCGGTGCCCAGATCCACGGCAATGTAGCCAGTGCATCCCAATCTTTACCGGCAACACGTGCCTTCCAACCTTGCGGTGCAACAACGTTGTAGGTGAACGAAGTGAGTATTTGAGAATGAAATTCTTTGGGCGGGATGCCAAGGTAATACCCTGCATCGAGAATGCCTGTCCTGACTTGTTGGAGCACATTGCCCGACATTCCCTGGCGTAATTGTGTTGACAGTTGGGGATGGTTTTCAACTAGCTTTTTCAGGAAAGCACCGAGCCGTGTAAATTCAGGATCAAGAATGGTGCCTATGGCGAGCGGACCTGAAATACTGGATTGCAACGCTCGCACGCCCTGATGGAATTCAGCAATACCGGTCAACACACGCTCTGCGAACGGAAGTAATTTTTCACCATCTACTGTGAGCTGCATGCCACCAGGCGAGCGAGTGAACAAGGTGACGCCAAGTGTTTTTTGCAGGGCCTTGAGTTGCAGGCTGACAGCGGGTTGGGTCAGGTGTAAATGTTGCGCTGCACGCGTCAGATTGCCCTCTTGTGCAATCGTGACAAACGCGCGTAATTGCGTGAAATCCATCTGTTCTCCATAAGGAATGCTTATGAGAAAACGATGATAACTCATTGGATTTTGCCTGCGTCGGGCTATATCCTTGCGTTCACATTAAATAACCCTAGGATTTGTTATGACCACGTCCGTCCCTGTTATCCAGCATTTCATCAATGGCAGCATCGTCGAGTCCACTAGCGAACGACGCCAGGATGTATTTAATCCGGCAACCGGAGCGGTTGCTGCACAGGTAGTTCTGGCCAATGTTGATGAAGTCAATCAAGCGGTTGCAGCGGCAAGTGCGGCTGCGCCGGCATGGGCGGCAACAGCACCTTTGAAGCGAGCCCGCATCCTGATGCGCTTTAAGGAGTTGATGGAACAGAATCACGATGCGCTGGCAGCTGCGATTACGCGGGAGCACGGGAAGGTTTTTTCTGACGCCAAGGGAGAAGTGACGCGCGGTCTGGAGGTTGTCGAGTTTGCCTGCGGTGCGCCGCAACTGCTCAAGACACAGTTTTCAGACAATATTGGCGGTGGCATCGATAACTGGCAAATGCGTCAACCGCTGGGCGTCACGGTCGGGATAACGCCGTTCAATTTTCCAGTGATGGTGCCTTTGTGGATGGCGCCGATGGCAATAGCGACCGGCAACACATTTATCTTGAAGCCGTCCGAACGCGATCCCTCCGCCTCGATGTTATTGGCTGATTTGTTTCAGCAAGCCGGTTTGCCAAAAGGTGTTTTTAACGTAGTGCAAGGCGACAAGGTAGCGGTTGATGCGCTGTTGCAGCATCCCGACGTGAAAGCCGTGTCGTTTGTTGGATCAACCCCGATTGCTGAATACATTTATACCGAGGGAGCGAAACGCAAAGGTACTTATCCGTTGCGTGTGCAGGCACTCGGTGGCGCTAAAAATCACCTGGTCGTGATGCCGGATGCGAATCTGGAATTGGCAGTAGATGCGTTGATTGGTGCGGCTTATGGCTCAGCTGGGGAACGATGCATGGCGATTTCAGTTGCCGTTGCGGTTGGTGCGGTAGCCGATAAGTTGGTTGAAGCGCTGATTCCTCGCGTCAAATCCTTGAAGGTCATGAACGGAATGGAAGATGCCGCTGAAATGGGCCCGGTTGTCACCGGTGTGCACAAGGAAAAAATTGAAGGCTACATCCAGGACGGTATCGATGAAGGTGCGACTCTTTTGGTAGATGGTCGTGGCCTCACAGTGCCTGGTCATGAAAACGGTTTTTTCCTTGGTGGAACTTTGTTCGACCATGTCAAGCCAGGCATGAAGATTCACAACGAAGAGATCTTCGGCCCAGTATTGTGCATCGTGCGCGTACCCGATTTTGCGGCCGCGGTTGAGTTGATCAATGGCCATGAATTTGGTAATGGCGTGGCCTTGTTCACTTCCGATGGTAATACGGCACGCGAGTTTTCGCGCCGGATCGAGGTGGGTATGGTGGGTATTAATGTGCCCATTCCAGTACCAATGGCCTGGCATTCTTTTGGAGGTTGGAAGCGTTCGTTGTTTGGCGATACGCATGCCTACGGCGAAGAAGGCGTCCGCTTTTATACGCGTTACAAATCCATCATGCAGCGCTGGCCGGAGACAATTGACAAGGGTGCCGAATTTACGATGCCAGTAGCGAAATAGAAGGGCGGTATCGGTCATGGCGCAATCAGTAGGCAAGTACGATTACATCATCATCGGGGCCGGCTCTGCCGGTTGCGTGTTGGCGAAGCGGTTATCGGAAGACAAGACGGTACGGGTATTACTGCTCGAGGCGGGTGGCAAAGATGATTATCTCTGGATACACATCCCGGTCGGCTACCTGTATTGCATCAACAATCCCCGCACCGATTGGCTTTACAAAACCGAGGCTGAGGCAGGTTTGAATGGCCGTAGTCTTGGTTATCCACGCGGTAAAGTGTTGGGTGGTTCTTCTTCTATCAACGGCATGATTTACATGCGTGGTCAGTCGCAGGATTACGATGGCTGGGCCAATTCTTGTGGTGACGATGCATGGCGTTGGGAGAATGTGCTGCCACTTTTCAAGAAGAGTGAGGACCATTACGACGGCGTCACCGAGTTTCACGGTGCCGGTGGCGAATGGCGGGTTGAAAAACAGCGCTTGTCGTGGGAAATACTCGATGCGTTTCGCGATGCGGCAGCCGAAGTGGGTATTCCGAAAACCGATGATTTCAATCGTGGCGACAACAACGGATCAGCGTATTTCGATGTGAATCAGCGGCGCGGTGTACGCGTCAGCACCGCGAAGGCGTTCTTGAAAACAGCAGGTAATCGCGGCAACCTCGACATCATGACCGGCTGCCAGGTACAACGCCTGAAACTGGAACATGGGCCTGATGGAGTCCGGTGTACAGGTGTCGAGTTCACGGGTGGCAATCAGTCATGGACAGCAGAATCCGTTCGCGAAACGGTGCTCTCTGCCGGCGCAATCGGTTCGCCGCAAATCCTGCAATTGTCCGGTATCGGTCCGTCTTCGCTGCTGCATGAAAACGGCATTGCGCCAATCATCGATCTGCCTGGTGTTGGTGAAAATCTGCAGGATCATTTGCAGATCCGGATGGTGTTCAAAGTGGTTAATACCAAGACCTTGAACACGATGGCCAATAGCTGGTTCGGCAAAATGAAAATCGGTCTTGAATACGTGTTGACTCAGAAGGGGCCGATGTCGATGGCACCGTCGCAACTAGGGGCCTTTGCACGTTCGGATCCGTCCCTGTCGAGGCCGAACCTGCAGTATCACGTGCAGCCCCTTTCGCTTGAAAAATTTGGTGAGCCTTTACACGCGTTTCCAGCTATTACTGCAAGTGTTTGCAACTTGCGGCCGACTTCGCGTGGTCATGTACGGATTGCTTCTGCAGAAGCGACACAAGCACCAAAAATCACGCCGAATTATTTACACACGGCCGAAGACCGGCATGTGGCTGCCGATGCGCAGCGCCTGACGCGGTCTATCATCAACGCGCCATCTCTGAAAAAATACGCAGCAACCGAGCTCAAGCCAGGGCCGGAGTTGCTTTCCGAAGAAGCCTTGATTCGTGCTGCCGGCGATATTGGTACTACTATTTTCCATCCGGTTGGCACATGCAAAATGGGTTCCGCATTAGATCCGCTGGCAGTGGTGGATAGCCAGTTACGGGTGCGTGGGGTAGTTGGTTTGCGGGTCGTCGATGCGTCGATCATGCCGACGATTACGTCTGGAAACACCAATTCTCCGACGGTGATGATTGCCGAAAGAGCTGCAATGTTGATCCTCGCTGCGCATAAGGGATAACACCTAGAAGGGATTTTCTGGCGTTGTATGCATAGCGAACAAGCTATGATCTCGGTGGAATTCGGGGTGGGAGAACAGTGTCGTACCGAGTCAATTTGGCGTGGTAGTTGTACGGTATTGTTTGATCCCGTTGTCGCTTGTACTATCGATCAAAATTTGCGGCTGCACAAAAAACAAGCAACCAGGAGACACGATGACCGAAGTCATCCTAGAAACAAAAAACTTGACCAAAGAGTTCAAGGGATTCACCGCTGTCGACGCCGTGAACCTGCGCGTTCAGCGCGGACACATTCATGCGCTGATCGGACCTAACGGTGCAGGCAAGACGACGTGCTTCAATTTGCTGACGAAATTTTTGGTGCCAACATCGGGCCACATTCTCTTTAACGGCAAAGACATCACTGCATCAAAACCGGCACAAATCGCCCGGCAAGGCATCATTCGGTCATTCCAGATTTCAGCAGTTTTCCCGCATCTCTCGGTGATGGAAAACGTCCGTATCGGCTTGCAGCGTACGCTGGGAACGTCTTTTCATTTCTGGAAAAGCGAGCGTAGTTTGGCTTTGCTAAACGATCGTGCAATGGCTCTGCTGGCCGAAGTTGATCTGGCGGAGTTTGCCGATACGATTACCGTTGATTTGCCATATGGCCGCAAGCGGGCACTTGAAATCGCGACCACGCTGGCAATGGATCCTGAGATGATGCTGCTCGATGAGCCGACCCAGGGTATGGGTCATGAAGACGTCGATCGTGTGACTGCACTGATCAAAAAAGTCTCAGCTGGCAGGACTATCTTGATGGTTGAACACAACATGAATGTGGTCTCTGGTATTTGCGACCGGATTTCGGTGTTGCAACGGGGCGCGATGTTGGCTGAAGGGACTTATCAGGAAGTATCAAATAACCCGCAGGTGATGGAAGCCTATATGGGTACCTCCACCAGCGCGCTGGAAGGAAATCACTGATGTCGGTCAATGCTCTTGAAATCTCCGGGCTGCAGGCCTGGTATGGTGAATCTCATATTTTGCATGACGTCAATTTCACGGTCGAAAAAGGCGAGGTAGTAACGCTCCTCGGTCGTAATGGTGCGGGTCGCAGCACAACGTTGCGAGCCATCATGGGATTGACCGGGACCCGCAAAGGGTCGATCAAAATCAATGGTGTTGAATCCATCGATCTTCCAACACACAAAATTGCGCATCTGGGTGTTGGTTACTGTCCCGAGGAACGTGGGATTTTTTCATCGCTGACAGCAGAAGAAAATTTGATGTTGCCGCCGGTTGTATCCAGTACCGATAAGGGCATGTCGGTGGCAGAGATTTACGACATGTTTCCGAACCTGAAAGAACGTCGCTTTAGTCAGGGCACGCGCTTGTCTGGCGGGGAGCAACAAATGCTGGCTGTCGCGCGTATTTTGCGTACTGGCGCCCGGTTGTTGCTACTTGATGAGATTTCGGAAGGCCTTGCACCGGTCATCGTGCAAGCGCTGGCACGCATGATCACAACACTGCGGGCCAATGGCTACACCATCATCATGGTCGAACAGAATTTCCGGTTTGCTGCACCGTTGGCGGATCGGTTTTATGTAGTGGAGCATGGACAAATCGTTGAAACAATAGCGTCATCCGAGCTCGAGGCCAAGATGCCTGTGCTCAACGAGCTATTGGGTGTGTAAACGAGAAAATAGTTCTGCAAGCCTTATCTATCCCTGGAGAGAGACATGAATACCAAACTAAAATCAATTGCACCAAAGACAATGACACTTGCCATCAGTGCGGCATTTGCGCTGGTATTTGCAAGTAGCGCATCGGCTCAGATTTCGGGTGATACCGTGAAAATCGGTTTTATTACTGACATCTCCGGCCTCTATTCGGACATCGACGGGCAGGGCGGAGTGGAAGCCATCAAGATGGCAATCGCCGATTTCGGTGGGACGCTCAATGGCAAAAAAATCGAACTGATCACGGCTGACCACCAGAACAAGGCTGACATTGCTGCGAGTAAGGCACGTGAGTGGTTCGACCAGCAAGGTGTTGATATGCTGATCGGCGGCACCAACTCGGGTACCAACCTGGCAATGTCGAAAGTAGCTCTTGAAAAGAAAAAGCCTTTCATTTCGATCGGTGCGGGTACCGCACGTTTAACGAACGAAGAGTGCACACCGTACACGCTGCATTACGCGTATGACACCGTGGCGCTTGCCAAGGGTACCGGGGCTGCCGTGGTCAAACAGGGCGGGAAAAGCTGGTTTTTCCTGACAGCAGACTATGCGTTCGGTGCATCACTTGAAAATGACACTACCAGTGTCGTCAAAGCTAACGGCGGTACCGTTTCCGGTTCGGTTCGTCATCCTTTGTCCGCCTCTGACTTTTCGTCGTTCCTGTTGCAGGCGCAAGCTTCCAAGGCACAAATCCTGGGCTTAGCCAATGCGGGCGGCGACACTGTCAATGCGATTAAGGCCGCCAATGAATTCGGCGTCAACAAGACCATGAAACTGGCTGGTCTGCTGATGTTCATTAATGACGTACATTCACTGACACCAAAACTGACCCAGGGCATGTATCTGACGGATAGCTGGTATTGGGATCAAAACGATGAATCGCGCAAATGGTCACGTCGTTATTTCGAAAAAATGAAGAAGATGCCATCCAGCTTGCAAGCTGCCGATTATTCAGCAACGCTGACCTATCTAAATGCGGTCAAGGCAACAGGCAGTGATGATACCGACAAGGTGATGGCTCAGATGCGCAAAACCAAGATCAACGACATGTATGCCAAGAACGGCATGATCCGTGATGACGGCAGCATGATCCATGACATGTACCTGATGCAGGTGAAATCGCCTACCGAGTCAAAGTATCCGTGGGATTATTACAAGGTCATACAGACGATTCCTGGAGATCAAGCCTTCACGACAAAAGCGGAAACAAAGTGCGCTAGCTGGAAATAATCTTGCTGGCATAAGCAACAAGTCATCAAGTCCGCTGCCCCGGCGCGCCGCCTGATCTTTCTGCGCGCGCCTTTTTTTTGCAGTTCCATCCGGGGATGCCCGGATGACTTTTCACTGAATTTGCCATGGAAATTTTCGGCGTACCCCTGCAAGCCATGATGAGCCAGTTATTGCTTGGCCTCGTCAATGGTTCGTTTTATGCCATGTTGTCGCTTGGATTGGCGGTTATTTTTGGTCTGCTGAATGTGATCAATTTTGCGCATGGGGCCTTGTATATGCTGGGTGCCTTCTCTGCATGGATTGGACTTACGTATTTCGGTCTTAACTACTGGACGATGTTAATCGTGGGTCCGTTGGTGGTCGGATTATTTGGAATCGTGATTGAAAAAACGATGCTGCGCTGGTTGTATAAGCTGGACCACTTATACGGACTGCTCCTGACGTTCGGCATCACCCTCGTTGTAGAGGGTGTACTGCGTTCGATTTATGGTGTGTCGGGTCAATCCTATCCAACACCGGAGGCTCTTTCAGGTGCGACGGATCTGGGATTCATGATCCTGCCGAATTACCGGGCCTGGATTGTGGTGGCTTCATTGGTAGTCTGCTTTGCAACCTGGTTCGTGATCGAAAAAACCCGGCTTGGAGCTAATTTGCGTGCCGGCACCGAAAATCCAAAACTGGTTGAAGCTTTTGGTATCAATGTTCCGCTAATGGTGACTCTGACCTACGGTTTTGGTGTTGCGCTGGCCGCGTTCGCAGGAGTATTGGCGGCACCGGTGATTCAAGTATCGCCGCTAATGGGATCGAATCTGATCATTGTGGTGTTTGCGGTGGTGGTGATCGGTGGCATGGGATCAATACTCGGCTCCATTCTGACGGGGTTGGCGCTGGGTGTTATCGAAGGGATGACGCGCGTGTTTTATCCGGAAGCATCGGCCACCGTGGTGTTTGTGATCATGGCGATCGTTTTGATGATTCGTCCTGCCGGCTTGTTCGGTAAAGAAAAATAGGCGATTTGTGATGACTCATTCAACGCCACTACTGAATCATCCGGTCAAGACTCCGGTCTTGCCGCATTGGAGTTTTAAAGCATGAATAAGAAAATTGGTTACGCCATCGTATTGGCTGCCTTGCTGGCAGCACCGTTTTGGCTTTATCCGGTGTTTTTGATGAAGGTATTGTGTTTCGTGTTATTTGCTTGTGCATTCAACCTGCTGATCGGCTTCACCGGGTTGCTCTCATTTGGTCACGCTGCTTTTTTTGGCGGGGCTGGCTATGTCGCCGGTTATGCAATGGCAACGCTGGGTTTGCCGCCTGAAATTGGGATATTGCTGGGCACGTTGGCGGGGGCCTTGATTGGTTTGTTCATGGGAAGTTTTGCGATACGTCGGCAGGGCATTTATTTTACGATGATCACGCTTGCGCTTGCCCAGATGCTGTATTTCGTCTTTCTTCAGGCTAAATTTACTGGCGGCGAAGATGGATTGCAGGGTGTTCCGAGGGGTAAGTTGCTCGGTTTTATTGATCTTAGTAATGATCTGACTTTGTACTACTTAGTGCTGCTTATTGTTGTTGGCGGGTTCGCGGTGATTATGCGCGTCGTTCATTCCCATTTTGGTCAGGTGTTAAAGGCGATCAAGGAAAATGAACCGCGAGCTATTTCATTAGGGTACGACGTCGATCGCTATAAGCTGTTGGCTTTTGTCTTATCTGCGGCTCTTTCCGGCCTTGCCGGTGCCACGAAAACCTTGGTCCTTGGATTCGAAACATTGACCGATGTCCACTGGTCAATGTCGGGGTTGGTGGTGTTGATGACTCTCGTGGGTGGATTGGGAACCTTGAGTGGTCCTATTGTTGGTGCGGTCATTATCATCGCGCTCGAAAACAAGTTGGGCAGCTACGGCACATGGTTGGCAAATTTTACGACCATTGAGTGGTTTCGTACCATCGGCCAGTCGGTTACGATTGTGATCGGGTTAATCTTCATCATTTGTGTACTTGCCTTCCGTCGCGGCATCGTTGGAGAACTGGTAGCACGCTTTAAGCGACATTGATCTTTCGTCACGTATACCGGACAGTCGTCTATCGGCTGTTCGGTTGATGGTCCTCTATCAGTTCAGTACCTTCTTTCTTCATCCGTCTTGTCGTTTATCCCGTCGTCGTATTCAGTGTCTCTTCCCCGTTAAATAAAGTTAATATTCAGGCAATGGTATGTGTTTGGCTTCGCTGTCGGTGGGTGGTCCTATTCAGGTGTGCCCGGGCATTACGCCGCGAGAATCGTGTTGATGTGACTGATATCCGGTAGTGATTTAAGGAAGATATTTAGCAAATTAATAGGGTGAGATACCGTGCCGGTCTGACAGGTCACACTACAATTTGGATACCTACTCTGTTGGGTGTGGTGAATGTCTATTTTGAGTGGAGCGGTCAGTCTCGTTTTTCTTGCGTGGTAGTTGCTCCAATGTAAAATACATTGCTTGTTTTTACTCAAATTTCTGCACAGGTTGCAAGTAGATTGCATGTCTATTCCTTATGTATTTCCTCTTGGCAAGTTTCGTTTCGGGTGGTGTTTGGTTGAATTGGGCTCGAAATGAGTGAGTTCGCATTTCTGTATATAGCAGCCTTCTTTGCTGGTTTTGTGGATGCAGTGGTCGGTGGCGGTGGTTTGATTCAGCTACCTGCCTTGTTTTCGGTTTTCCCTAATATCGCACCAGCGACTCTTCTAGGAACAAATAAACTCTCGGGGTTTTGGGGGACTGGGGCCGCAGCAATCAGTTTCGCGCGGCGGGTCAAGATCGAATGGACAGCGGCTGTACCAGCTGCAGCGGCCGCCTTTGTTTTTGCTTTTGCTGGGGCTTACACGGTGACGCGGATTCCTCCGGATTTCATTCGGAAGATGCTGCCGTTTATTCTGATTGCAGTAGCCGCATACACGTTTATGCGCAAGGATATGGGTATTACTCATGCGCCTGTGCACAAGGGCGTTAAAGAGCGTTGGCTGGCAATTACGGTTGGGGGTTCCGTTGGGTTCTACGATGGTTTTTTCGGGCCTGGCACTGGTAGCTTTCTTGTTTTTTTGTTTGTACGTGTCTTTGGCTTCGATTTTTTGGGAGCTTCTGCGGTCGCTAAGATCGTTAATGTTGCTTGTAACATCTCAGCTTTATTATGGTTTTGGAAGAGTGGTCACTTACTGTGGCAGATAGGTTTGGCAATGGCTGTTTGCAATGTACTTGGTTCGTTGATTGGTAGTCGCATGGCGATCAAGCACGGTAGTGGTTTCGTTCGTAGATTATTTCTTGTTGTTGTGCTGCTGTTGATTCTTAAGACCGGTTATGACGCTTTTTTCAAGTAACTAGCTATCGAGTAATCGTTATTTGTTTCACGTGGAACATGGTGGGCTATGGAGGATTTTTTAGTGCAGCCAACGGCGATATATCAACGTACTGAATCTGGTCGTATGGAAATTCAGTTAAAAAAACTCGGCCTCACTCAGAGCGAACGGTTAGTGCTGATTTTCGTCGATGGCAGGATGTCGCTGGCCGAATTGAAAGAAAAATTGAGAGGCTTAGAAACTAGCCGGCTTGAAAAAGCGATAGATAGGTTAGCTACGAGGCAATTGATTTTTGAAGTCTTGATGCACGACGCCAGTCTGCTGTCTGATGTGCTTGATGCTGTTGTAGTTGATCGATTCCTCCAGCAGGATCCGCTTGATCCGGTAACCATTGTGTCGTTCGATGCGCAGTATGAGTATGAGTATGAGATTGCGGCTGCGGATCACAAGGTTATTGGGATTGATCAGGTGACGGCACCGGTCGGGTCGGTACCTGGCTTGGTGCCGGTTGCACAGCAGAGTGTGGGTGGTAGCTCGCACCTTATCTCGAGCGTTGATTTCTACGTTCCGCTTGAGAAAACTCAGTTGGTATCGCCTTTCATTTTGTCATCGACAAAAGACACTGCTACTATTCAAAATGTTTTGCCGCTGCAGTTATTGGATGTTGTGGGGACCGGCTCAACCGGACGTAGTGATTTGAGTTATTTGTTATGGCGGCTATTAGTAGTCGTTGGTATTTTTTTGGTCGCCTTGTCCGGCGCATTAAATATGCTCTCCTAGTCATGTTTCACGTGAAACATTGGTCGCCGTAGTTTACTGCAAGGCTGAATCCACGGCGAAAAGCCCTTATAATCCGGCTTCTATTCACCGTCCATCGGGTCGAATCATGCAATTTCCCTCAGAGTTTGACGTCATCGTTGTTGGTGGTGGTCACGCTGGCACAGAAGCCGCGCTCGCCTCAGCACGAATGGGGCAAAAAACACTATTGCTGTCCCACAATATAGAAACTTTGGGGCAAATGTCTTGCAATCCGTCTATTGGCGGCATCGGCAAGGGCCACCTGGTGCGGGAGGTTGATGCAATGGGTGGTGCGATGGCTATTGCGACCGATGAGGCTGGTATACAGTTTCGGATCTTAAATTCATCAAAAGGTCCTGCTGTGCGGGCGACGCGGGCACAGGCCGATCGTCTGCTTTACAAGCAAGCCATCCGGACCCGTTTGGAAAACCAGCCAAATCTTTGGCTTTTTCAGCAGGCAGTGGACGACCTGATTGTCGAGGGTGATCGTGTTGTAGGTGCTGTTACTCAAATCGGCATTCAATTCAGAAGTCGCGCAGTCGTTTTAACTGCGGGCACTTTCCTGGACGGAAAAATCCACGTAGGGCTAAATAATTATTCTGCTGGACGTGCGGGGGATCCACCGGCGGTAACTTTGTCTGCTCGTTTGAAAGAGCTAAAAATGCCGCAAGGCAGGCTAAAGACAGGAACGCCGCCGAGGTTAGACGGCCGCACAATTGACTTTTCCGTCATGCAGGAGCAGCCCGGCGATCTCGATCCTATTCCTGTTTTTTCAGTCATGGGCTCTGTCAGCATGCATCCGCAGCAATTACCTTGCTGGATAACGCATACGAATGAGCGCACGCACGACATCATCCGTGGCGGCCTCGATCGCAGTCCGATGTACACCGGTGTCATTGCAGGTATCGGGCCACGGTATTGTCCTTCGATCGAAGATAAAATTCATCGCTTTGCAGACAAGTCGTCACACCAAATTTTCCTTGAGCCTGAGGGTTTGACGACCAACGAATATTATCCAAACGGGATTTCGACCAGTTTGCCGTTTGATGTTCAATTGGCGCTGGTACGGTCAATGGCCGGACTCGAACAGACGCACATCCTTCGCCCGGGATATGCCATTGAATACGATTACTTTGATCCACGTGGATTGAAAGCATCACTCGAAACAAAGTCGATTCAGGGATTATTTTTTGCAGGACAGATCAACGGCACAACCGGATACGAGGAAGCAGCCGCGCAAGGGATGCTGGCAGGTTTGAATGCGGCCCTGCAAACACAAGGCAGGACTGCCTGGACGCCAGGTCGGGATCAAGCCTATCTTGGTGTGTTGGTAGATGACCTTGTTACCCAAGGCGTGCAAGAGCCTTATCGGATGTTCACTAGTCGGGCCGAGTATCGTTTGAGTTTGCGGGAAGACAATGCCGATATGCGTTTGACAGAAATTGGCCGTGAGTTGGGTTGCGTAGGTGACCTCCAATGGGCAGCATTCGAACAAAAAAGAGAGGCCGTCGCGCGTGAACTCGAACGGTTGCGATCTACGTGGGTAAGCCCGCGGGTCCTTGCCGACGCAGAGTCCGAACGCGTGCTTGGCAAGGCGATTGAGCGCGAATATTCACTCGCGGATTTGTTGCGACGGCCTAATGTTAGTTATGCGGGATTGTTGTGCTTGACTGGTATCGAGGGCCAAGCTTTGGCTGGTCCTGGGGTAATGGACCTGATTGTCAGAGAGCAAGTCGAAATTCAATTGAAGTACGCCGGATATATTGATCGTCAAGCTAAAGAAATTGAACGGCACGAGCAGTTCGAGCATCTCAAACTTCCTGCTGAGTTCGATTACCTTGCAGTTTCCGCATTATCAATGGAGGTACGCCAAAAGCTGCATACGCACCGTCCAGAGACACTAGGTCAAGCTTCACGTATCTCAGGCGTGACGCCGGCGGCGATGTCGTTATTGCTGGTACATCTAAAAAAAGGTGGCTACAACGAATTCCTTGATACTACCGCAAGTGATATTGCAGCCTGAAACCAGACTATGACGAACACTTTCAACCGCCTCGAATTGACACAGTTACTTAGTGCCGGTGCAACGTCTCTCGATTTGTTTCTTGAGGAGGCGACACTCGAGCGATTAATCGATTATCTGGTGCTACTGGCCAAATGGAATGCCGTCTACAACTTGACGGCTATCCGTGACCCGCAACAAATGGTGACCCAGCATCTACTGGATGCGCTTTCTATTTTGCCGGCCTTTCTTCACGTGAAACATGTACTTGACGTGGGAGCTGGCGGTGGATTGCCGGGGATGGTGCTGGCAATCTGGGCGCAACAAGCGAATCCCGCATTGCGAATTTCGATGGTGGATACGGTCCACAAAAAAACGGCGTTCCTGACCCAAGCGAAGGTTGAGCTCGGATTGACCAATGTGACTGTGCACACAGGCAGAGTAGAGGCATTAAAAGTCACTCAGCTCTTCGATGTGATTACTTCCAGAGCGTTCGCGGAGTTGGTAGATTTCGTCAACTGGTCAGCGCACCTGCTTGCTGAAGACGGTCGTTTTATCGCCATGAAAGGGCAGTTGCCCGTTGACGAAATTGCACGGCTCCCATCCGGATGGAAGGTGGCAGAAATTCGCCCGCTGCAGGTGCCCGGTCTTAACGCCGAGCGGCACTTGATTTTTATTGAGCGAGATACTGCATGAACCGGGGGATTTGTTTTGCTGCATTGTTTCTGTTACTGCAGACGACCAACGGGCAGGCACAAACGGTCACGGCTGTTGCTGATTTCGACTTGAGTCGCTATGTCGGAAGTTGGTACGAAATTGCACGCCTTCCCAACAAATTTCAAAAGCAATGCGTTGCGGATGTCAGCGCAACCTATGTCAAGCGTACCGATGGTGATATCGATGTCATCAATCGTTGCAAGAACGCGGCTGGGACAATTGAAGAAGCAGTGGGGCAGGGTCGCGTTCCCGAGCCTGGCACAAAGGCAAAGTTAAAAGTACGATTTGCACCCCGATGGTTGTCCTGGTTGCCGATGGTGTGGGCGGACTACTGGGTTTTAGATATTGCCCCGGACTACTCGGTTGCTGCAGTCGGAGATCCTACTAAAAAGTATCTATGGATTCTAGCCCGTAAAAAAGAGATTGCCGATCCGGTCTATCAGGCATTGATGAAGCGTCTTACCAGTCAGGGGTTCGACACAAGCCAGTTAGTCCTCACGCGTCACGATGACTCGAAATAACATTCGCCACGTCGCACGGCTTTACATCACTAGCAAATAAAAAAACATGGCTAAAATATTTTGTGTGGCAAATCAGAAGGGCGGAGTGGGCAAGACCACGACCGCCGTCAATCTTGCTGCGGGACTGACGAAAATTGGACAGCGTGTCTTGCTGGTTGATCTTGATCCACAAGGCAACGCAACAATGGGTGCCGGTATCAACAAGACCACCTTGACGAGCTCTATTTACGAAGTTTTACTAGGCATGTCTGACGTTGCCAGCGCACGCCTGAAATCTGAAAATGGCGGTTTCGATGTATTACCCGCGAATCGGGAACTCGCCGGTGCCGAAGTGGAAATGGTCCAGCTTGAAAATCGCGAAAAACGTCTGAAGGATGCATTGAGCCTGGTCAGCGATGATTATGATTTTATGTTGATTGACTGTCCTCCGGCGTTGTCCATGCTGACGCTCAACGGCTTGTGCGCTGCCAACGGCGTGATTATTCCTATGCAATGTGAGTATTACGCGCTTGAAGGTTTGTCCGATCTGGTCAATACGATCAAGAAGGTCCATGCCAAACTCAATCCGGATTTAAAGATCATCGGTTTGCTACGGGTGATGTTTGACCCGCGCATGACATTGTCACAGCAGGTCTCTGCGCAGTTGGAACAACATTTCGGCGATAAAGTTTTCAAGACAATGATTCCCCGCAATATTCGTTTGGCCGAGGCACCGTCGTACGGGATGCCAGGAGTTAATTTCGATCCCGGCTCGAAAGGAGCGCAAGCCTATATCGCGTTCGGTGCCGAGATGGTCGAGCGTATCAAAACAATGTAAAGCACAATCATGGTCACCAAAAAACACAAAAGCGGCTTAGGTCGCGGCCTAGAAGCATTGCTCGGCGGTTCGACGGATTTCGAACTCGCCGTGCCGAATTTGCCGGGAGCGCCGGCAGTACTTCCTGTTGTTGCCATGCAAGCAGGTAAATACCAGCCGCGGACACGCATGGATGAAGGGGCATTGAATGAGTTAGCCGCTTCCATTAAGGCACAAGGCGTGCTGCAGCCTATTCTGGTGCGGCCGATTGCGGCGCACGACGGCATCGAGCGTTACGAAATCATTGCGGGTGAGCGGCGGTTTCGAGCCGCCCAGATCGCCGGCCTGATTGAGGTACCAGTGCTGGTCAAGGACGTTGACGACCAGTCTGCCGCCGCCATGGCCTTGATTGAAAACATTCAGCGCGAAGATCTGAACCCCCTTGAAGAAGCTCAAGGTATTCACCGGTTGATCAGTGATTTCGAATTCACGCACGAACAAGCGGCGACAGCGGTAGGGCGCTCGCGGAGTGCGGTGTCCAACTTATTGCGCTTGCTCAACCTCGCACAACCGGTGCAGACGATGTTAATGGCAGGAGATCTGGACATGGGGCATGCTCGTGCACTATTGCCGGTTGATGCTGCTACCCAGATAACACTGGCCAATCAGATTGTTGCGAAGCGCATGTCGGTACGTGACGCCGAAAAGCTGGTGACCCGCACGTCCAGCGAGCAATCCGCAGATCCACAGCCACGGAAATCTAAGTCGGGTGATATAGCCCGGCTTGAAGAAGAATTGTCGGACTCTCTCGCAACTACCGTGACGGTAAAAATTGGCGCACGCAACAGGGGCCAGCTAGTCATTGATTTCGCGAGTCTCGACGCGCTTGACGGGGTGATTGCCCGGCTGCGGGTAGCCGCATAAATAGTCATATTGTGACTCGGCCGGCACTGATGTGACGGCCGATTCGATCTCAATCAAAACATTCTGCCGAATAGTGAAATAGGCCGCACTTTTCTCCTCTTCTCTGTACGCCAAATAATTGACTGCCCCTTCGGAAACCACTTATAATCCCGTGGCTTCCGAGCCCCCACATCAACATTTTGTTTTAATGCACATTGCACCGAAGATCGTCGGTGATGGGCTACTGACCTTGGACTAGCATGTTGCGCGTTGTCTTATTGCAGTTCATAGCGACGCTGGTCGTCAGTTTGATATCGGGTGCATTGGCAGGGATCCCAGGATTCTTGTCGGCTTTGCTGGGTGGTCTGTGTTGCGTAGTTCCGAATGGACTGTTTGCGTTGAGACTGTTTGCGGCTTCCCGCAAGCCAGGCGGCGCAAATCCCATCTCATTTTTCATTGGTGAATTTGTCAAGATCGCATTGACGGTGACGCTGCTAGGCGCCGTCGCATGGCTGTACCACGATTTGAACTGGCTGGCGTTAATCGCTGCCTTCGTTGTGGCACTGAAAAGTTACATCATTTTATTATTTAGGCACTGACATGACGACTGAAGCGATTGCTGGCGCGGCTGCGGAACACGCACCGACTGCCTCTGAATATATCGTCCACCACCTGGGCCATTTTTCTACTAAGCACCAAGAAAAGATCATCGATTTTTCGATCTTGAACATAGATACTATTTTCTGGTCTGTTTTCGCGGGTGTGGTTGGCTGCCTGGTCATGTACCTCGCTGCACGCAAGGCAACCTCCGGCGTGCCTGGTCGTTTCCAGTCTGCCGTCGAAATGGTCTACGAGATGGTTGATAATCAAGCTAAGTCGATAGTCCACGGAGATCGCAGCTTTATTGCGCCGCTGGCACTGACGATTTTTGTTTGGGTTGCACTGATGAATTCGCTCGACTTCTTGCCAGTCGACATGTTCTCCGCCTTGTTCAGCTTCTTCGGTGTCGAAGAAACGTTCACCCATCATCGCGTCGTCCCGACTGCGGACCTCAATGGCACGATGGGCATCGCCCTCGGTGTTTTCGCCTTGATGATGTACTACAACCTCAAAATCAAAGGGCTTGGCGGCTTCATTCACGAATTGTTCGCAGCGCCGTTTGGTATCTGGCTTGCCCCGTTTAATTTGTTGCTTAATGTTATTGAGTTCGCTGCCAAGACCGTGTCTCTTGCCATGCGACTGTTCGGTAACATGTTCGCCGGTGAATTGTTGTTCTTGTTGATTGCCTTGCTTGGGTCGACCGCCACGGTTTTCGGGTTCGCCGGTCATGTGTTGGCGGGTACGGTTTGGGCGATTTTCCATATTCTGATCGTATTCCTGCAGGCATTCATCTTCATGATGCTGACGCTGGTGTATATCGGCCAGGCGCACGAAGGGCATTAATCGGTTTCAGGTTTTGAAATTGTTGTATTGGTAAGCTGGTTTTTTGATTTAATTTTTATATTTATTTTAACTTTTAAGGAATTGTCATGACTGACCTCTCATTCGTAGCATTGGCGTGTGGTTTGATTATCGGCCTGGGCGCCATTGGTGCTTGTATCGGTATCGCTATCATGGGCGGTAAGTATCTTGAAGCATCGGCGCGTCAGCCAGAACTGATGAATGCATTGCAAACCAAAATGTTTTTGCTGGCTGGTCTGATCGACGCTGCGTTCCTGATCGGTGTTGGTATCGCCATGCTGTTTGCATTCGCAAACCCGTTCGTCGCCAAGTAATTCGCTGCTCGTGGTCGCGTCCCGGTTCGGGGCGTCGGCCTACCGTATTCTGCTAAGGAAAAAATCCATGAACCTCAATGCAACTTTGATTGCACAGTTCGTGGTCTTCTTCATCCTCGCTGGTTTCACGATGAAATTCGTGTGGCCGCCGTTGACGAAAGCGCTCGATGAGCGCGCACAGAAGATCGCGGATGGTTTGGCTGCGGCCGAACGCGGCAAAGCCGAAATGGCAGCCGCAGAGAAGCGTGTTCAGGCGCAACTTGCATCGGCTAACGATGCTGGTCAAAAGCGGATCAGCGATGCTGAGAAGCGTGCCCAGGGCATCATTGACGAAGCCAAGAACACCGCCTCCGCTGAAGCCGCGCGCATTATTGCCGCAGCTAAAGCCGAAGCCGACCAGCAAGTAACTCAAGCGCGCGAAGCTTTGCGCGACCAGGTTGCTACGTTGGCGGTGAAGGGTGCCGAACAGATTCTGAAGCGTGAAGTCAATGCGGCAGTGCATGCCGACCTGTTGACCCAACTGAAAACCGAGCTGTAATCATGGCTGAACTCGCAACGATTGCCCGTCCTTACGCCGAAGCCTTGTTTCGCATCGCAAAGACAGAAGACCTGACCGCCTGGTCCGGTCTGGTCGCGGAAATGGCTCAGGTCGCTGCAGATCCTGACCTGCAAGCTTTGACGCACAACCCGAAAATTTCGGATGCGGATATTGCCGCCACATTTCTGTCTGCCGTCAAATCGCCCGTGGGTGTCGAAGCCAATAACTTCATCACCATGCTGATCGAAAACGGTCGTCTGACCTTGCTGCCCGAAATCGACGCCCAATTCCAGGTATTGAAAAATACCGAAGAAGGCGCCGCGGATGCGGACATCGTCAGCGCGTTCGAATTGACGCCGGAGCAGGTCAGTGCGCTGATTGCCACGCTGGAAAAGAAATTCGGTCGCAAACTCAATCCATTGGTGTCGATCGATTCGACATTAATTGGTGGTGTGCGCGTAGTTGTCGGTGACGAAGTGCTCGACACGTCGGTGCGCGCAAAGCTGCAACAGATGCAGGTCGCGCTCACAGCGTGACCATGCCAACCTTGCCCCTCGCGTAAGCCAGAGAAAAATTTTAGGAGTTTATATGCAACTCAACCCGTCCGAAATCAGCGAACTGATCAAGAGCCGGATTCAAGGTCTCAGCGACAGCGCCGAGATCCGCAATCAGGGTACGGTCATTTCGGTGTCCGATGGTATCTGCCGCATCCACGGTCTGTCCGACGTGATGCAAGGCGAGATGCTGGAATTTCCAGGTAACACCTTCGGCCTCGCGCTGAACCTCGAGCGTGACTCGGTCGGTTCCGTGATCCTGGGTGATTACGAGCACATCTCCGAAGGCGATACGGTCAAATGTACCGGCCGCATTCTGGAAGTGCCGATTGGTCCTGAACTGTGCGGCCGCGTGGTCAATGCACTGGGTCAACCAATTGATGGTAAAGGTCCCGTTAACGCCAAGTTGACCGCACCGATCGAAAAGATCGCCCCAGGCGTGATTGCCCGTCAATCCGTATCGCAACCGATGCAAACCGGTCTGAAGTCGATTGATGCCATGGTGCCAATCGGCCGCGGTCAACGCGAACTGATCATTGGCGATCGTCAAACCGGCAAGACTGCGGTAGCGATCGATGCGATCATCAACCAGAAGGGCCAGGGCGTAACGTGCATCTACGTTGCTATCGGTCAAAAAGCCTCGTCGATCAAGAACATCGTGCGCTCGCTCGAGCTGCACAACGCGATGGAATACACGATCGTCGTCGCCGCGTCGGCTTCCGAATCGGCTGCCATGCAGTTCGTCGCACCGTACGCCGGTTGCGCAATGGGCGAATACTTCCGTGACCGCGGTGAAGATGCACTGATCGTCTATGACGATTTGTCCAAGCAAGCCGTTGCGTACCGTCAAGTGTCGCTGCTGCTGCGCCGTCCACCAGGTCGTGAAGCCTATCCTGGCGACGTGTTCTACCTTCACAGTCGTTTGCTTGAGCGCGCAGCACGCGTGAATCCGGACTACGTCGAAGCCTTCACCAAGGGTGAAGTCAAGGGTAAGACTGGTTCGCTGACTGCTCTGCCGATCATCGAAACACAAGCTGGTGACGTTTCTGCTTTCGTTCCAACCAACGTGATTTCGATCACCGACGGTCAGATCTTCCTGGAAACTTCGCTGTTCAACGCCGGTATCCGTCCTGCGATCAACGCCGGTATTTCGGTGTCGCGTGTTGGTGGTGCTGCCCAGACCAAGGTCATCAAAAATCTGTCCGGTGGTATTCGTACCGACTTGGCTCAGTATCGTGAACTTGCTGCGTTTGCGCAGTTTGCTTCGGACCTCGATGCATCGACCCGCAAGCAGCTCGATCGTGGTGCCCGCGTTACCGAATTACTCAAGCAGGCGCAGTACTCGCCGTTGTCAATTTCGCTGATGGCGTGTTCGCTGTTCGCGGTCAACAAGGGCTACCTCGACGATGTCGAAGTCAAGCAAGTGCTGGCATTTGAGTCGGGTCTGCATGGCTTCATGAAGAGCAGCCACGTTGCTCTGTTGCAGAAGATCGAAGAAACCAAGCAGCTCGACAAGGACGGTGAAGTTGCACTGGCCGCCGCGATTGCAGATTTCAAGAAATCGTTCTGACCCTAACTGTGCATAAGGAGTAACTAAGCATGGCTTCAGGCAAAGAGATTCGAGGCAAGATCAAGAGCGTAGAAAATACGAAGAAGATCACCAAGGCGATGGAAATGGTCGCCGCATCCAAGATGCGCAAAGCGCAGGAGCGGATGCGTGCCGCTCGCCCTTACAGCGAAAAGATTCGTAACATCGCGGCCAACCTGTCCCAGGCGAACCCCGAGTACACGCATCCGTTCCTGGTGTCACAAGACAGCGCCAAGCGCGTTGGTTTCGTCGTCGTCACAACCGACAAAGGGTTGTGCGGCGGGTTGAACACCAATGCACTGCGTTTGCTGACGACGAAGATGCGCGAAGTCGAAAGCACGGGTCACAAGATCGAAGCAGTGGCGATCGGCAACAAGGGATTCGGTTTCCTGAATCGTATCGGTGCGACAGTGGTGTCGCATGCGGTGCAACTCGGTGATGCGCCGCATCTCGACAAGCTGATCGGCCCTGTGAAGGTCTTGCTCGACGCGTACCAGGAAGGTCGTCTGGACGCGGTGTACGTCGTGTACACCAAGTTCATCAATACGATGCGCCAGGAAGCGACACTGGAGCAATTGCTCCCGTTGTCCGCCGACAAACTGGAAGCCGATAAAGGTAATCACGCATGGGATTACATTTACGAGCCAGATGCGCAATCGGTCATTGATGAACTGTTGTTGCGTTATGTAGAAGCATTGATTTTCCAGGCAGTCGCAGAAAACATGGCGTCCGAGCAATCGGCGCGTATGGTCGCGATGAAGTCTGCCAGCGATAACGCCGGCAACGTGATTGGTGAATTGAAGCTGATTTATAACAAGACGCGTCAGGCAGCGATTACGAAGGAATTGTCGGAGATTGTTTCCGGAGCGGCTGCGGTTTAATGCCCTTGCGGGACAGAGTTGAAGAGGTGCCGTAAGGCAACGAATTGCTTTGTCCCCGACTGACTAGAAAAAAGATGCACTCCGGCCACATGCCCGCTTCAAGAGCGACAAGCACGACACCGGGATGCCAGGAATTTAAATTACTTTTGAAGGAACGAACATGGCTGACGGCAAAATCGTTCAGTGTATCGGCGCAGTGGTGGACGTTGAGTTCCCACGCAACGCGATGCCCAAGGTGTATGACGCCTTGAAAATGGAAGGCTCGGAACTGACACTGGAAGTGCAACAGCAGCTGGGCGATGGCATTGTCCGTACCATCGCGCTGGGTACTTCCGACGGTTTGCGCCGCGGCATGATTATTCAGAACACCGGCGGACCGATCATGGTTCCAGTCGGCAAGGCAACCCTCGGTCGCATCATGGACGTGCTGGGTAACCCGATCGACGAATGCGGTCCGGTCAGCCACGAAAAAATGGCATCGATCCACCGCAAAGCTCCTGCGTACGACGAACTGTCGCCATCGCAAGACTTGCTCGAAACCGGTATCAAGGTGATCGATCTGGTGTGTCCGTTTGCCAAGGGCGGTAAAGTTGGCCTGTTCGGCGGCGCTGGTGTAGGCAAGACCGTGAACATGATGGAATTGATCAACAACATCGCCAAGGCACACAGCGGTTTGTCCGTGTTTGCCGGTGTCGGTGAGCGCACTCGTGAAGGCAATGACTTCTATCACGAGATGGCTGATGCGAAAGTGGTCGATCTGGAAAATCCAGAGAACTCCAAAGTCGCGATGGTCTACGGCCAGATGAATGAACCGCCAGGTAACCGTCTGCGCGTTGCGTTGACCGGTCTGACGATTGCGGAAAGTTTCCGTGACGAAGGTAAAGACGTTTTGTTCTTCGTCGACAATATCTATCGCTTCACGTTGGCCGGTACCGAAGTGTCTGCACTGCTGGGCCGTATGCCTTCCGCCGTGGGTTATCAGCCAACACTAGCTGAAGAAATGGGTCGTCTGCAAGAGCGCATCACGTCGACCAAAGTCGGCTCGATCACCTCGATCCAGGCCGTCTACGTTCCAGCCGATGACTTGACCGATCCATCGCCAGCCACCACGTTTGCCCACCTGGATTCGACCGTCGTTCTGTCGCGTGACATCGCCTCGCTGGGTATCTACCCTGCGGTCGATCCACTCGACTCAACATCCCGTCAGCTCGATCCGCTTGTCGTTGGTCAGGACCACTATGACACCGCCCGTGCGGTGCAGGGTACCTTGCAGCGTTACAAGGAATTGCGCGACATTATCGCGATTCTGGGTATGGACGAATTGGCGCCGGAAGACAAACTGCTGGTCGCGCGCGCACGTAAAATGCAGCGTTTCCTATCGCAGCCATTCCACGTTGCTGAAGTATTTACCGGCGCGCCTGGTAAATACGTGTCGCTTAAAGACACGATCAAGGGTTTCAAGATGATCGCGTCGGGCGAGCTCGATCACCTGCCAGAGCAAGCGTTCTACATGGTTGGTACGATCGAAGAAGCAATCGAAAAAGCCAAGAAGGCTCAGTAATCGTTGCTTGCTGGTGCCGGAATCATTCGTCGCCAGTTGCACGACCACTGACTCATTGAACAGATAAGGTTTCAAGATGGCACACACTATTCACGTTGATGTGGTTTCGGCCGAGACGCAGATTTTTTCCGGTGAAGCCGAATTCGTCGCACTGCCGGGCGAGTCCGGTGAACTGGGTATTTATCCGGGTCACACCCCATTGATCACTCGCATCAAGCCGGGCACCGTGCGCATCAAGGTTGCAGGCCAAGCCGAGATGGAGCTGGTGTTCGTGGCTGGCGGTATTCTGGAAGTGCAACCAAACGCCGTGACCGTCCTGGCCGACACCGCGATCCGCGGTGGCGATCTTGACGAAGCCAAGGCATTGGAAGCCAAACGTCTGGCCGAAGAAGCGATGATCAATCAGGAATCAAAAATCGATTACGCTGCGGCACAAGCAGAGTTGTCGGTGGCGATCGCCCAATTGGCAGCGATTCAGCGGTTGCGTCAAAAGCGCTGAGTTTGTATCGCAGCGTGCAGGAAATGAAAGGCAGCTACGGCTGCCTTTTTGACGTTAACCGCCATGATTTGTCACATGAAACGTTGCGCTAGCGCGGTATGTCTTTGCGAGGCAGTGTAATACTGTGGGGCCCTTTATCCGGAGAACTGCATGAATGTCAGCACCCAGTTTCGACCAAAAAAATCTAACAAGATCAGTGACGGTGATGCGGGTGACAAGCCACTGTCAAGCAGCGACAAAGCGACCGACAAGCAGGAAGTCGACGCGATGGCCCAAAAGATTGCTGATTTACAAAACATACTGTACGCCGCACACGACCGCAAGTTGTTGGTCGTCTTCCAGGGAATGGATACTTCCGGCAAAGACGGCGCAGTGAAAGACGTCCTGGGCAGGATCAATCCGTCGGGTATCCGTGGCGTAGCTTTCAAGGCGCCGACTGCCTTCGAAAAAGACCACGATTTCTTGTGGCGCGTTCATCAGCAAACACCAGCCTCCGGTCAAATTGCGGTGTTTAACCGCAGTCATTACGAGGATGTCTTGATCGCGCGGGTACACGATTGGATCGATGACGATGAGCGTAAGCGACGGTTAGCTCAGATTTGTGATTTTGAACGCTTGCTCGCCGAGACCGGCACCGTCGTCGTGAAGTTCTTTTTGCATATCTCGAAGGACGAACAGAAGGGACGCCTCGAGGATCGACTTGCGGAACCGGACAAGCATTGGAAATTCGATGTGCAGGATATTGAGGAACGCAAGTTGTGGGATGCGTATCAGGACGCATACACGGTGGCAATTAACGCAACCGACACCGATCAAGCCCCCTGGTTTGTCATCCCTGCGAATTCAAAAACCCATCGAAACCTGGCGATTGCTTCGATCTTGCTCGAAACGCTGGAAGCAATGAAGCTGACGTATCCGCCGGCCAATCCGGAGCTGAAAAATCTGAAGATCGTCTAGCCCGCGGCGTGGCCTTGCCTGCATTCCGCGATCTCTTCGGTGCCGCAGATATGTGATGTGCGCTTTATGCTTCCCTGTCTGTGCTTTCGGCGATAATACCGGCTTCTTTGATGTTGCCAGGATTCGTCTGATGTCTACCAAGTTCGCCCCGCTGAAAAACGATACCTTTCTGCGCGCATTGTTGCGTCAGCCCACTGATTACACGCCGGTGTGGCTGATGCGCCAGGCCGGTCGTTATTTGCCCGAGTACCGCGCGACGCGTGCCCGCGCCGGCTCCTTCCTCGGATTGGCAAAAAATCCCGATTACGCCACCGAAGTAACACTGCAACCGCTCGACCGGTTTCCGCTGGATGCCGCAATCCTGTTCTCCGATATCCTGACCGTGCCTGATGCAATGGGGCTGGGACTTTATTTTGCTGACGGAGAAGGACCGAAATTTGAACGGCCGCTGCGCGATGAGGCGGCGGTGATGGCCCTTCAAGCCCCTGATCTGGGTGACCTGCAATACGTCTATGATGCCGTCACGCAGATCCGTACCGAGCTCGATGGCCGTGTTCCACTCATCGGGTTTTCAGGCAGTCCCTGGACGTTGGCCTGCTACATGGTCGAAGGTGGTGGTTCAGACGATTTCCGTCGTGTCAAAAGTATGCTGTATGACCGTCCGGACTTGATGCACCGTATTTTGTCTATCAACGCCACCGCCGTCGCCGGCTATCTGAATGCCCAGATTGCAGCGGGTGCGCAGGCTGTGATGATCTTCGACAGCTGGGGCGGAGCACTAGCTGATGGCGCGTATCAGAAATTTTCGTTGGACTATATGCGCGAAGTGGTCGCCCAGTTGCACCTTGATCAGGGAGGTGGGCGTGTTCCCTGCATCGTGTTTACCAAAGGAGGCGGGTTGTGGCTTGACCAGATTGCCGATATCGGTGCCGATGCAGTTGGTCTGGACTGGACAGTCAACCTCGGGCGCGCCAGGGCGCAGGTTGGTCACAAGGTGGCCTTGCAAGGCAATCTTGACCCGGTGGCATTGTTCGCCAAGCCAGAGCAGATACATGCCGAAGTTGCCAGTGCACTCGCTTCCTACGGGGCGCCATCGGAAGGCCATGGCCATGTTTTCAATCTGGGTCACGGGATTTCACAATTCACTCAACCTGATGCTGTCGCTGTGATGGTGGACGCTGTTCATAGCCTGAGTCGGGCGATGCGCTGACTGGCCGGGATCCGGATCGTCGACTTGTTCCGGGTCAGAAAACCGATCTTATTCACAAAATTTGAGCCCAAGAAAAGAAAAATATTATTTTTAAAAATAAAATTTCAGGCGAGTAGCTAAATTCTAAGTGCTTGATTTTATTAGCTTTAAAATCTGCTTCTACAGAGTGCATTTTGTTGAAACCCGCATCAGCTCTGGCTTTGGGGCTTGTCAAGGGTCACTTATCCACAAAGTTATCCACAGTTATTGTGGATACATCTAAAAGTGCTTATGAATCGTGGTGTTACGCAATTACTTCATGTTTCACCTGAGGTGTTAAAAGTCGTTTCTCTGTTTTGCCCGGGATTGATGCAGTTGACACCGGAACGGTTTTCTAGTTTGTATATATCGATAAGCTCATGCTTAAAAGTTACCTTAAAAAACTATAAGTCAATATCCACTGAAGAAAATTTTCTTACTTATGCACAAAATAAATCCTGCATTCGACCCCAGCATATTTATTTGAAAGTTATTTAAAGCGTGTAAGCCGTTTTTTCAACCCATTGATTTAAATGAGTTTAATTTTTGCAATTCTTTTTTTCATTTCCCAGAAAACCGCATGAATGCTGGGATGTGAGCTTGTCAATAGCTTCTTATCCACAAAGTTATCCACAGCCTCTGAAAAATTTATAAAAAGTACTTATGAAACTGATAGTTAGCCAGTTTTCTCATGGAATACTTTAACTCGTGTCACATTGCATCCTAACCGTCGCACTTGACGCACCGCTCGCTGTTGGTTTTGACTACCTCTGGCCTTTGGAAGTGGACAGCACGGTGTTGCCGGCGATCGGGCAAATTGCGATTGTTCCGTTCGGGCGCCGCGAAGTCGCTGCCATGATTGTCGGGATTGGCTCCACAACGGAGGTTCCTGCCGGCAAGCTCAAGAACGCATTGGCCGTGCATGCGCAATTGCCGCCATTGAGTTCGTCGTGGCTGGCCTTGTGCCGTTTCGCTGCCGCTTATTACCATCGGCCGCTTGGCGAAGTGGTGATCCCGGCGTTGCCCAAAAATTTGCGCGGACTGAAGTCGGTTTCGCTGGACAAGGCGCTTAAAAAGCTTGATCAGCCTCGCCTTGCTCATGATGCGACGCCCGCCAACGTGCCGGCGCTCAATCCGGCGCAGCAATATGCTGCTGACGCTATTGCCGGTGCCTCAGGGTATGCGCCGCATCTGTTGTACGGGGTTACCGGCAGCGGTAAAACCGAGGTCTACCTGCATGCGGCCGCGACTATCCTCAGCCAGGCCAGTGATCTGGACAATCCGGCACAGATACTGATCATGGTGCCCGAGATCAATCTGACGCCGCAGCTAGAAGGTAATATCCGCGCGCGTTTTCCAACGGTGATGGTGGTGACATTGCATAGCGGCCTGGCAGAGGGCGAACGCTTGCGCAACTGGCTGGCAGCCCATCTGGGACATGCACGCATCATTCTTGGTACCCGGCTGGCGCTACTGGCATCGATCCCGCATCTGAAACTGATCATGATTGACGAAGAACATGATACTTCTTACAAGCAACAGGAAGGGTTGCGCTATTCGGCACGTGATCTGGCGGTATGGCGTGCGCGTCAATTGGCAATCCCGCTGGTACTGGGCTCCGCCACTCCCTCGCTGGAGACCTGGCACCACGCGCAGTCGGGGCGATACCGCCAGCTCGATCTGCGCGACCGGGCCGTGCGCGATGCGGTCTTGCCTAAAGTCAGTTTGATCAACATGGAGCATGACAAGCCATTTGAAGGCATCACGTCGACTTTGCTGAAGGCGCTCAAAGTGCGGCTTGAACGCGGCGAGCAATCCTTGCTATTTCTGAACCGGCGCGGGTATGCCCCGGTACTGTCCTGCGATGCCTGCGGCTGGATCAGTAATTGCACCCGTTGTACCGCCTTCATGGTCCTGCATAAACCCGACTACCGGCTGCGATGCCATCACTGTGGCCTCGAACACCGGATTCCCAAATCCTGTCCGACATGCGGCAATGTTGATATCCAACCGCTCGGGCGCGGCACCCAGCGGGTCGAGGAGGGGCTGCAAAGTCTGTTGCCGGAAGCCCGGCTGCTGCGCATCGATGCCGATTCAACGCGCCGCAAGGGCAGTGCGCAGGCCGCTTTCGACAGCGTGCATCGCGGCGACGTCGATATCCTGATTGGTACCCAGATGGTGGCCAAGGGACACGACTTCCAGAACCTGACGCTGGTAGGCATCCTCAATCCCGACACGGCGCTGTTTTCGCAGGATTACCGGGCGAGCGAGCGACTGTTCGCGCAACTGATGCAAGTGGCAGGGCGGGCGGGGCGGGCGGCGCAAAAAGACGGCGGTAGTCCCAGCGAAGTATTGATCCAGACGCGCTACCCGCAGCATCCGCTCTATGCCGCGATCATCGCGCACAACTACGACCGTTTTGCTAACGAATTGCTGGCAGAGCGCCGACAAGCGGGGCTGCCACCGTACATCTTTCAAGCCTTGCTGCGCGCCGAAGCCCGCGAACTCCCCATCGCGCTGGAATTTTTGCGCGCGGCGGCAGCAGCGGTAAAGCAGGACGGCATCGTTATCAACGACCCTATTCCGATGACAATGATGCGCGTGGCCAACGTCGATCGGGCCCAGTTGCTGATCGAGTCAGCGTCCCGCCCTGCATTGCAGGCATTTCTGACGGTATGGATAGCGGCACTGCGCGAGATCAAGACACGGGCACGGTGGTCGGTCGAAGTCGACCCGGCCGATATCTGAATCGCACTTAGCCCAGCTCACCGTCCTGCACCATCTGGCGTATCAGGCGAATCGTATCGATATCGGCTTCCTGATAAGCCGAATGCCGGAATTCGTTATAAAACGCATCGACCGAGCCTTCCTCTTCGGTTTGACTATCCTCGTACGAAAACCGCACGAACAGCAGTTCTGCTTGCGGCTCCTCGATGGTCATTGTCAGCGCCGAAGGCGGGATGTCCTTTTGCTGCGGTATCGCATAGTGGACCATTTGACCGGTGGTAAGCGTGACCTGGTCACGAATCACCAGATCGCCATACTGCAATTCGCGGGCGAAGCCGGAATCAGTGAGTGCCGTGATCGAGCAGCGATCCAGATACGGCACGAACAATTTGGGTGCTTTCGCGCGCAACACCAGGCCACGCCAGAGCTGCTCACGCGTCAGGGTTTCCACCAACGGCAAAAGCGGATCATTGATTTCGATCAAGTGAGTAAATTTCATGCAAATGCCATTTCAGTGAGCGTTGGAAATAGGAGTCGATATTGGGCCGGAAAGCGTGCTTTGCAAGTAACAGTCCATTGTCGCGGCGAATCAAGTTGACCAAAGCTAAACTTTTCGCACTGTTTTATTGATGCTCTGTCATGGCCAGTGATTGCCATAGAGTCAAGAAAGGCAGGTTGCCGGCGGCACCGGTATTTGTCCGGAACTTTCACTAAAACTCTCCGGTCTTGATATGCGGGTTCGGATTGCCCGGACCCTGCGGCGCATTGAAGGTCGACGCGCCTATCCAGTGGTTCTGCAAATCTCTGTCTCGCGTTATCGACGGATCGTTGCGGTGCGCGAGGACATGCACATCATCCCTATTGCCGGAGTAATCAAATTGAACCGACTTGCCTATTCATCTGCCATTTTTCTTTCATTCACCCTTGCTGCCTGCGGTAACGATACCGGTTTCAGTAGCCCGTTCCGACAGATTAGTGCGGGCGCTCCCGCGCCCGCGCCTGTGCGCGTTCCAGTAGCCAGAATTCCAGCTCCGGTAGCGCCAACCCCGGTTGCTGCTGTCGTGGCAAATGTCGCTGCGTCACAAAGCTGTGGACTACCCAATTTTCAGCAGGAAATGATGAGTCGTCTTAACCAGGTGCGCGCTGCAGGACGTGTCTGTGGCGGCACGGCACGCGCGGCGGTCGCCGCTGTCAGCTGGAACACCAAGTTGCTCGCGGCAGCGAGTCAGCATTCGGTAGACATGGCGGCTAAGAATTATTTTTCGCATAGCGGTAGCGATGGCAGTTCCGGTGGTCAACGCATTACCAACGCCGGTTACCGTTGGCGCATGTGGGCCGAAAATATTGCTGCCGGCCAAAGCTCGATTGATCAGGTGATGCAGAGCTGGCTCGACAGCCCCGGCCATTGCGATGCCATCATGAACGCGACCGCTGCAGAAGTCGGCGTGGCGTGCGTCCGTAATGATGCCGACAACTACAAGTACTACTGGACCATGGAATTTGGCGCACCGGGCTGAGTGCATCATCATCGTCGTGCCGCCTTGTCCGGGCAGGCGGCACGTCCGCCGGCGCACTGTCATAATCCGCAGTCAACATCCTGCCCGGAGAGTCCATGAATACCCGTAAGCTGCTGGCATTGCCCGCCTTTCTGTTCGTCTTGTGTGTAGCGCTGGTGTCACCGGTCAGGGCCGCCGATGCCGTTACTTTCGCTAGCACCGCAGTGACCCGAATCCCGTTCGAAAAATACACATTGCCCAATGGCCTGGATGTCATCCTGGTCGAGAATCACCGCTTGCCGCTGACGGCCGTCAATCTCTGGTATCACGTCGGTCCAGCCAACGAAGCGCCCGGCCTGACCGGTTTTGCGCATCTGTTCGAGCACATGATGTTCGCCGCCTCGAAGCACGTGCCGCGTGGCACTGCCGATAAATTACTCGAAGGCGCTGGCGCAACCGACTCCAATGGCAGCACCGATTTTGACCGCACCAACTACTTCGACACCGTGCCGTCGAACCAGCTCGAACTGGCGCTCTGGGTCCATGCTGATCGCATGGGTTATCTGCTCGATGTTCTCGACCAGACGGCATTGACCAACCAGATTGACGTGGTCCGTAACGAGCGCCGCCAGAGCGTTGAAAACACGCCCTACGGCATTGTCGAAGAAGCCCTGTTCCATCAGCTGTTCCCGAAGACGCATCCGTACTACGCCAGCATCATCGGTTCGCATGCCGACATCCAGTCCGCCAAACTGGGCGACATCAAGCACTTCTTCACGCAGTACTACCGGCCCAACAACGCCAGTCTGGTCATCGTCGGCGATATCGACAAGGTCCGCACCAAGGCGCTGGTGGCCCGATATTTCGGCAGCTTCAAGCGCGGCCCGGCGCTACCAAAGTCGACTGTGGTGACGCCACCGATCACCAGCGAGCGGCGCGCCGTCGTGACCGATCAGGTCGAGCTGCCACGGGTTTATATGGCCTGGCTGACGTCACCGGCCTACCAGCCGGGCGATGCCGAACTGGCGATTGCCGGACAGATTCTTGGCGGCGGCAAATCCAGTCGCCTGTACAAGTCGCTGGTCTATGACAAGCAGATCGCCCAGGAAGTCAGCGCCTCGCAAGGATCGAACGCACTGACCTCGATGTTCGTGGTGTCGGTAACCGCGCGTCCCGGCCACGATGCAAAAGAAATTGAAGCCGCCATCGACGAACAACTGCAGCTGTTACGTAAGAACGGCCCCGATGACAAGGAAGTCGCGCGCGCCCGCAACACAATCGAAACCGCGATGCTGACCCGTCTCGAGAAAGTCGGTGGCGAAGGCCTGGCCAACCAGCTGAACCAGTACAACCAGTACCTCGGTGACCCCGGCTATCTGCCGAAGGATATCGAACGCTATCGCCAGGTCACTGCCGCCGACGTCAAGCGCGTCGTCGATGCGCAACTAGCTACGATTGCGCGCGTGGTTGTGCATGGCGTACCGGGCCCGAAAGAACTCGGACCGGAAGTGCCAACGCCGCCGGCAGCAAAAGCGCGTGCCGAACCGCGCACCTCGCTCAACAAAGATGAGTCATGGCGCCGGCAAGTGCCGAAGGCTCAGCCATTGGCCCCGTTTGCACTACCCCGGGGCGATGCTTTTACGCTCGCCAATGGCCTGACCGTGATCCACAACTTCAATCCGGCCTTGCCGCTGGTCGCCGCCGAACTGGTGGTGCGCAGCGGCTCCGGCGCGAATCCTGCCGGCCAACCGGGGCTGGCCAGCTTTACCGCGCAGATGCTCGAGGAAGGCACGACCAGTCGCAGCGCACCGCAGATCGCCGACGAACTCGCGCAACTCGGCGCTTTCATGGCAACCGGCTCGACGGCCGATGCATCGATCGTATCGGTGATGTCGCTCAAGGCCAATTTCAGCCAGTCGCTCGATGTGCTGGCCGACATGGTCCGGCATCCGGCATTTCCGGCCGAAGAAATCGAGCGCAGTCGCAGCAGCCGGCTCGGTGAACTCAGCCAGGAACGCGAGAACGCGCCGGCCGTCGCTGCCCGTATCGAGCTCGCTGCGTTGTATGGCACCGACCACCCCTACGGCAGCGTCGAACTCGGGACCGAAGCATCGGTCAAGGCGACGCGTCGCATCGATCTGGAGCGCTTCTGGAAACAGCATTACGTCCCTGCAAACGCCGCGTTGGTGGTCTCCGGCGACATCACCCGCGCCGGCTTGACAGCACTGGCCGAAGCCCGTTTCGGCGACTGGAAAGGTACCGTCAGCGAGCCGGCCACGCTCGGTCCGGTGCAGCCAACTACCGCAAAACTGATCCTGGTCGACAAGCCCGGTGCGCCGCAAACCGCCCTGCGCATCGTCACCCTCGGCCCCGATCGCAAGACGCCTGATTTCGAAGCGCTGCAGGTCATGAACGCCGCGCTAGGCGGCTTGTTCACGAGCCGTATCAACAGCAATTTGCGTGAAGAAAAAGGCTACACCTACGGTACCAAATCGGGCTTTGCCTATCACCGCGGGCCGGGTCCATTTTCGGTGGCGGGCAGTATCCGCACCGATGTGACCGGACCGGCGGTTGCCGAAATCTTCAAGGAAGTGCGCGGCATGATCCGTGCGCCGATGGGTGCGGCCGAGCTGGCCAATGCGCGCAATGCGCAAATCCTGTCGCTGCCGGGTCGCTTCGAAAACAACCAGGCCATAGGCGCGTCGCTGGCCAACATTTTTGTGTACGACCTGGGTACGGATTACTACGTCGGGCTGCCCGAACGCTACGCTGCCGTCACCGCGAAGCAGGCACAAGCAGTTGCTGCAAAGTATCTGCAACCCGGGAAAATGATCGTCATCGGCGTTGGCGACAAGGCCAGTATCGGGCCGCAGTTGGACCAGCTCAAACTGGGGCCGGCCGAGTTGCGCGATGCCGATGGCCAGCGGCTGAAGTAAGCGGCAGGAGAGCCGGCCGGCGGCGGTACAATGCCGCTCGCCTCCTCACCGTCTGTCCCCATGTCCTCGACCCCTTCATTCGGCCTGAACGCTCCGCAAAGCGAAGCGGTCCATTACCTCGATGGTCCCTGCCTGGTGCTGGCCGGTGCCGGCTCCGGCAAGACCCGCGTGATCACGCAAAAAATCGCCCATCTGATCGAGGATCGCGGCTACGAACCCAAGCACATCGCCGCGCTGACATTCACCAACAAGGCCGCACTGGAAATGCAGGAGCGCATCGCCAAACTGCTCAAGCAACCGCGCCAGGCCAAGCAGCTCACGGTCAGCACCTTCCATTCATTGGGCGTCAAAATCCTGCGCCAGGAAGCGCGCCAGCTCGGCTTGAAAGACCGTTTTTCGATCATGGATAGCGATGATTGTTTTTCGCTGGTGCAGGACCTGGCGATCACCACCGACAAGCAATTGATCCGCCGTATCCAGGGCGCGATGTCGCTGTGGAAGAACAGCCTGACCGATCCTGATACCGCCATCAAGCAAGCCATCGACGACGAGGAAGCCGACGCCGCACGGATCTATCGCAGCTATGTGGCGACACTGTCGGCGTACCAGGCGGTCGATTTTGATGACCTGATCCGGCTGCCGGTCGAACTGTTTCGCAGCAATGAAGCAGTGCGCGACAAGTGGCAGCGGCGTCTGCGCTATCTGCTGGTCGACGAGTACCAGGACACCAATACCTGCCAGTACGAACTGGTCAAATTAATGGTCACCGGTATCGGCAAGAAGCCGCTCTTCACGGCGGTGGGCGACGACGACCAGGCCATCTACGCCTGGCGCGGTGCGACCATCGAAAACCTGAAGACATTGCAGGTCGATTTTCCCGACCTGAAGGTCATCAAGCTCGAACAGAATTACCGCTCCAGCACGCGCATTCTCAGTGCCGCCAATGCCGTCATTTCAAACAACCCGAAGCTGTTCGACAAGTCGCTCTGGTCCGAACACGGCCTCGGCGATCCGGTCAAGGTGATGGCGATGGAAGACGATGAAATCGAAGCCGATCAGGTCGCCATCATGCTGTCGGCGCACCGCTTTGAACGACGCGCGAATTTCTCGGATTACGCGATCCTGTATCGCGGCAATCATCAGGCCCGCGTCCTTGAAAAAGCGCTCAGGCGCGAACGCATTCCGTACACGATGTCGGGCGGTCAGAGCTATTTCGACCGCGCCGAGATCAAGGACATCATCAGCTACCTACGCCTGATCGCTAACGGCTCCGACGACCCGGCCTTCATCCGCGCAGTGACCACGCCCAAGCGCGGCGTCGGCCAGTCGACGCTCGAAGTGCTGGGTACCTTTGCCGGCCAATGGCAATGCTCGCTGTTCGAGGCGGTCTTCAAAGGCGGGCTCGAGGCGAAACTGCCGGAGCGCCAGATCAAGCCGCTGCGCGAATTTGGCAACTTCATCAAACAGCTCGAAGAGCGCGCCGACGGCAGCGGTGAAGACGCCGCCGAAGTCCTCGACGACATGATGAAAGCGATCAATTACGAGTACTACCTGTACGACAATTTCGATGACCGCCAAGCCCGGAGCAAATGGGAAAACGTGGTCGACTTTACCGGCTGGCTGAAAGAAAAATGTACCGGCGGTAAAGACGGCGAAGCACCCGAAAAAAGCCTGCTCGAACTGACCCAGATGGTCGCGCTGATGACCATGCTGGAAGGTAAAGACGAAGAGCCGGATGCAGTGCGCATGTCGACGCTGCACGCTTCCAAGGGACTGGAATTTCCGCATGTCTTTCTGATCGGTGTCGAAGAAGGCATCCTGCCGCACAAGGGCGACCCCGACGCGCCATTCGAGACGCTGGGCGCGCGCATCCAGGAAGAACGCCGCCTGATGTATGTCGGCATCACGCGGGCGCAGCGCACGCTGCACGTGAGCTGGTGCAAGCGCCGCAAGCGCGCGCGCGAAAGCATCAATTGCGAAATGTCGCGCTTCATTCCGGAAATGAAGCTTGACGAAGGCGAGGCAGTACCAACGGAGGCGGAAATCATTTCGCCGAAGGACAGGATGGCGATGCTCAAGGAGTTGCTACAGAAACCGCGCACGCCGTGACCAGATGCCCGCGAGTCCGGGAAGATGTAAGAAAAAATGAGGAAACAGGTCTGACGAACACCCTCTGCTAAGGTGAAGACATCAACAAGCCATGACCGCAATAACGTGAATGTACTTCACTAGGTCATTCTTCCGGACGGCGTATCGTCCAGCCTGTATGCCTCGATCAAGGATCCCATCATGATGAAATCAACTCAAGTTCTGTTCGGTTCAGCCATC